>JAUIGD010000010.1 GCA_030430255.1 Verrucomicrobiia bacterium
TGCGGCGAACTTCGCTTTCTTCTTCTTCGTCGGTTTCGTCTTCGATCTCGCCGACGATTTCTTCGAGAATATCTTCGAGCGTGATCAGACCACTGACGCTGCCGTACTCATCTACGGTGATGGCCATGTGATAGCGCTGCTCGCGGAACTCCCGCAGCAAAACGCCCAATCGTTTGCTCTCCGGAATAATAGTGGCGGGACGCATGATGGCCTGCAGATCCATACTGGAAATGCCAGAGGTGACCAGGGCGAGCAGGTCTTTGACGTGGATGAGACCGCACGCCCGGTCGAGGTGCCCATCGACCAAGGGGAAACGCGTGAACTGCGAAGCCAGCACCCGCTCGACGTTGGCCTCGAAGGACTCGTTGATGTCGAGGCACACCACGTCGTTCCGCGCCGTCATCACGTCGCGCACCGCGAGGTCATTGAGCTCCAAGGCGTTGATCAGGATGTCGCGCTCCGTCTCGGTGACCTCGGAGACCTTCTCGCTCTCCTCCACCAACAGCGCCAGCTCGTCGGCGGTGTGCGTGAGCTCGTGCTCGCTGACCGGGTCGACCCTGAAGATGATCCTGAGCATGGCGTTGGACGCCCAGTTCAGGAACCGGATGGGCAGTTGGAACAGAGAGAAGAACCAGTGGAGCGGCCGCGCCGAGAAGAGCGTGGTGCCGATCGGCCGGCGGATCGCCAGGGTCTTGGGCACCTGCTCGCCGAGGGTGATGTGGAAGAAGGTCAGCCCGGAGATGGCGATCGCCCAGGAGATCGCGTGCACCCAGTACTCGCTCACGTCGATGCCCACCATCGGCAGCGCCGGCGCGATCAAGGCCGCGATCCACTTCTCGCCGAGCGCACCGAGCACGAGGCTGGCGACCGTGATCCCGAACTGGCACGCGGAGAGGTAGGCGTTGAGGTGCCCGAGCATGCGCTTCCCCAACTCCGCCGCCCCGCTGCCCGCCGACGCCCGATCTTCGAGCTGTCCCTCGCGGATCTTCACCAGCGCGAACTCCGCCGCCACGAAGAACCCGTTGAGCACCACGAAGACGCCGATCACGAAGAGCTGGAACAGCACATCGCCCAGCGGCGGCCACGCATTCACGTCGGCGGCGAGGATCGGGACAAAGGGCGCACTCACCGTCGGTCAGAGCTTCTCATAGGTGCCCTCGTCGCGCTTCTCCAGCACGGTGAAACCCGCCTTCTTGGCGTCGCTGACGCTGAGGGGCTTGGTGATCTTGGGCGTGTTGATCGAGGAGATCAACTTGACCACCGGCTTCTTGCAGAGCGGGCAACACTCCAGCGGCGGCCGATCGACCGGGCGGCGCAGCTCGAAACCTTGGGAACAGATCCTACACCCCTCTTCGGGGTCTTCGGCGATGTACTCGTAAATCGGCATCGTGCTGCGGCGCATGGCCGCGGCGGATCGTCAATGCGTTGGATTCGGTTCGCCGGAGGGTGGTCTAGGGGAAGACGGATGGGCCGGGGTCGCCGAACGCGCACGTGCGATCACGCGCGCGGATCCCGGCTCACCAACTCGATTTGGTCACACCCGGAATCTGGCCACTCGAAGCCAGCTCGCGGAACGCGATCCGGGACATTTTGAATCGGCGCAGGTAGCCGTGGCGGCGCCCGGTCACCTCACAACGGTTGACGGTGCGCGTCGGGCTCGCGTTGCGGGGGAGCTGCTGCAAGCCAACATAGTCACCATTCGCCTTGAGCTCAGCACGCTTTTTGGCGTACTTGTCGGCGATGCGTTGCTTCTTCTTGTTGCGCTGAACCCAGCTCTTCTTAGCCATAGGAGCCGGGAGTTATAGTCGATTTCCCGGTCGATGCAAGGGCGAAGTGCAGCGCCCACGCGATTCCCCCTACGCAATCCGCGGCGACGCCCTCCCGCTCGCATCCGCGTCCGGCGCGTCGCGGGAAGTGACCTCGCCGAGGACGAGGCCACGGAGCGACGGATCGTTCGCACATGGCGACCGTCGCCTCTCCCTAATTATCTATGGTTTCTCCGAGAGGTATGAAAATCTTCCAGTCGAACGCACTCCGGTATAGCAATTGCTACGTTTCTGATCAAAGTCCGCGCGCCCCTGATCGGGCACCGACCTCCTGACCGAATGGCCACCCACTGCGCCCTCCACCACCGCACCTCGTACTCCTACCCCAAACCGGTCGCCCTCGGGCCGCAGGTGGTGCGCCTGCGCCCTGCGCCGCACTGCCGGACACCGGTGCTCTCCTACTCGCTGAAGGTCTCGCCGAAGCCACACTTCTTAAACTGGCAGCAAGACCCGCAAGGCAACTTCATCGCCCGCATCGTCTTCCCCGATCCGGTCAAGCACTTCGAGATCGATGTCGACCTGGTGGCGGACATGGCGCCGATCAACCCCTTCGACTTCTTCCTCGAGGAGGACGCATCGACGGTGCCCTTCAGCTACGACGAGAGCCTGACCCAGGAACTCGCCCCGTTCCGCCGCACCGCGGGCCCGATGCTGGAGGGCGAGATGCTGGCGCTGCTGCGCGCCTGCACCCCCGTCGAAGGCGAGGAGACCAACAGCTACCTGGTGCGCGTCAACCAGCTGCTGGAGAAACGCATCGGCTACACCGTGCGCATGGAACCGGGCGTGCAGACGCCGGAGGAGACGCTGGCGCTGGGCACCGGCTCGTGCCGCGACACCTCCTGGTTGCTCGTGCAGCTGCTGCGGAGGCTGGGCTTCGCGGCGCGCTTTGTCTCCGGGTATCTCATCCAGTTGGAACCGGACCAGAAGCCGCTCGACGGCCCGGCCGGCGCCGAGTCGGACTTCACCGACCTCCACGCTTGGGCGGAAGTCTACCTGCCCGGCGCCGGCTGGGTGGGCATGGACCCGACCTCGGGCCTGATGGCCGGCGAGGGCCACATCCCGCTCGCGGCCACCCCGGGCCCCGGTTCGGCGGCGCCCGTCTCCGGCACCGTCGCCGAACAGGTCGAGACCGAGTTCGACTTCGAGATGCGGCTCGAACGCGTGGTCGAGACCGCCCGCGTCACGAAACCGTACACCGCGGCACAGTGGGCGGCGATCGACGCGCTCGGCGACGCGGTCGAGAACCGGCTGCGCGCGGGCGGCGTGCGCCTGACGATGGGCGGCGAACCGACCTTCGTCTCCGCCGAGGACATGGAGGGAGAGGAGTGGGAGACCGCGGCGATGGGCCCGACCAAACGCGGCTTCGGCGACGCCCTGCTCCGCCGCATGCGCGACCGCTTCGCCCCGGGCGCCTTCCTCCACCACGGGCAGGGCAAATGGTACCCCGGTGAGCAGTTGCCGCGCTGGGCTTTCAGCGCCCACTGGCGCCGCGACGGCATCCCCGTCTGGTCCGACCCGGCGCTCTTCGCCGACGACGGCCGGGACTACGGCCACACCACCACCGAGGGCGGCGAGTTCGCCCGCCGCCTCGCCGGGAAGCTCGGCGTCCCGGACGACGGCATCCTGCCCGCCTTCGAAGACGCTTGGTACTACCTGTGGCGCGAGCGGCGACTGCCCACCAACGTCGATCCCCACGACAGCAAGCTGGAGGACGAGATCGAGCGCGCCCGGCTGGCGCGCGTGTTCGAGCAGGGGCTCGACGCCGAGGTCGGGCACCTGTTGCCGCTCGGCCGTTCCGCCGACGGCACCGCTTGGGAGTCGGGGCAGTGGTTCCTGCGGCCGGAGCGGCTCTACCTGATGCCCGGCGACTCGCCGATGGGGTTCCGCTTGCCCCTCGACAGCCTGCCGTACGACCCCGATCACGACGGCGTGCTCGCGGGCGCCCCGGACGACCCCACCGCGACGCGGCCGGCGCTGCCCCCGGGCCGCTTGCGCAGCGGCTGGCAAGACCCCGCCAACGGCCAGTTCCACGTCTACCGGTCGGGGCTCCCCGTCCGCCACCAACCCCGCTCCGGCGGTGGGGCCGCCGAGGGGACCAGCGCCGCCGCAGCGGCGCCGGATCGAGCCCCCGGCTTCGCCCGCACCGCGCTCTGCGTCGAGCCCCGCGGCGGGGCGCTGCACGTCTTCATGCCGCCGCTGCGAATGATCGAGGACTACCTCGAGCTGGTCACCGCCATCGAGGACACCGCCGCCGAGATGGCCACGCCGGTCGTCCTGGAGGGCTACTCGCCGCCGCACGACCCGCGCATGAACTCCTTCAGCGTCACGCCGGACCCCGGGGTCATCGAGGTCAACATCCACCCGTCCCACAACTGGCGGGAACTCAAGGAGACCACCCGCGGCCTCTACGAAGAGGCACGCCAGACCCGGCTCAGCGCCGAGAAGTTCCGCGTCGACGGCACCCACACCGGGACCGGCGGCGGGAACCACGTGGTGGTGGGTGGCGCGCGGCCGCTGGACAGCCCCTTCCTGCGCCGCCCGGACCTGCTGCGCAGCCTGGTCGCCTACTGGCACAACCACCCCTCGCTGTCCTACCTCTTCTCGGGCAGCTTCATCGGCCCGACCAGCCAGTCGCCGCGCGTCGACGAGGCGCGCGCCGACGCCGCCTACGAGCTGGAGGTGGCCTTCAGCCAGCTGCCGACCGCCGACCGGGCCGACGCCTCCCCGCCCTGGCTCGCCGACCGCGTCTTGCGCAACCTGCTCGTCGACCTGACCGGCAACACCCACCGCGCGGAGTTTTGCATGGACAAGCTCTACTCGCCCGACGGCGCCACCGGCCGGCTCGGCCTGCTGGAGTTGCGCGGGTTCGAGATGCCGCCGCACGCGGAGATGAGCCTCGCCCAGCAGCTGCTCGTGCGCTCGATGATCGCCCGCTTCTGGGAGCGCCCCTACGAGGCCGACCTGGTGCGCTGGGGCACCGGCCTCCACGACCGCTTCATGCTGCCGCACTTCGTCTGGGACGACTTCGTCGATGTCTGCGCCGACATGCGGCGCGCCGCGTTCGACTTCGACGCCGCCTGGTTCGAACCCCACTTCGAATTCCGCTTCCCGCAGCTGGGCGAGATCTCGCCCGGCGGCGCCTGGCTCGAACTGCGCCACGCCATCGAGCCCTGGAACGTGCTGGGCGAAGAGCAGACCAACGTCGGCACCGCGCGCTACGTCGACTCCTCGGTGGAGCGGGTCCAGATCCACTGCCGCGGGCTCACCGAATCCCGCCACGCGGTCAGCTGCAACGGCCGCCTCGTGCCGCTCCACCCGACCGGGACACCGGGCGAGTTCGTCGCCGGGGTGCGCTACCGCGCCTGGGCTCCCCCTTCCGCGCTGCACCCGACGATCCCGGTCCATTCGCCGCTGACCTTCGACCTCCTCGACACGCGGAACGAGCGCTCGGTGGGCGGATGCCAATCCCACGTCAGCGACCCCGGCGGACGCGCTCACGAAGACTACCCCGTGAACGCCTACGCCGCCGAGAGCCGCCGCCGCACGCGCTTCGTGAGCTTCGGCCACACGCCGGGCAAGCTGGTGCCGCCGACCGAGATCCGCTCGAAGCAATTTCCGCTAACGCTGGACCTGCAGTCGCCGGTAAGGTTCGGCGAGTGAACCCGTCTCAGCCCCCATCCCCCACCCTCCCGTCCCCGCCCGCCCCCAGCGGAGACCTCGCCCGGCTGCCGCGCTGGCTGCGCGACTACACGGGCTCGCCGGGCCGTTTCGATGAGATGCTCGGCGCCGACGGCCGGGCGCGCGCGCCGTGGGGACGCTTCCTCGAGCTGTTGGCCAAGCAACCACAGAAGGACTTCGAGGAACGTTGGGCGGAGGCGCGCGAGCTGATCCATGAGAACGGCGTCACCTACAACATCCACGGCGACCCCGACGGCTACGAGCGCCCCTGGCAGCTCGACCCCGTGCCGCTGGTGCTCTCGGAGCAGGACTGGGGCTTCCTCACCGACGCCCTCGCCCAGCGCGCGACGCTGTTCGAAGCCCTGCTCGCCGACCTCTATGGGGAGCGGCAGCTGCTCGCCGACGGCGCCGTGCCACCGGAGTTGATCTTCAACAACGAACGCTTCCTCCGCCCCTGTGTCGGCCTCCCGGCCTGGCAGAACAGCGCCCTGCCCTTCTACGCCGCCGACGTCGTCCGCGCGCCGAACGGTCGCTGGTGGGTCGTCTCGGACCGCACCCAGGCCCCCTCCGGCATGGGCTACGCATTGGAGAACCGCGTCGTCCTCGCCCGCATGATCCCGGAGGTCGCCCGCGGCGGCGGCCTGGTGCGCGTGGCGGGCTTCTTCGACACGCTGCGCGAAACCTTGGCCGCCGCCGCCGCGCCCGCCGCCGGCGACCACCCGCACATCGTCCTGCTCACCCCGGGCCCCCACAACGAGTCCTACTTCGAGCATGCCTTCCTCGCCCGCTACCTCGGCATCACGCTCGCGGAGGGCGAGGACCTGACCGTGCGCGACGACCGCGTGTTCCTGAAGACGCTCGACGGGCTGCGCCAGGTCGATGTCGTCTGGCGGCGGGTCGACGAGAGCTACATCGATCCGCTCGAACTGCGCAGCGAGTCCCAGCTCGGTGTCTCGGGGATCATCCAGGCCATGCGCGCCGGCAACGTCGCCCTGCTCAACCCGCCCGGCAGCGGTCTCGCCGAAGCACCCGCGCTGCTCGCGTTCCTGCCGGGCCTGGCCCAGAGCATGCTCGGCGAGGAATTGAAGATCCCCTCCGTCGCCACCTGGTGGTGCGGCCAAGACGGACCGCGCGCGACGGCTCTGGCAAAGCTCGACCGCCTGGTGATCAAACACGCCTTCCACAAGGGCGCGCCCGTCCTCTTCGGCAGCGTCACCGGCGAGCCCGCACTGACCGCGCTCGCCGAGGACATCGGCGAAGACCCGGGCAGCTACGTCGCCCAAGAGGAGATCCCCTACTCGACGGCGCCGACCTGGGGCGACCGCGGCCTCGAGCCCCGCCAGGTCGTCCTGCGCGTGTTCCTCATCAAGACCGCCGGCGGCTATGTGGCCATGCCCGGCGGCCTGACCCGCGTGGCCGGTGCGCCCGGCAGCCATCCGGGCATCTCGATGCAGCGCGGCAGCGGCAGCAAGGACACCTGGGTGCTCGCCGAAAGCGCGACCGGCAGCCACCAGTCGGCCCTCGAACAACGGTTCCCGGTGGAGATCCGGCGCCACGACGGCCAGTTCTCCAGCCGCGTGGCGGACAACCTCTACTGGATCGGCCGCGTCGCCGAGCGCTCGGAGTTCACCGCCCGGCTGCTGCGCGGCATCGTCGCGCGGGTCGCCGGCGAGGGCGGCTTCACCGCGCTCGCCGACGTGGCGCCCGCCTGGGACCTGCTGGTGGCGAACCAACAGCTGGAGGCGAAACCCTCCGGCTCGGGCCCGGCCGCCGGCGGCATCGCCCCGCTGGAGAAGGCGCTGGCGGAGGCGGTCTTCGCCCCGGGGCGCCCGGGTTCGCTGCGCGGCCTGAACACCCAGTTGCTCCGGCTCGGCCAGACCTCCCGCGACTCGCTTTCGCACGACACCTGGCGGGTGGTGTCGCAGCTGGGCGAACGGCTCGAGCGCGGCGCCCGGCCGCGCCGGCTCGCCGACAGCGTACACGTGCTCGACGACCTCGTGAACATGCACGCGGCCCTCAGCGGGCTGGCCCAGGAAAATTTCACCCGCACGCCGGCCTGGTCGTTCCTCGACCTCGGGCGCCGCCTCGAGCGCGCGACCTATGCCGCCGAACTCATGCTCGAACTGCTGCGGTCCCCGGAGGGCGAACGCCGCGCCACCCTGGAGGCGCTGCTCGACATCTCCGACAGCTCGATCACCTACCGGCAGCGATATTACTCCGAGCCACGGATCCTGCCCGTCCTCGACACCTTGCTCCTCGATCCCGCCAACCCGCGCTCGCTGGCCTTTCAGGTCGCCGGCATCGAGTCCCACCTCGCCTCGCTCCCGGTCGAGGCGCGCCAGCCGCACTCGACCCCGGCGCGCGCCCTCGCCGAAGCTGCGCTGAGCACCCTCCACCGCTGCGACCTCGCCGCCCGCGACCCCGACCAGCAGCGCGAGCGCCTCGCCGCCACCGAGGGGATGCTGGAGGCGATGGCGCACGATTTGAACACCATCTCAGGCGACCTCACCGGACAGTACTTCTCGCTCCTGCGCCCGGAGCAGATGTCGACCGAGTCGGCCGCCACCCGCCCCACCCGCCTCGCCCGCCCCGCCCGATGAGCGCCGAGACGACCACCCCCCCGGCGGTGCGCTACCACATCGAGCACCTCACCGCCTGCCACTACGCCCAAGGCGTGTCCACCTCGCGGCACCTCGCGCGGCTGCGCCCGCTCCGCCTGCCGTTCCAGCGCCCGCGCCACTTCCGCCTCGAGGTCGAACCCACCCCGGCGTTCGCCAATTCCGACGTCGATTACTTCGGCAACACGGTCGACCGCTTCTCCATCGTCGAACCCCACGAACGCCTACAAGTCGTCGCCCACAGCGAGGTGGAGGTCGCCGCCGCCCCAGCGCCAGACCTGCTCGCTGCCCCCGCGTGGGAAACGGTCCGCGACGGGCTGGCGGGCGACCGCAGCCCCGGAGGGCTCGCCGCCTACGAATGTCGCTTCCCCTCCGCGATGGTGCCCGCCGCTCCGGGCTTCGCCGACTACGCCCGCCCCAGTTTCGAGCCCGGCCGACCGCTGCTCGACGCCGCCATGGACCTCACCCTGCGCATCCATGCCGAGTTCCAGTTCGACCCGACCGCGACCACCGTCGCCACCCCGATCCGCACCGTCCTCGAGGACCGGCGCGGCGTCTGCCAAGACTTCGCCCACCTGCAGATCGCCTGCCTGCGCGCCCTGGGCCTGCCCGCCCGCTACGTCTCGGGCTACATCCGCACCGATCCCCCACCCGGCAAGAAACGGCTGGTCGGCGCCGATGCCACACACGCCTGGGTCGCCGTCTACTGCCCCGGCCACGGCTGGGTCGAATTCGACCCGACCAACCGCCGCCTCGCCGGCGACAGCCACGTGCGCGTCGCCTACGGCCGCGACTTCAGCGACGTCAGCCCCCTGCGCGGCACCGTCGTCGGCGGCGGCACCCAACGCCTCGACGTCGCCGTCACGATGCGTCCGGACAGCGAGCCCGCCGGGCGCTAGCCCGAATCGATCACCAAGCTCCGGGCTGTGGCTCGCCCTCGTTGACGCTGAGGGTGTTGGCGTGGTGACCGGCTCGGGCAGGGTGTTCACCCCAGCCGCTTCACCTGTCCCTGCCGCCGCCTACTCAGCGTCAACGAATGGCAGCGCCTCGCCTGCGGAGGTGGTGATCGATCCGGGCTGGAAGGAAACTCGCGCCGGAACCCGGAGGTCCGGCGGCTCCCGGTGCGTGTCGACCACGACATCCGCGGGCGGCCCGGGCAGACTTGATCCCGGTGCAGTCGTGGCGGAACCTCCCTCCCCGATGCCTTTGCAGCCGTACCTCGACGCCCTCTCAGAGGGTGATGTCGCCGCCGCAGCCGTCGTGCTGTTCGCCCTGCTGATCGCCCACGCTCTCTGCGACCACCCCCTCCAAGGCGAGTTCGTCGCGCTGCGCAAAAACCGCCACTATCGCCCCGAAGGCGACGCCGCACCGCGGATCTGGCCGTATTGCATGAGCGCCCACGCCCTCATCCACGCCGGCGGCGTCTGGATCGTCCTCGGCCACCCCGGTTTCGCCGCCACCGAATTCGCCCTGCACTGGCTGATCGACGCCCTCAAGGCGGAGGGGAAGACCTCCATCCACGTCGACCAGCTCCTGCATCTCCTGACCAAGATCGGTTACGTCGCCGCCTTCGCCACGCTCAGCTGAGGCGAAAGCCGCCCCAGTTTCCCCTTGCGCGGCCCCGCGCAGGCGCTACTATCTCGGCTCGCCCAAAAAAGCGCAGGTAGCTCAGTTGGTAGAGCAGTTGGCTTTTAACCAATTGGTCCTGGGTTCGAGTCCCAGCCTGCGTACTTTTTCCCTTCCGCCTCTACCTCCACCCAAAGCGGGTTCTGTCGGCAGAGAGAGGGCGTAAGAGGATGGCGGTGCCGTCGGGCAGGTTGATCGGGGCTGGCGGAGCGGCTCACCTTGGCGGAGCGGTTCCTTCCGCTGCGCTCGACACGTTCGGGCTCGGAAGTCACAAGTTCGGCAGGTTCTTGGCGCACACGCTGCGCCGCGCTTCGGGCTTGCGGCTCCGGCCTGCCTGCCGATACTCGCCGCTCTATGTCTGACCAAGCTTTTCATGACCGGGTCGCTGTCGTCACCGGCGCCGGACGCGGCATCGGCAACGCGGTCGCCCAGCACCTCGCCGCCGGCGGGGCGAGAGTGGCCGCCCTCAGCCGCACCGCCGCCAACGCCGAGCGCTGCGCCGCCGAGATCAATGCCCGCTTCCCCGACGCCGCCAAAGCCTACGCCGTCGACGTCGCCGACCACAGCGCCGTGGCGGAGATCGGCAAGCAGGTGGCGGCGGATCTCGGCCCCGTCGATATCTTGGTCAACAACGCCGGCGTCACCCGCGACAACCTCATGCTGCGGATGAGCGAGGAGGAGTGGGACACCGTGCTCGACACCAACCTGAAAGGCGCGTTCAACACCGTGAAAGCCTTCCAGCGTGGCCTGCTGAAATCGGAGGCCGGGCGCATCGTCAACATCGCCTCCGTCATCGGCCTGATGGGCAATGCCGGGCAGGCCAACTACGCCGCCAGCAAGGCCGGCTTGATCGGTTTCACCAAATCCCTCGCCCGCGAGTTCGCCTCGCGGGGCGTCACCGCCAACGCGGTCGCCCCCGGCTTCATCGTCACCGACATGACCGACGTCCTCCCGGACGAGCTGAAGGAGGGCATCAAGGGCAAAGTGCCGCTCGGCCGCTTCGGCCAGGTCGAGGACATCGCCGGAGCGGTGGCCTTCCTCGCCGGCCCCGGCGGCCGCTACATCACCGGCCAGGTGCTGACCGTCGATGGCGGCATGGTGATGTGAGCCCGCCTCACGGCCGGGCGCCGGTGGACCGGCGGCACCCCGCCGGAAGCACCCCGGTCTCACCCCGCCAGCTTCCAGCCCGCCGCGGCGAGCAACACCCCCAACCCGGCGCTGAGCCCGACGTAAGCCGCGGCGGCGAGCACCCTCCCCTCGCGCAACAACACGAGCGTCTCGAAGCCGAAGGTGCTGAAGGTCGTGAACGCGCCGAGGAAGCCGATCACCAGCAACGGGCGGAGCACCTTGTGGTCGCCGAACACGCCGAGCGCGAGCCCGATCGCGAAGCAGCCCAACAGGTTGACCGCGAAGGTGTGCGCAGGGAAGTGCGGGTGCAGCTCGCGCGCCTGAACCACCCCGCCGAGCGCCCACCTCGCCAGCGCCCCGGCGGCGCCGCCGAGGGCGACGAGGAGGGCGGTGGCGGGAGGGGACATGGATTGACAAGGCTTAGCGTCCCCCTACCGTCCCGTCCAATTTTTTACCCACCCAGAATGAGCGAGAAAAAGAAAATCGTCGTCGCCTACTCCGGCGGTCTCGACACCTCCGTGCTGCTGCTTTGGCTCAAGGAGCGCTTCGACGCCGAAGTGATCGCCTACTGCGCCGACGTCGGCCAGGGCGAAGAGCTCGACGGCCTCGAGGAGAAGGCGCTGAACACCGGCGCCTCCAAGTGCTTCATCGGCGACCTGCGCGAGGAGTTCGCCCGCGACTTCATCTATCCGATGTTCCAAGCCGGGGCGATCTACGAGGGTCAGTATTGGCTCGGGACGAGCATCGCCCGCCCGGTGATCGCCAAAGGCATGATCGACATCGCCCGGGCGGAGGGCGCCGTCGCGCTCGCCCACGGCGCCACCGGCAAAGGCAACGACCAGGTGCGCTTCGAGCTGAGCGCCGCCTCGCTGGCGCCCGACATGGAGATGATCGCCCCGTGGCGGATGGCCGACTTCCGCCAGCAGTTCCCCGGCCGCAAGGAGATGATCGAATATGCCGAGAAGCAGGGCATCCCGGTGCAGGCCAGCGCCTCGAAACCCTACTCGATGGACCGCAACCTCCTGCACATCAGCTTCGAGAGCGGCATCCTCGAAGACCCTTGGTACGACGCGAGCGCCGAGGAGTGCCGCGGCATGTACGTGCTCTCGACCTCGCCCGAGGAAGCGCCCGACCAAGCCGAGTACCTCCAGGTCCTGTTCGAGAGAGGGGAGGCCGTGGGGCTCAAGTGCGACGGCCTGGGCGACCTGTTGGGCAGGCTCGGTGTGGCGGCGGAGGGGGAGGCCGACGGCTACACGCTGCTGTCGCCCTACGGGGTGATGATGGTGCTCAACCACCTCGGCGGGAAGCACGGGATCGGCCGCGTCGACATGGTCGAGAACCGGTTCGTCGGCATGAAGAGCCGCGGCGTCTACGAGACCCCGGGTGGCGCGATCCTGTTCGGCGCCCACCGGCAGATGGAGAGCCTGACGATGGACCGCGAGGTCATGCACATCCGCGACGGGCTGATCCCGAAGTATGCCGAACTCGTCTACAACGGCTTCTGGTTCGCTCCCGAGCGCGAGGCGATCCAGGCGCTGGTGACCGAGAGCCAGCGGGGCGTCTCCGGCGAGGTTCGGCTGAAACTCTACAAGGGCAACGTCATCGCCGCCGGGGTGAGGAGCCCGAACAGCCTCTACAGCGAGGACGTCGCCACCATGGAGGGCGGTGCCGAAGAGGCCTACAACCAGGACGACGCCACCGGTTTCATCCATCTGAACGCGCTGCGCCTCAAACAGCTGGCGCGGGTCCGCGGTTAGAATCCACGCCCGATGCCAGATCCTTCCCACCGCGGCCAACTGCTGCTGACCGGCGTCCCCGGCACCGAGCTCGACGCCGACACCGCCCGCCGGTTCAAAACGCTCCAGCCCGGCGGCTTCATCCTGTTCGGACGCAACATCGAGTCGCCAGCCCAGCTGCGGAAACTCATCGACGACCTGCGCGACCTCAGCGAAGTCGAGCCGATCATCACCATCGACCAGGAGGGCGGCCGCGTTTCGCGGCTGCGCCTCATCGGCAACGAGCCCCCGAACGCGCAGCAGTTCCGCGACCGCGGCGACCGCGAGCTGATCAAACGCCACGGCAGGCTCACCGGCCAGATCTTGAACCTGTTCGGGTTCAACCTCGACCTCTGCCCGGTGCTCGACATCTCCCACGATGACGATGCCGACAACTCGCTCAAAGGCCGCTGCTACGGGCGCGACGTCGGCGAGGTCATCGACAACGCCGGCGTCTTCAACCGCGCCATGCGCGAGCAGGGCATCCTCTCCTGCGGCAAGCACTTCCCGGGCTACACGCACGCAGCCTGCGACGCGCACGAGGAACTGCCCGTGATCGACCGCAGCCGCGGGGAGATCGAGGCCGAAGAGCTGGCGCCCTTCCGCGCGCTCCTGCCCGAACTGGACAGCATCATGGTGTGCCACTCGCACTACCCCGCCTTCGACGCCGACCGCCCGCGCTGGCCGGCCTCGCTCTCGCGGAACATCATCACCGGCCTGCTGCGCGACCAGCTCGGCTTCGACAACGGGCTCGTCATGACCGACGACCTCGACATGGGCGCGATTTTGAACGAGGTCGGCTTCGAGGAGACCATCCGCGGCGCCCTCACCGCCGGCAACGACCTCGTCATGATTTGCCACCGTGTCGAGATGGTCGAGGAGGCGGATGCCGTGATCGCCGCGATGCCCGAACTCGACGTCACCGACGCGCTCGAGCGCGTCCACCGCCTGAAGAAGCGGCTGCGCCCGCCCGCCCCGTTCAGCCTCGAGGCCTTCGCGGAGATCGACGCGGCGATCTGGCAGCTCCGCGTCGACACGCTCGGTGAGGAACGCGCGAAGGAGCTCAGCGTCGAGGACGGCAAACGCAGCCCGGTCGAGACCTACTGACAGCCTGCCGCCGGCGGGCGGGCGGCAGCAGTTCCTCGTTGTCAACCGCGCCGCGTTGGGCGACGGCTGCGGGAGACAAGCCCATGCTCCCCGAACTCGAAAAACTGCTCGTCCTGCAAGACCGCGACCAGCGCATCGCCACGCTCGACGCCGACCTCGGCCGGCTCCCCCTCGAGGAGGAGGGCGCGAAAAGCCGGCTCGCCGGAGACAAGGCGGCGCTCGCCGCCGTCGAGGAGAAGCTCAAGGAGAACGCGGTCGCGATCAAGAATCTGGAGCTCGACGTCGAGACCCGCAACACCACGATCGCGCGCCTGAAAGTCCAACAGTTCGAGACCCGCAAAAACGACGAGTACGCCGCGCTCGGCCACGAGATCGAACGCTACGGCAAAGAGGTCTCCTCGCTCGAGGACCGCGAGCTCGCACTGATGGAGGAGGCCGAGACGATCAAGGAGCAGCGCGCGGCGGCCGAGGCGGCCCTGGCGAAGACCAACGAGGTCGTCGAGAAGGAGCTCGCCATCATCGCCGAACGCCGGAAGCAGTGCGAAGCCCAACGCGCCGAGACCGTGGCCGACCGCGAACAGATCGCCGCGGACATCGACGAGGATCTGCTCGACGAGTACGGGCGCCTGTTCAAGAGCAAGAAAGGCGCCGCCGTGGTCGGGCTCGCCGCCGGCACCTGCAAGGGCTGCCACATGAAGGTCGTGCCCGCCACCAACAGCGGCGTCAAGGCGGGGAAAGCGATCGTCCACTGCGACCAGTGCGGGCGGATCCTCTACGAGGAGGATTGAACCCCACAAGGAAGACACCGCATTTCCTTGCATGGGTTGGTGCCCATCCCCACACACCGCCCGCAAGTCCCCGGTTCTGTCACCCTGAGCGACGCGAAGGGCCTCTCACCGCGGTCCGCGCTCCGGGGCCCTCCGCGGTTCAGTGAGCCCAGCACCCTCTGGGCTAGCCCGGATCGATCACCACATTCGCAGGCGAGGCGCTGCCATTCGCCCGAACCCGATGGGATGCGAAGTCCCCGGGGGTGCGGAGGCGGGCAGATGACGATTCCGCCACACGCGCGTTCCCGGCGCGGCCGACGGAGGGGCGGTGAACCCGCTCTCCATAGGCGCGCTGCGGTTCGCGATCCGGAGGGACTGCCGGTCGCGGGAGCCCTGCGTTGCTGAGCGCCGATCGCCCCAAACTTGAGAACCGGACGACGGTGTGGGAGGGTCTTCTCGCCGCGATCCGGCCTACATGGAGCTGTTCCTCATCGACGCCATCGGGCCGTTCTTCCGCGGCTACGACCGCCGAACGATCAACTGGTCGAAGATCCCTTGGGAACACCTCGAACTCGACGATCCCGAGCGCCGCGAGGTGCAGTTCGCCGCCATCCGCACCGACTTCGACCGCTTCTGCCAGCGGGTCGCCAGCGCCGGCTTCAACGCGATCACCCTCGACGACCTCGTCCACCTCGCCGATCACGAGCAATACGAGGCTCCGGTAAGGGCACGCATCGCCGCCTGCCGGGAGGAGTTCGACAGGCTGTTCTCCATCGCCGCAGCGCACGGGCTGGCCATCTACATCACCATGGACGTCGTGTCGTACACCCCCGCGCTCAGGGCGGCGATCGGAACGCGCCCGAAAAAGGTGAGGGCCTTCCTCGCCGGGTTGATCGATCGCTTCCTCGGCAGCTGCCCCCCGGTAGCCGGGCTGGTGTTGAGGGTCGGCGAGAGCGACGGGCGAGACGTCGAGGGCGATTTCAAAAGTGAACTGCATCTGCGCACCGCAACGATGGTGCGCCGGTTCCTGCTCGGCGTCCTGCCGGTCTTCGAACGGCACCGGCGCAAACTCATCTTCCGGACCTGGACCGTCGGCGCCCACAGCGTCGGCGACCTCATCTGGCACCGCTCGCGCTTCCGTGACGCCTTCGGAGGCGTCGCGAGCGAGGCCTTGATCATCTCGATGAAGTACGGCGAGTCCGACTTCTTCCGCTACCTGCCTTTGAACGCGAACTTCTTCCGCAGCGACCACGCGAAGATCGTCGAGTTGCAGGCGCGCCGCGAGTATGAGGGCTGTGGCGAGTATCCCGCCTCCATCGGCCGCGACTGCGAACAGTTCGCCCGCGCGCTGGCCGGTGCGCGCAACATGCTCGGGGTGTCGGTGTGGTGCCAGACAGGTGGCTGGGTCCCCTTCCGAAGGCTCGCTTTCCTCGGGCGCGATGGGGAGCGAGACACGGTCTGGACCGAAGCCAACGCCATCTGCGCACTGCGCATCTTCAAGCACGCCGAGACCGCCGAGGCCGCGCTGCACCACTTCGCCGAGGAGCGCGGCATCGCCGATCCCGATGCCTTCGTCCGGCTCATGGAAGCGTCGCAGGAGGCGGTCGAAAAGCTTCTCTACATCCGCGAATTCGCGGAGCAGAAGCTGTTCTTCCGCCGCGTCCGCATCCCGCCGCTGCTGTCGATCTACTGGGACAACATCTTCATCAACCACTCGACCCGCAAGCTGATGCGCCACTACGTGACGCAGCCGGAGCGGGCGCTCCGGGAGGCGGCCGAAGTGCTGGCCACGATGCCCGAAATGGTCGCGCTCGCGGGGCGCTGTGGGCTGCCCGTCGAGGACATCGAGTTCATGCGCGACACCTTCAAGATCCTCGCGCTGGCCCGGGAATACTACTTCCTGCCGTTCGGCGACGCGGTGCGCGCCAGGATCAAGGCGGCCAAGCGCGCCTACAAGCGCCGCTGGCCGAAGCCGCGGCGCCCTCGCTATCGCATCAAGGTCGACTACAGCCCCTTCCACATCCGCAGGCGCCACCTCGGATGGGCGCTCGCCTTCGCCCTCAGGCGCCGCCGCGGCTACCGCATCATCGACCACCTGTTCACGCTGCACCTGCTCGGCATCGCCTACCGCAGCCTCATCCGCCGCCGCCCAGACCTCGTCCCCGAGTTCGCCCGCGAGAGCGCGATGGGCATCGATGCGGTGTTCCGCTGATCCCGCGGCGCCGGCAAACCTTCCGCCCACCGAGCCGTCGCGGTCGGGCCTCGACATCCCCGCGCTGCGCGCACAAGGTTCCCCACCATGCCCATGCCCTTCCGAACCGGCCGTCGCTCCGCCCTCGCACGCACCTTCGCCGGCGCCCTCCTGCTCGGCTTCGGAGCCTGCGGGAACGCCGGCGCCGAAGTCACCAAGGTCGCCTGCGTCGGCGATAGCATCACCTTCGGCGCCGCCATCAAAGACCGCGCCGCCAACTGCTACCCGGCGCAGCTCGGCCGGATGCTCGGCGGGGACTTCGAGGTCAGGAACTTCGGCAACAGCGGCTCGACGATGCTGCGCAAAGGCGACAAGCCGTACTGGCAGCAACGCGAATACCGCGCGGCGCTCGACTTCGCCCCCGACATCGTCGTCATCAAACTCGGCACCAACGACACCAAACCCCAGAACTGGTCCGAGCACGGGGAGGAATTTGCCGCCGACTACCGGGCGATGATCGACACGTTCCGCGCCCTGCCTTCCAAACCCACGGTCTACGTCTGCCTGCCCATCCCGGTGTTCCGCGACCGTTGGGGCATCACCGAGGACGTCACCACGCGCGAGGTCATCCCCGCCGTGCGCGGGGTCGCCAAGGGCGCGGGTTGCCCTTTGATCGATCTCTACGCGGCGATGGAAGGCAAGGGCGCGCTCGTCCCCGACGGCGTCCATCCCAACGGGGAGGGCGCGACCATCTTGGCCGAGACCGTGGCCGCCGCGCTGCGGGAAGCGGTGCCCGCCGAGTAGGCGCTGCCCGAACCGATCTCGAGGCCGAAGCCAACGCCCTCAGCGCCAACGGCGGCGGGTCATCGGCCCGGGGTCAGGCCGTCAGTCCGGGCGAAGCAATCCGCCGAGCCCCCGCCGCCCGCTACGCCTCCGGCGCAAAGCGGAAGCCGCTGGGGAGCAGCCGCTCGATGTCGAACACCTCGGCGAGCACCCCGGGCGCGCCGTTGTCGCACAGCACGAGCGTCTCCCCATCGGCGAACTCGCGGATCACCTGGCGGCAGATGCCGCACGGGGAGCGGTCGCGCAGTTCGGCGCCCAAGGTGGCGACCGTCGACACGGCCAGCCAGCGCAGGCGCCGGAAGCCCCGCGCCGAAGCCGAGAAAATCGCCGTGCGCTCGGCACAGACGGTGCCGCCGTAAGAGCTGTTCTCGACGTTGCTGCCGGGGATGATCTCGCCCTCGGGGTCGTCGCCCATCACCAGCGCCGCGCCGACGCGGAATTTGGAGAATGGCGCATACGCCGCCACGGCCGCCTCGCGCGCCGCGTGGACGAGTTCAGCCAGGCGCACCGTTTCGACCTCCACCGCACGCTCGGGCAAGCGCACCGGCGGCACGACGAGATCTCCGTGAGCCGTGCTGAGGTGGGAAGCGGGGCTGTCCTGCGCGGGGAGGATGAGGCGTTCGGCGTGCGGCGGCATAGTGAAGACCATAGCCTCGAGCCCGCGCCCGGCGAAGCGCTTGTTGCGGTCGCCTCGCCCGGGTCGATCACCCCATCCGCAGACCAGGCGCCGCATCCGTTGACGCTGAGCAAGGCGGCGGCCGGGACCGGCGGTGCGGCCCAGTGCAGAGCGAGGCAGTACTTGAACCAACCACCATTCAGGTTCGGAGGAATGGCGCTCGGTTGAGCCGGGAGATCCTCGTGGGTGCCGCCGTTTCAGCCGTGCGCGGAACAGCCCCTCGGGGTCGCGTTCCCAACCGGGGAGGCGGTGGGATCGTTCAGCACGAATGGCTCCGGAGACGCGGACCGCGGTGAGAGCCCTTCGCGTTGCTCAGGGTGACAGCCCAGGAGTGGAATGTGGGGCGTGTGGCGGGTCACGACCCCCGCGGGGAAGCCGGTGTGTCCTCCTGACGTGCGCAGCGCCGGAAGGCCCCCGCCATGAAACCCGCGGCCGAGCCACCGGGACGCCCCGGATGCCTTGACGGCTCCAAGCGAGCGGTGCACCGGGACGCTGCCACCCGTCGATGCCGATCCATAAACGAGCGCTATTCAGGTGAGCCCGGATCGATCACCACCTCCGCAGGCGAGGCGTCGCCATTCGTTGAGGCTGAGCAGGCGGCGGCAGGGACCGGTGAAGCGGCTGGGTGAACACCCTGCCCGAGCCGGTCACCACGCCAACGCCCTCAGCGTCAACGAGGGCAAGCCGCAGCCCGGAGCTTGGTGAGCGATTCGGGTTAGGAGAGGCCAGGAGCCGGTCGGACTTGCGGGCGCGCTGGCCGCCGCGTATGGAGCGCGCGACGGGATGCTTCCGCCATTCGAACAGACCGATTTTTTCCAAAGCCTCGCCCCAGGGCCGCGGAAGCGCACCTTCCTCGGCTGGGGGCGCCCCCTGGTCGAGGCCGCCGCCGACGACCTCGCCACCCGCCATCGCGGTGATCTCGGCGACACCCTCGTCGTCGTGCCCACCGCGCAGGCGGCGCGGCGACTTTCCGGCGCCCTGTGGGCGCGGCAGGCACCAGCGCCCGCCTCGATCTCCACCCCGGACGTCCTCTACGCCCCGCCGGACGGCACCACCCCGAGGCCCGCCACGCACGGGGAGTTGCTCCTCGCCTGGGCCCTCACGCTGCGCGAACTCCCGCTGCGCAAGCTGCGCCACCTCTTTCCCGCCGACCCGCAGAACCGCGATTTCGCCTGGGCTTCCGCGACGGCGGCGAGCCTGCTCAAGCTCCGCAACACCCTCGGTGAAGGCGCGCTGATGATGCGGGACGTCGCCCCGCTGCTGGCGGACGCCTCGCGCCCCGACGCCCCGCGATGGCGCGACCTCGCAGCCATCGAGGACGCCGCAGCCGACCGGCTGCAAGCAGCGGACCTGGCCGACCCTGCTCTGCTCGCCCAACAGTTTGCCGGCGAGCCCCGCCTGCCGCCCGGCGTCGAGCGCATCGCGTTGATCGCCGTCCCCGACCCTCCGGCCATCGCCGTCAAAGCCCTCGAAGCGCTCGCCCCGACGCGTGCGGTCTCGGTCGCCATCTTTGCCCCGGAGCAGATGGCGGAGCGCTTCGACCCCTGGGGCCGACCGCGGGCCGCGGCGTGGAAGAACGCCGAGATCGACATCGCCGATTCCGCAATCGAACTCACCGCCGCACCGCCGGAGCAAGCCGCCGCCGTCGCCAGATTCGTCGCCGAGCACGGCGCCGACCAAGTCGCGCTGGCCATCGCCGACCCCGACCTCGCGGCGCCCATCGCCTCGGCGCTCGCCGCCAGGGAGATCCCCTCCCATCAACCGGGCGGCCGCCCGCTTTCCGGCGGCGCCGAGTTCGCCCTCGTCCGCCTGGTCGCCGACCTGCTCGAGTCCCGGTCTTTCGCCCACGCCGCCGAACTCGCGCGCCACCCAGGCATCCTGCGCGAGGCCTGCCTCCAAACTCCGCACGGATCCCGAGCCGGGGCCGAACCCACCACCGCGACACCGCCCCCCAGCCCTGCCGACCTGCTCGCCGACCTCGATGGACTGGGCGCCGACCACCTCCCGGCCACGCTCGCCGACGCCCGATTCTTCGCCGACCGCTGGCGCCGCCATGCGGCCTCGTCCACACTGCTCCGACACATCGGCCAGTGGCTCGAGCGCCTCGAGACCGAACCGCTCGACGAATCGGTGCTCGCCTTCCTCGATGCGCATCACAACGACCCCGGTCCGCCCGGCGCGGCGACCGGCGCCGAGGGCGATGCCGCGCGGGGCGACGACGGGGAGGCCGCGCCGGGCGCGAGCCCGTTCGCCCAAAAACTCGCCGGGCAACTCCGCGCCACGCGCCCCTTCGGAACCGATTGGCTGACCGAGGCGGAAGCGCTGCGGCTCGCCCTCGATGTCCTCGCCGATGAGGCGGAACCCGAACCTCGCCCCGGAGGGGCCATCGAACTCAACGGCTGGCTCGAAGCCCTCTGGAGCCCCGAGGCCGCGATCGCGATCGCCGGCGCCAACGACGGCCACCTCCCCGAGTCCTTCGGCGGCGACCCATTCCTCCCGAACGCCGCCCGCAGGAAGCTCGGTCTGCGCGACTCCGACTCGCGGCTCGTCCGCGACAGCTACCTGCTCGCTGCCATCGCCGCCGGCCGCCGCGACTCCCTGCGGATCTTCCTCGCGCGCACGGGCGACGACGGCTCTCCGCGGCGCCCGTCGCGCCTGCTGTTCCGCTGCCCGGACCGCGCGCTGCCAGCCCGCGCCCTGCTGCTCTGCTCCGCAGGGGCATCGCCGCCCCCCACCCCGGCGTGGCAGGCGGCGTGGCAACTCACCCCGCCCCCGCCGCCCCCCGGCTCGCACGTGTTCGAGCGCATCTCGGTCACCGCGTTCAGCTCCTACCTCGATTGCCCGTTCCGCTTCTATCTCAAGCATGCCCTGGCGATGGAGGAGTTCGACCCGGGCAAGATGGAGATGGACCCGCGCGACTTCGGCACCCTCTGCCACGACGCGTTGGAGGACTTCGGCAACGACCCGGCCATCCGCGACAGCACCGATGCGGACGCCATCTCCGAATACCTCCTCGAGCGCCTCGAGAAGCGCGCCTTCGCCCGCTTCGGCCGGCGCCTGTCCGTGCCCCTCGCGTTCCAGCTGGAGTCCGCCAAACAGCGCCTCGATTGGGCGGCGAAGATCCAGGCCGCCGAACGCGCCGCAGGCTGGCAGATCGTCGACACCGAATGGGAGATCCACGGCGACGGCCGCGCCTGGCACATCGGCGGGCTGCAGCTGCGGGGCACGATCGACCGCATCGAACGCCACGAGTCGGGCGCCTGGCGGATCCTCGACTACAAGACCTCCGCCAAAGCGACCCCGCCGGAGGCCGCGCACCTCAGCGCGCTCAAGCGGCCGGACGCGGAGCCCGCCCCCCCCGCCTGGGCGGTGCTCGCGAGCGGCCCCAAAACCCGCCGCTGGACCAACCTGCAGTTGCCGCTCTACGTGCTCGCCCTCGGTGCCCTGCGTGACGCCGGACGCCCCGCCGCCGGCTATTTCAACCTGGCCACCAGCCACGGGGAGACGAAGATCGAACTTTGGGAAGACCTCGACCCCGCGACGCTCGACTCCGCCCACGCCTGCGCCGAAGGGGTCGCCGCCGCGGTCCAGGCCCACCAATATTGGCCCCCGTCCGCGAACCCGCGCTACGACGATTTCTCCCGCCTCCTGTTCGGCGCCCCCGAACTCCACTCCCTGCCGCCCGCCCCCCCTGCACGTCGATAACGAAATCATCCTCGCCTCGGCCGGGTCGGGGAAGACCTACCGGCTGACCAACCGCTTCATCGACCTCATGCGGCTCGGGGTCGCACCGGAGCGCATCAGCGCGCTCACCTTTACCCGCAAAGCCGCCGGCGAGTTCTTCGACGCCATCTTGGCGAAGCTCGCGCGCGCCGCCAGCGACCCCGCCGCGGCGGCGGAGCTCGCCGGCGACCTCGCCGCTCCAGACTTCGACCGGGGGGCGGCGCTCACCCTGTTGCGCGCCTACATCGGCGCCATCCCCAAACTCGCCCTCGGCACCCTCGACAGCTTCTTCGCCGACGTGGTCCGCGCCTTCCCGTTCGAGTTCGGCTTCGCCGGCCAGTTCGAGATCCTCGACGACTATGCCGGGCACCTGGAGAAACAGCGCGTGCTGCGCGCCGTCTTCGACGGTTCCGACGCCGGCGCGGGAGACTTCCTCGACTCCTTCAAGCTCGCCACCTTCGGCCGCGAGGACGCCGGCATCGTGCGCAACCTCGAGAAGTTCATCGGCGACCTGCACGAGCTGTTCCTCGAAGCCGAGGACCCCGCCCTCTGGGGCAATTCACTGCGCATCTGGCCGCGCGGCAACGAATGGGTGCAGCTCAGCGAGCCGAACCTCGACCACGTGCTCGGCGCCCTCACCGACCACCTGAACGGCCGCGGCCTCGAGCCGACGGTGCTCGACCGCTGGCTGCGCTTCCTGGGCTGGCTACGGAACCACCAACCGGGCGCCCCCGTCCCCGACAAGGAGAAGACCCTCTTCGGCCACTTCATGCGCGCCCGCGACGACCTGCTCCGCGGCGGAGGCACCATCACCGTCGACCGCCGGCGCCACGAACTCGAACCCGAGGAGTGCGACTACCTCCTCGCGCTGTTCGGGCACATCGTCGCGGGCGAGATCGAGGTGCGCCTGCGCCGCACCCGGGGCCTGTGGGCGGTGCTCTCGAAGTATGAGGCCAACTACCGCGAGGCGGTGCGGAAGCAAGGGAAGCTCACCTTCGGCGACCTGCCGCTCCTCCTCGCCGGCGGCGGCGCCCCGCTGCCAGACCAGATCGCCTACCGCCTCGACTCGAACTTCGAACACTGGCTCCTCGACGAGTTTCAAGACACCAGCTACGCGCAGTGGCGGGTGATCGAACCGCTCGCCGAAGAGGCCTTGCAGGACCCGGAAGGCAGGCGCAGCCTGTTCCAAGTCGGCGACCTCAAACAGGCCATCTACGGCTGGCGCGGGGGCGACGCCTCCCTGTTCGCCAGCCTGCGCGACCGTTATCGGGAGATGGGTGGCGGGCGCTTCCGCGAGGTGCCGCTGGACAAGTCGTACCGCTCGGCCCAGCCGGTCATCGACACGGTGAACCAGGTGTTCTCACCGGACACTGTCTCGGCCCTCTTCCCCGCCATGAGGGGGCGCTGGGAGTTCACCCCCCACTCGACCGAACACACGGATTTGAGCGGGTGCGTGTCGTGGATCGCCGCCGAGAAGATCTCGGGCCGAGGGCAAGCGGACGCCAGATTGCGCGCCCGGCTCGAATTGGCCGCCGGGCTGATCGAGGAGATCCAACCCCTCGCCCGCGGCCTCTCAGTCGCCGTCCTCGTCCGCCGCAATTCGACCGGCCGCACCGCCACCGATCTCCTGCGCGCCCGCACCGGCCAACCGGTCGTCAACGCCTCCGAGTTCGGCATCGCCGACGACAACCCGCTGACCTCCGCCCTGCGCTCCCTGTTCCACGCCGCCGCCCACCCGGGCGACAACTTCGCCTGGCAGCACCTGCAGATGACCCCGCTCGCGAACGCGGTGGGCGCATCGCGGTCGGCGTTCTGCACGGCCCTCCTCAGCGAGGTCTGGGCCTCCGGCTTCGAGGCGACCACCCGGCGCTGGCTGGATCAGATCCCCGGCGAGCTCGACCCTTACTCCCGTCACCGCGCCGAGGAGTTCGGCCGCGCCGCCGCCCTGTTCGACCGGGGCGGCAGCCGCTCGGTCGACGACTTCCTCCGCTACATCGACCGGCACTCGGCCCGCGACGCCGCCACCCGTTCCGCCATCCAGGTCCTGACGGTCCACAAAGCCAAGGGCCTCGACTTCGACATCGTCATTCTGCCCGAGCTCGAAGGGGACGCGCTCGACACCCCGCCGCGCGGCATCGGTGTCCACTACAGCCCCGACCGCGAGATCGAGTGGGTGATGCAGATGCCCAATCGCGCCATCGTCGAAGCCGACCCCAAGCTCAACGCCTTCCTGGAGTCGCAGTCCGCCGAGGCCTGCTACGAGAGCCTCTGCCTCTACTACGTCGCGCTCACCCGCGCCAAGCGCGCCAACTTCCTCATCTCCGACGCCCTGCCGAAGAATCCATCCTCGCTCAACTTCCCCAGCCTGCTCCGCCATGGACTGCTCGCGGAGGGCGCGGTCGGTTCCGGCTTGCTCTGGCAGCAGGGGGACGCCGACTGGTGGCGCGAGGTGCCCGCCGGCCGATGATCTCTCAGGGTGGCGCTCCGCAGCGCCATGGCTCGACCCAGATCGCACGAGCGAACACCCAAGACTCTCCGGCTGGCACCTCTGATCCTCGCCACCGGGCTCAATTAGTTTTCGAGCCCGAACTCCGCCAGCGCCTCGGGATCGCCCTCGCCGCTGCGCTCGATCTCGATCTCGCCGAGGGTGTTCTCCTGTTGCACCCGGAACTCGCGCAGGCGGATGAGCTCCAGCAACGCCAAAAAGGTCACCACCACCTCGGAGCGGGAGCTCGCCCCGGCGAACAGATCCTTGAACTTGGTCCTCCGCCCCCGCCCCACCTCGGCCAAGAGATAGTCGATCCGGTCGCCGACGGTGAACCGGTCATCGACGATCTCCTCCAGGCCCGCCGCATCGTCGAAGCGCCGCAACACCTTTTGAAAGGCGCGGATGAGGTCGAAGATGCCGACCCCGGGCGGTGGCGACGGATCCGCTTCCGCCGGCCGCTCGGGCACCTCCGGCGCGCCGGCGAAGACGTTGACCTGGGACGCCTCCCGCTGCTCGAGGAAGCCCGCCGCATCCTTGAACTTCTTGTACTCGACCAGCTGCCGGATCAGTTCCCAGCGCGGGTCCTCCTCCTCGGCCTCCTCCTCCGGCGGCTGCTCGTGCTTCGGCAACAGCGTCCGGCTCTTGATGTACATCAGGTTCGCCGCCATCACCACGAACTCGCTCGCCAGCTCGATGTTCAACAACTTGAAGGTGTCGATGTACTCCAGGTATTGCTTTGTCAGGCGCTCGATCGCCACCTCGTAAATATCGACCTCATCCTTCTTGATGAGGTAGAGGAGGAGGTCTAGCGGCCCCTCGAAGATGTCGAGGGAAACTCTGTTGTCGGCGTCCAACGCGCGGCAACTACGGCAACCGACCGCCCGCTGCCAGCAAAAAATTCCATGCGGGCGCGGTGGGTGTCGGGCATACTCCCCGCGTCCGCGCCCACGTGAAGGACCGACCCCACAAGGCCAATGCAGAGCGAAGAAGAACGCACTTTCAATGAAGCGATGAACGAATGGGCTGCCAAGCAGTCCTTCCTCCACAACTCGAAGAACCGCCTCATCCACCCCGACCCCAGCCTCCCGCTGCCGTTCCGCCTGCTCGGCTACGGGCTGCGGCTGGCCTTCTTCGGGGCGATCTTCTTCCTCGCCGGACTGTTCCTGCTCAAAAAGTACGTCGGCAGCAAGGGCTTCGCCGACATGATGTCCGAGAAGATCGGCGCCCTGATCGACGCCGAATCCTACGAGGGCAGCCGCTACCGCTGGAAAGGCGCCCGCGCATCGACGAAGCTGTTCAGTGCCCAGGGTTCCGAGCAGGCGTTCTTCAAGGAATTGGAAGCCACCGGCATCGCGTTCGAGATGCCCAAGAACCTCCTCTTCAACAAGACGTGGGACCTCGAGAAACTAGAGGTCGGCCAGCTCGACGTCACCCTCCGCGTCGGCCAGGCCACAGGGCTCAGCGCCGCCGCCCCCGCCGCCGAGCGCGCGCCCCTCACGGCCGGCTTCGGCATCAATCCCGACCTCGAGCGGCTGCGCTTCGCCCACCTCCAAGTCAAGGAGGCCGCCTTCCGCTGGGGGGTGACCAAAACCAACCAGGGGAGCGTCACCGGCAGCGGGTTGGTCGTGACGCCCCCGGAAGCCGAGGCCGGCGCGTGGACGCTCGACTTCGCAGGGGGGAGGCTCCGGCAGAACTGGTGGCGCGACCTCCAGATCGACTCCCTCAGGGTCGAGGTCGGCGACGGGCGCATCGCCTTCAAAGACTCCGCCCTGCGCCTCGGCAGCGGCACGGGGAGCTTGCGGGGGGACATCACCCTCGGGGCTATCCCCGACGTCTCGCTGCAGTTGAACCTGCAGGAGGTCCCGGTGACCTCGCTGATCCCCGCCGAATTCGGAACCTATCTGGCCGGCACCGCCAACGCGTCGATCGGCATCGAAGGTTCGCCGAACACGAGGGCGGGTTTCGGTTCGCGGTCGATCGTCGAGTTCGCCAACGAGGGCACCCTCCTCAACATCCCCGCCTTCGAGGCGATCTCCCGACTGCTCGATACCATCCGCTTTCGCGTCCTCCCCCTCACCGGCGGCACGGTGACATTCGAGACGGGCGAGCGCCGTTGGAACGTCTCCAAAGTGGATATCCAATGCGGGAATTTCGCCCAGCTGCGCGGCGCCTTCACCGTCAGCGAAGCCGATCGGAAGCGGCCCGTCGCCCCCATCTCCGCCCTCGCGCCGGCCTCCCCACCGTCGTCCGCGACCGTCTCCGAACTCGAGAGATGGGAGTTCTCCGGCGAGCTGTCGCTAGGCATCGACGAGGCGACCTTCCCCCGCCTCTCACAGCCCGAAGCCGCCCAGTTCTTCACCAGCGACGGGCGCGGGACCAGCTGGATCGCCATCACCATCGACGGGACGGTCGACGAGTTGACCAATGACCTCGCCGACCAGATCATCGCCGCCGCCAACAAGCTCGAGTAGAGCCCTCAGCGCCCCTCGCCCCCGTTCAAGCGAGACAGCATCTCGGCGAAGTTCCGCACGTCCCGCTCGGTGACGTAAGACGTGCCGAACTCGGTCTCGAAGACGATCAGGCGCCCCTCGATCTCGCCCTCCTCGCGCGCTTCGAAGACCTGATACGCCCTCGGCTTCCCGGCCTCGAAGCGCTTCGGCCCTAGCGCCGCTTCGCCCTTGTCTCCGATCCGATAGCGGAGCCGCATCCTCTCGAGGTCCTCGACCCAAAGGTCATGCCCGCCCTCGGAGTAGATCAGGCGCTCCAGCGGGGCAGGCGCGGCGACCGGCGCCTGCGGAAGTTTCCTCTGCAGTTCGATCACGGCGTAGAGCAGTGCCCCGACCGAGCCGGCGAGGAGGATGGCGGTGATGGTGACGATCGGGCGCATCGGCATTGGCTAGGAGGCTGTCGGACCGACGACTCTCGAGCCCGAACGTCTTAGAAATTCGATCCAGATCGGCACGATGGCGAGGAGTTGATCGAGATCAGCGACGAGACGGCGGGGTGGTTTGGGCCACTCCCAATGCGTTGCTCCCAATGCGTTGCTCCCAATGCGTTGCTCCCAATGCGTTGCTCCCGATTCGTTTCGCGCCGGAACGGGTGCGTCCGACGGGCTCCTAGCCCGGATCGATCACCACATCCGCAGGCGAGGCGCCGCCGATCGTTGATGCTGAGTAGGCGGCGGCAGGGATCGGCGAAGCGGCTGGGTAGACACCCTGCCCGAGCCGTTCCCAACGGCAACACCCTCAGCATCAACGAGCGCAAGCCGTAGCCCGGAGCTTGGTGATCGATTCGGGCTAGGCGATCAGGTTCCGCACCACGTGGCCGTGGACGTCGGTGAGGCGGTAGCGCCTGCCCTGGTAGCGGAAGGTCAGCCGCTCGTGATCGATGCCCAGCAGATGCATCATCGTCGCGTGGAAGTCGTGCACGTGGACGGGATCGCGGTCGATATTGTAGCAGTAGGGATCGGTCTCACCATAGCTGGTGCCGGCATTGACGCCACCGCCAGCCATCCACAGCGAGAAGCAGCGCGGATGGTGGTCGCGGCCGAAGTTGTTGGCGCCGAGCTTGCCCTGGCAGTAGTTGGTGCGGCCGAACTCCCCGCCCCAGACGACGAGGGTGTCCTCCAGCAACCCGCGCCTCTTGAGGTCGGCGACCAAGGCCGCCGAGGGCTGGTCGGTCTCCCGGCATTGGTTGCGGATGCCCCCCACCAGCCCCCCATGTTGATCCCACCCCGGGTGGTAGAGCTGGACGAAGCGCACACCGCGCTCGATCAACCTCCTGGCCAACAAACAGTTCGCAGCATACGTGCCCGGCTTCTTGGCGTCTTGGCCATACTCCTCGAAGGTGGCCTCCGGCTCCGAACTCAAGTCCGCCACCTCGGGGATCGAAGCCTGCATGCGGTAGGCGAGTTCGTATCCCGCCAACCGGGCGTCGAGCGCGCGGTCGAACTCGTCCCCGGCGCGCAGCTCCTGGAGCTCGGCGAGGCCGTCGAGCAGCTTGCGGCGCCCCGCCCGGGAGATGCCGTCCGGCGAATTGAGGTAGAGCACGGGGTCGGCGGCGGCGCGGAACCGCACGCCGGCGAACTTCGTCGGCAGGAAGCCGCTCCCCCACAGCCGCGAGGCCAGCGGCTGCCCGCCCTTGCCCTTGGTGACCAGCACCACGAACGAGGGCAGGTCGGAAGCCGAGTCGCCGAGGCCGTAGCTGAGCCAGGAGCCGATGCTGGGCCGCCCGGGCAACTGCGAGCCGGTCTGCAGCATCGTCACCCCGGGCCCGTGGTTGATCGCCTCGGTGTGCATCGTCTTCACGATGCAGAGTTCGTCGGCGATCTTCGCCGTGTGCGGCAGAAGGTCGCTCATCCACTGGCCCGACCGCCCGTGCTGGGCGAATTGGAATGGGGAGCCGACCAGCGGCAGCGAACTCTGGTTGCCCGACATCCCGGTCAGGCGCTGCCCGCGGCGGACCTCGTCGGGCAGCTCCTGCCCGTGCTTCTCGTTGAGCAGCGGCTTGTGGTCGAACAGATCCATCTGCGACGGGCCACCGCTTTGGAATAGGTAGATCACCCGCTTCGCCTTCGGCCGGTGGTGGAGCCCGCCGAGCGCCCCGCGCGGCGCGGCACCGGCATCGCGCGCGAGCATCTCCGCGAGGGCCATCCCGCCCAGCCCCATGCCAAACCGGTTCAACACCTCGCGCCGCGGCAGCAGGGGAGCGTCGGGGTCGTGGCCGGTGCAGACGGGGCGTGGTGATGGAGCGGGCATCGTCAAAAAACTACCTGCTTACTCCCCGCGGGCAACGCTTTCGCCTCCGGCCCGCCCGCAATTCTGCGCTTGCCGCTGAGATCGCCCCCGGAGTAGCGGTTAGGGAGATCATCATGAACCGCAAACTCCCCGCCCTCGCCGCCGCGCTCACCGCCTCGATCGGCTCTGTCGTCCTCTTGGCCTCCCCCGGCACGGCCGAAGAACCCGCGGCCGCCGCCGCGGTCGCCCCGGCCGCTGCCGAATCCCCGGAGAAACTGTACACCGGAGAAAAGCTGCGCGGGCTCTTGGTCACCGGCGGTTGCTGCCACAACTACGCCTTCCAAGCGGTCGCCCTCACCGAGGGCGTCGAGGCGCGGATGGACATCGAGTTCGACGTCGTCAACGACGGCGGCCGCGGCACCCGCGCGGAGATCGACCTCTACGACGACCCGGAATGGGCGAAGCCCTACGACGTGGTCGTCCACAACGAGTGCTTCGCCGACACCAACAACCCAGACTACATCCGCAAGATCACCGAGGCGCACAAGGCGGGCACCCCGGCCGTCGTCATCCATTGCGCCATGCACACCTACCGCTCCGCCGAGATCGACGACTGGCGCGAGTTCCTCGGGGTGACGAGCAAGCACCACGAACACCAGAGCGAGTACCCCGTCGTGCCGGTCGTCCGCGACCACCCGATCATGGCCGCCTTCCCCGACGAGTGGACGACGCCGAAGGACGAACTCTACGTCGTCACCAAAACCTGGCCGAACACCACCCCGCTCGCCTACTCGGTCAGCGAACGGAACGGCAAGAAGCACCCGGTGCTGTGGGTGAACCAGTTCGGCGAGGCGCGCGTCTTCGGCACCACCTACGGCCACTCCGACGACACCTTCCGCGACCCGGTGTTCATCGAATTGTTAGCCCGGGGCACCGCATGGGCGGCGGGGAAACTGTAGGATCCATCACGGCACCAGCACCGACTTCACCACCGCGCCGGAGTGCATCTGCTCGAAGGCGGGCAGCCACTCCGCGAGCGGCCAGCGCCCTCCGATGATGGGTCCGACGTCGAGCGCCCCGGACGCCAGCAGCGCGAGCACCCGCTCCCAGATCGCCCAGTTGTGGCTGAAGCTGCCCTGCAGCGTCACGTTCTTCTGCACCATCGGGTCCAAGGTGAAGCCGACCGGCCCGGGCCCCCAACCGACCTTGGTGACCCATCCCGCCGGGCGCACGAGATCGAGCGCGATCTTCAAAGTGGCGTTCGTCCCGGCGGCGTCGATCACCGCATCGGCGCCGAGGCCGTCCCGCGCGCGCGCCCAGTCCCCCGCCCCACCGGTCAGGGTCTCGACCCCGTAGCCCGCCCGCGCCGCGGCGAGCCGCACCGCGTCGGTCTCCAGCCCCACCAGCGCGACCTCGGCGCCGCGCAGCTTGGCGACCGCCGCACACAGGATGCCGATCGGCCCCGGGCCGAGCACCACCACGCGGTCGCCGGGCTCGATGCGGGTGTTGTTGACCACCGCGTTGTAGGCCACGCAGCAGGGTTCGGTCAGCGCGGCCTCCTCGATGGCCAAGCCCTCCGGCACGCGGTGGAGGCAGCGGGCGGGCACCCGGACGCGGCGCGTCATCGCCCCGTCGACGCCGTAGCCGAAGCCCTTCCGCGACGGGTCGAGATTGTAGAGGCCACGCCGCGTCATCGGGCTGTCGGCGTCGATCACCGCCGCCGTCTCGCTGACGGCGCGGTCCCCCTCCGTCCAGCCGCACACCCCCTCACCCACCTCGACCACCGTGCCGCCGAACTCGTGCCCCAGCACCACCGGGTAGTTGACCGGCCAGCTGTGCGTGGCGTGCCACTGGTGGAGGTCGCTGCCGCACACGCCGACCGCGGCGACCTCCAACAGGACCTCGCCCGGCACCGCTGCGGGGACAGGGACATCTCGCAGTTCGACCGAGCCGGACTGCGGGGCAAAGTGGACGACGGCGGGCTGCTGGAGGCTCATCGGCCGCCACCGTGCATCCCCCCCACCCGCGGTTCAAGCCCGCGAGTCGCCACGCGGGCCGCCCGGCTCGCCCGCCCATCGCCGTGAGGATTCCCCTTCCCTCGCCGCGCCTCCGGCCGTACACAGTCCCGCGATGACCCGGTTCCTCGCCTTCCTCCTCGTCCTCGCCGCCTCCACCGCCCGACGGCTCGACGCCGCCCCGCTCTGGCGCAGCGACGCGCCGCTCGCCAACAGCCACCTGCGCTTCGATTTCGAGGCCACCGGCGACGCGGTATTGCACATCGATTCCGCCCCCGGCGCCGCCATCGCCATCCCGCTCGGTGCAGCTCGGTCCGGCACCGTCGAGTTCGGCCTGCGCCAGCGCGAGGGCGAGCCGGGCGAGGTCGGCGCCTGGCTCGATGGCGAACCGCTCGGCGAGGCCAGGCACTTCGGTGCGGCCGCCACCGCTACCGGCGGCACCGGCCCCTCGGGGGCGCGCTTCGTCTCCGGCGCCGACGAAGCGCGCGGGACTTTCGACCTGTCCCGCGACTTCACCGCCTACACGAGATTCCGCACCCGTTCCGGCGGCGGCGCCCTGTTCGCCAAATCGAAGCCCGGCCAAGAGTGGATCCGGGGCGGCAAGACCCTCTACCTCCGCAACGGCCGCGCCACCTACGACATCGGCTGGGTCGGGGCGATCGGCGGCGGCCCGCGCCTCGACGACGGCGAATGGCACGAGGTGGTCGTGGTCGCCGGAGACGGCGGCGCCGCCCTCTACGTCGATGGCGAGGAGGTCGCCCGGCGCGCGGACTTCTCCGCGCCGCCACCGGAGGGTGCGCGCTTTGTCATCGGCGCCTGCGCCGAGGACTTCGGAGGCGACTTCACCGGCGAGATCGCCGCGGTGCGCCTGTGGAGACGGTCGCTCTCCGCTTCCGAAGCCGAGGACGCCAGCGGCGGCGAGATCGCCGAGATCAACACCGCCGACTTCTTCTGGCAGCCTGAGGCCGACGACGGAGACGCCGCCGGAGCAAGCGACCCCGCGGTGATCGACGGCTTTCTCGCCTACCCCGTCACGGTCCGCGCCGAGCCAGCAGGAGCCGTGACCATCGGCGAAGTGACGGTGGGCGCGTTGGCCGAGGCCGACCATCCGCGCATGGTCTCCGCGTGGGACCACAACTCCCTCGAGCGCGGCGCGCGCATCTACAATGGCCTCTGCATCACCTGCCACGGCAACGACACCATCGAGGGGACCCTGCCCACGGCGATGCGCTTCCACGAGGGCGAGTTCAAGAACGGCAAGGACCCGCTGTCGCTCTACAACACCCTCACCAAGGGCTTCAACCAAATGATGCCGCAGCCTTGGATGACACCCCAGCAGAAGTGGGACGTCATCCACTACATCCGCGAGACGCTGGTCAAGCCGCACAACCCCTCGCAATACACCGAGGCCGACGCCGCATCCATCGCGTCGCTCCCGCGCGGGCTGGGCCTCGGACCGGAGGTGACCGTGGCCTTCGGCCAGGGCGAGCCGAAATGGAAGCAGATGGACTACGGCCCCGTGCAGTTCTGGACGATCCAGGTAGCTCCGGGCAACATCGCCTACAAGGGCATCGCCGTGCGGCTCGACGAGGGCCCGGGCGGGGTCGCCGCGGGGAACAAGTGGGCGCTCTACGACCACGACCTCATGCGCGTCGCCGCGGTCTGGCAAGGCGATGGATACATCGACTGGAAAGGGATCGCCTTCGACCAATCACACGGGACGCACTCCTCGATCGTCGGCGAACCGCTCTTCGTGAACCCGGTCGCGCCCGGCGTCATGTCCCAGCACGGCGAACACGAGGACCCGCGATTCCTAGGTCGCGACGGCCTACCCTACGGGCCCCTGCCCCGGGACTGGACCCAGTACAAGGGCACCTACATGCACGGCAACCGCCCCGTGATCCACTACTCCGTGGGCGGCGCGCAGCTGCTCGAGCTCCCCGGCTACGAGATCATGGGCGAAACGACGGTGTTCACCCGCACGATCCAGGTCTCGCAGGACGGCCCAGCTCCCATCCTGCGGGTCGCGCCCCCAGGCACCGCCGTCGTCGCCAAGGGCGCCAAGATCGAGGACGAAGGCGAGTTCGTGACCGCCTACCTCCAGCCGGGTTCACGCGCCAAAATCTTCGTCGCCGCGGCGGACCAGGCCGACCTCGAAGCCTATGCCGCGACCGCCGGCGACGCCATCGACCTCACCGCGCTGACCCGCGGCGGCCCGCAGCGCTGGCCGCAGACCGTCACCACCACCGGCAAGGCATCAGCCCACGCCGCGCGCGGGTTCGAAGCCGACGAGATCACGCTGCCGGAACAGAATCCCTGGCGCTCATGGATGCGGATCGGGGGCTTCGACTTCCTCCCCGGCGGCGACCGGGCGGCCGTCGCGACATGGCTCGGCGACGTGTTCATCGTCGACGGCATCGGGGCGGAGACCTTCGGCGAACACCGTTGGCAAAGGATCGCCACCGGCCTGTTCCAACCGCTCGGGGTGAAGGTCGTCGACGGCACCATCCACGTCTGCTGCCGCGACCAGATCGCCAAGCTGAACGATCTCAACGGCGACGGCGAGATCGACCACATCGAGTGCTTCAACAACGACCACCAGGTCACCGAACACTTCCACGAGTTCGCCATGGGGTTGCAGACGGACGATGACGGAAACTTCTACTACGCGAAAAGCGCCAGGCACGCGAAGACGGCACTCGTCCCCCACCACGGCACCCTCCTGCGCGTCAGCGAAGACGGCGCCCGGACCGATATCCTCGCCACGGGCTTCCGCGCCGCCAACGGCGTCTGCCTGAACCCCGATGGGACGTTCATCGTCACCGACCAAGAGGGACACTGGAACCCGAAGAACCGCATCAACTACGTCAAGGAGGGCGGCTTCTACGGCAACATGTACGGCTACCACGACGTCACCGACGAGAGCGACGGAGCGATGGAGCAACCGCTCTGCTGGATCACCAACGCCTTCGACCGCAGCCCCGCCGAACTGATGTGGGTGCCCGAGGACGCCGCGTGGGGGCCGCTGAACGGCAAACTGCTCAACCTCAGCTACGGGACCGGCAAAATCTTCCTCGTTCCCCACGAGACGATCGGCGGCCAAGCGCAGGGCGGCATGATCTCGTTGGGGCTGCAGTTCCCCACCGGTGTCATGCGCGGACGCTTCCACCCCGAGCAACGCCAGCTCTTCGCCACCGGCATGTTCGCCTGGGCCGGCTCCGCCCGCGGCGATGGCGGCTTCTCCCGCATCCGCCACACCGGCGTGGACCCCGCGCTGCCGGTCGAGCTCAGGGCGCGCGAGGGCGAGCTGACGCTCACCTTCACCTCACCGGTCGACACCGCCTCCGTCACCACGGGCGCCTTCAAAGTGGAAGCGTGGGACCTGAAACGCACCAAGGGCTACGGCTCCAAGCACTTCGACCAGCGCCGCCTGCAGATCGCCGCCGCCCAACTCGCCCCGGATGGCAGATCGGTGACCCTCGCGATCCCCGAGCTCGCCCCCACTTGGGGCATGTCCATCGACTACCAACTCCGCGACACCGCGGGGGACGCGTTCGAGGGAAGCATCCACAACTCCATCCATCGACTGCCCGAATAGCCGCACCGCAGCCGGTTTGGCCAGCCGTTTGGCCAGCCGTTTGGCCAGCCGGTTTGCCCAGCCGTTTGGCCAGCCGTTTGGCCAGTCCGGCCGGTGCCGGGAGCCCCCACCGCCACCGACGCACCCGAGGCCGGGGATTCGCGGTGACCTCAATCGATGCACCCCCGCCCCGACCGTGGCGGCGAACGCGGGAGGTCGCCCTTCCAAGAGGCTGTCGGGCTCCGGACTGCGACTTGCCCACCTGCGGCCCGATCAAAAATACCCGCCGGAGCGTTTTGCCTCGCCATCCCGATGCGATCCCGTCAAGATCGGGCGATGATGATCCCGCGGCCCCACCCTCTCGCGACCATCGCGCTCGCCTTCTCCCTGGCCAGTCTGCCCTGTCGCGGTCAATCGACGGTCGCCTATCAGGTCGCCCCCGCCACCGTGGGTGCCCAAGAGTTTGGTGGCGCGCTCGGCATGGACTTCGATGTCCTCCAGCCGGTCGAGATCGTGCAGCTCGGCGCCTTCGACTCCGCCTCGGACGGGCTCAACCGCCCCCTGACGGTCGAGCTTTGGTCACGCGACAACGGCGGCACCCCGGACGACGCGACTGACGACTTCGGCAGTTCGTTGCTCGCCTTCCTCACCTTCACCACCGCCGAGCCCGGCGCCCTCGAAGGCGGCAGCCGCTTCAAGGACTTACCCGCCCCGGTCTCGCTCGCCCCCGGCAGCTACACGATCGTCGCCCACGGCTACGGTACCGGCGAACCGAACCTCAACATCGGCAACGGCGGGATCCCCGCCGCAGCGGGGCTCTCTACCGATTCCGGCGGCGGCGCCCTCGCCTTCGTCGGCACCTCCCGCTGGGGCGCCGACCCCGGCCTCTTCCCCTCCAACCCGGACGGCGGGCCAGCGCAACGGTACGGCGCCGGCTCGTTCGCCTTCCTCCTCCCCGACTCCGACGGAGACGGCCTCCCAGACGCGTATGAACTCGCCCACGGGCTCGACCCCGAAGATCCCGACGACGCCGTCGCCGACCTCGACTCCGACGGCGCGAACAACCTCCGAGAGTTCCTCGACGGCTCCGACCCCGAGGAGCCGGACACCGACGGCGACGGCATCGCCGACGGCCCCGAAACGGGGACGGGCATCTTCGTCGATGCCGACGACCGCGGCACCAGCCCGCTCGACCCCGACAGCGATCGCGACGGCTTGCCCGACAGCATCGAAAGCGGCAGCGGCAGTTTCATCGACGAGGACGACACCGGCACCCTGCCGGTGGTCTTTGACACCGATGGCGATGGCGCCGATGACGGCCTCGAGCTCTTCAACACCTCCGACCCCACCGACGGCGCCAGCACCCCGGGCGACCGCTTCGGCGAGGCCGCCTACCGGATCGCCAACGGGCGCTCCGGCAACCAGGCCTTCGAAGGGCCGCTCGGGCTCGACTTCGATCTCGCAGCCACCGTCAACGTGCGGCAGTTGGGCGCCTTCGACGCCGGCGGCGACGGCCTGGCCAACCCGATCACCGTCGAACTCTGGTCCCGCGACAACAACGGCACGCCTGACCTGCCCGGCGACGACAGCGGCCTGGCGATCTTGACCATGCTCACGATCAACCCCGGCGAGGGCGCCCTGCAGGGGAGCAATCGTTTCAAAGCCTTGCCGGCACCGCTGGAGCTCGCCCCCGGCTCCTACACGGTCGTCGCCCACGGCTTCAACGCCGCCGACCCGAACTACAATCTCGGCGCCCGCCCGGGCGCCCCGGAAGGGCTGACCACCAGCGGCTCCGCCGCGGTCACTTTCCTGCGCGGCCGCTTCGGCCCCGCCGGCACCGGCGGCGCCTTCCCCCCCAACCCGGACGGAGGCGAACCGAACCAATACGGCGCCGGCACCTTCTCCTTCACCACCGACGACGCCGACAACGACGGCCTCCCCGACTTCTACGAAGCCGCCACCCCAGGCCTCGACCCGAACGACCCCACCGACGCCGCCGGCGACCCCGACATGGACGGCCTCGATACCCTCACAGAATTCCAGAACGGCACCGACCCGAACCTCGCCGACACCGACGGCGACGGCATCGACGACGCCGCGGAGGTCTCCGGCCCGACCGACCCGCTCCTCGCCGATACCGATGGCGATGGCCTCAACGACGGTGACGAGAGCACCCATTCGACCGACCCGCTCGACCCCGACTCCGACGACGACGGGTTCAGCGACGGGCGCGAGGTCGCCAGCGGCTCGGACCCGAACGATGCCGACAGCCGACCGGTGATCACCTATCTCGGCCAACTCGCCTACGACCTCTCCCCCGGGACGACCGGCAACCAGTCCTTCGGCGGGGCGCTCGGCGCGGACTTCGTCGTCGAAGAACCCATCTTCGTGGTCGAACTCGGCGCCTTCGACAGCGGCTCGGACGGGCTGGCGCTGCCGATCCGCGTCCAGCTCTGGTCACGCGACGACGCCGGCACCCCGGACGACCCCGCCGACGACAGCGGCGGCGCGGCGCTCGCCGAGATGCTCCTGACGCCTGCCCAACCCGGCGACCTCCGCGGAGGCCACCGCGTCGCCCCCCTCGCCGCACCGCTGCTGCTCCCGGCTGGCCCCTACACCATCACCGCCTCCGGGTATGGCGCCGGCGAACCGAACGGCAACCTGGGCGTCCCGACCCCGCCCCTCGACCCGGCCCGCTTTTCGACCTCAGCCGACCCCGCCCTGCGCTTCGTCGGCGGCGGGCGATTCGGCGCCGCGGGCACCTTCCCCGCCACCGCCGACAGCGGCCCCGCCTACCGCTACGCCGCGGGCACCTTCGCCTTTGAAGTGCCGCCGGCCGCCCCGTTCGCGATCACCTCGGTGACCCTCGACCCAACCGCGGGCACCACCACGGTGACCTGGAACTCCGAACCGGGCGTCTTCTACTCGATCGAGAGCTCCCCCGACCTCGTTGTCTGGCAAGAGATCGACGACAGCATCGAGTCTGGCGGCACCACCACCAGCACCACCGTCCCGGCCTCAGAAGGGAACTTGTTCTACCGCGTGTTTGTCCCTTAACCTCGCCCTCCGAGCCCCTTTTCGCGATATGAAACTAGGACCCTACGCCCTCCTCGCCACCGGCTTCGCCGCCCTCAGCCCGGTCGCCCACGCAGGGATTATCGCCTACGACATCCCGGCCGGCAGCGTCGGCGTGCAGAACTTCGGCGGCAGCGTGGGCATGGAATTCGACGTCCGCGACGCTTCCGGCATCAACGTCACCCACGTCGGCGTGTTCGACTCGGGATCGGACGGCATCAACGGGTCGCTCAACGTCGCGATGTACAACCGCATCACCGAAGCGCCGCTCGCTGGCGCTTCCGCCAGCCTCAACGGCACCGATGGTGCGGCGACCGGTGGGCACCGCTTTGTCGAGCTCGGCAGCCCGGTCCACCTCGCCGGTGGCTTCCGAGGCGTCATCGCCGCCGATGGCTACAACGGCTCGGAACTCCTCGGCAACGGCATCGCCGGACGCACCACCGACGGCGGCGGGGCGCTGGAGTTCGTCGGCCTCGGCCGCTGGCTCGCCACGCCCGGCTTCCCCACCAACATCGACGGCGGCCCCGCCAACCGCTACGCCGCCGGATCGTTCATGTTCGAGAACGTCCCGGATGCAGCGGGTCCGGCGAACGCCCTACAGGCCCCCGACGGCACCGTCGGCACGCAAACCTACGGCGGCTCCCTCGGCATCACGTTCATCGTCACCCAGTCCGTGACCGTCGACGCCCTCGCCGCCTTCGACTCGGGTGGCGACGGCTTCTCCGGTTCGGTCACCACCGAACTCTGGACCCGCTCCGGCGGCAACGGGGACGCCATCCTCGGCAGCCAAACCTTCACCGCCGGGTCGCCCGGCGCCCTCGCCGATGGCCACCGCTACCAGCCGCTCGCTTCACCCCTGACGCTGGCCCCGGGGGAATACGCCATCGTCGCCTACGGCTTCAGCGCAGACGACCCCAACGGAAACATCGGCACCGGCAACGACTTCAGCCTCTGGGACACCCAAAACGGCGCGCTGGAGTTCGTCGGATCGGCCTACGGCGCCGCCGGCGCCTATCCCGCCAATGCCGACGCCCGCCCGGCCCAGTACCTCGCCGGTTCCTTCTCCTACACTGTGGTCCCTGAGCCCGCCGCCGGCGGACTGCTCGCCACCGCCCTCCTGCTCGGCCTCGCCCGGCGGCGCCGCTCCTGAAACGGTCGCCGCCGCCCGGAACAGGAGGCTGCCGGATTGACCCGGCCCGGATCGATTGCCCCATTGCCCGTTTCGCCACGCTGTCTCGTCCCTGATCTCGATCGACTCCTCGCCATCGGAACGATCGGGATCGCGTTCCTACACCGTTCGAACTCGAAAGTCCTGAGTCCGAGGATCCCCTCGGGCGCGCCCCCGATGCTTCGCCGCTTCCTCCCCACCACCTGCACCGCCCTCGCGCTCGCCATCGGTCGCGCCGACGCCGTTCCGCTCATCACCGAGTTCGTCGCTGCAAACGCGTCCTCCCTCGCGGACGGCTATGGCCGCTTCCCTGACTGGATCGAGCTCCACAACCCGGATCCGGCACGCGCCGACCTCGACGGCTGGACCCTCCACGCCGGCGCCGACTCTTGGCCTTTCCCCCCCGGCACGTCGATTGACCCCGGCGGCTACCTGATCGTCTTCGCCTCGGGCGCGCCCGCCACCGAGACCGACCCGGCAGGCTTCCTCCACACCACGTTCAAACTCGACACCGACGGCGAGCCCCTCGCCCTTCTGAGGCCGGACGGATCCCCCGCCTTCGCGTTCGCCGAAGTCCCGCGACAGCGGGAGGACGTCTCCTACGGGATCGCCGGCGCCCAGCTGCCGCTCTTGACCCCGGGCTCGCCCGCCCGCCACCTCGTCCCGAGCGCCCCCCTCCCCGCCGGCTGGAACGAGCGCGACTTCGACGACTCGGCATGGGCGGACGGCGTCGCCGCAGTCGGTTACAAAACCTCGCCAGGCCCGGTGCTCGGCGGCGGTTCGGGCTTCTACACCGCCTATCAAATCGATGCCGACACGCCCGGCAACCAGACTTACGACGGCTCGCTCGGCATGGACTTCGAGGTCCTCGAGGAGATCCGCGTCACCCACCTCGGCGTCTTCGACGCCGGCTCCGACGGTCTCACCCTCACCCTCACCGCCCAGCTTTGGGTCCGCCCCTCCGCCGCAGCGCCACACGTCCTCGCCGCACGCACCTTCACCCCAGCGGACCCCGGCTCCCTCGAGGGTGGCAGCCGCATCAAAGCGCTGCCGGCCCCGCTCGTCCTCCCGCCCGGTAACTACACCATGGTCGCTTACGGCTACGGCGCCTCCGAACCCAACGCCAACCAAGGCACCGGCGCCATCGACGGCCTCGACATCGACCCGGGCGGCGGCTTGATCCAGTTCACCGGCGCCGGCCGCTACGGCGCCGCGGGCAGTTTCCCGGCTACGGTCGACGGCGGCCCCGCCAACCGCTACGGCGCCGGCACGTTCAAATACAGCCCGGCTTCCGCCGGCGACATCGGCACCGACATCGGCGCGGCCATGTTCGGCTCCTCCCCCTCCGCCCTCACCCGCGTCCCTTTCGACCTCCCGGCTCCGGAGGCCACCGACTCCCTCCAACTCACCATGGGCTACGATGCCGGCTTCGTCGCC
>JAUIGD010000349.1 GCA_030430255.1 Verrucomicrobiia bacterium
GCCGACGACGTCGCGGTTGTCGAAGTCGGTGCCGTCGGCGTCGCGCGGCGTCGTGTCGCCGTCGTCGATGTTCACCCAGGGCAACACACCGTTGCGCCCCTGCACTTGGATCTCCGCCGCGCCGCCGAGCGCGGTGAAGGCGAGCAGCGCGAGGGCGATGTGCAACCACCAGAGGGGGCGCGGCAAAAAGGCGGGCGGGGTCGATCGGGGCGGGGAGGTGGGGAGGTGGCTCATGGAGTATCGGGATGGTGAAGGTTCGGCGTTCGCGCCGGCGGGATGCCGGCCTCTACCCCCCTCTCCGCAGCCGGGGCGCTCCCGTTACCACGCGGGCAACATTTTTGCGCCTTGCCGAACCGGCGCCGGGAGCGTGTAGTTGGCGCGGTCACTGCGATGGGCGCGCCTGATCCAAAAACCTTCGTCAACAAGGACCTGCTCTCCGGCCGCTCCGGAGCGGGGGGCGACGCCTTCCCACGCACGCGCTGGAGCGTCGTCGCGAAGGCCAGCGGCGGCGAAGGCGACGAGCAGCAACGGGCTTGGGCGGAGCTGTTCGAGACCTATTGGTTCCCGCTCTACGCCTACGCCCGGCGGCGCGGGCGCTCGCCGCAGGATGCGGAAGACGTCGCCCAACGCCTGTTCGCAAGGCTTTTCGAAAAAGACGCCCTATCCCGCGCCGACCAGGAGAAGGGCCGCCTGCGAAGTTTCCTGCTCGGCGCCCTGAAGAAGGAGATCATCAACGACGTGCGCAAAGAGGTGGCCCAGAAACGCGGCGGCGGCGCGGTGAAGATCTCGCTCGATGCCGAACGCGCGGAAGAGCGCTACGCCAACGAGCCGGTCGAGGCGGCGACGCCGGAGTCGGAGTTCGAGAAGCGCTGGGCGCTGCAGATCCTCGAGGCGACGATGGCCGACCTCGAAGCGGAGTTCGCTGCCAGGGGCAAAGCCGAGCAGTTCGAAGCCTTCAAACCCCACCTCAGCGGCGACGCCCAAACCGGCGCCCACGCCGAGATCGCGGCCGCACTGGGGATGAAAGAGGGCGCCGTGCGCATCGCCGTGTTCCGAGCGCGGCAACGCTTCGGCCAACTCCTGCGCGAGCGCATCACCGACACGGTCGCCAGCGAGGACGAGGTGGAGCTGGAGATCAACTACTTCCTCTCGGTGTTCGAGTCGTGAACGGCAGGCGACCGATCTCCCACAACACGACAGGCCGCCGCCCGGGGACCGGACGGCGACCTGTGCGGGCGGTAGGGTGAGTTCCCCTTTTTCCCCGATCGGCTACTCCTCTTCGACGCGGAACAGGCGCGCCTTCCCGCCGGCCGCGGCCGGCATCTCGCTGTCGCGCACGGTGCGTGCGATCACCCTGCCGTCGCCGGCCAGCGCCTCGTGGCCCGGCGCCGGATACCAGGTGCCGCCGCCGTCCGACCAGGCGATCCGATAACTCTCGCCGACTTGGCTTTGGAAGGCGATCTGCACTTCGTCGGCAGCGCGCGAGAAGGCGGTGATGGCGAGCGCCGGCCCGTCGTCGACCAGCCCGGTGCCGGAAACGGCGACCGTCAGCGGCGCCGCGTCGGCGGCGTTCGTGTAGATGGCGATCTCGGCGGCCTGCGCGCCGGCCGCGGCGGGTGTGAAGGCGATGCCGAAGCTGCGGCTCTCGCCGGGCGCCAAGGTTCCGTGCAGGTCGTCGATGGCGAACTGCGGGTCGTCCGAAGCCGCGCCGGCGAGCAGGAGTTCGGAGCCGCCCGTGTTCTCGACGGTGAACAGCCGGCTTGCGGTATCGCCGATCTCGACGCCGCCGAACGCGGCCGCGGAGAGGTCGATCGCGGCCTGCGGAGGCGCGGCGACCGCGCGCCCGGCGACGGTGAAGGTGTAGCTCGACTCGCCGCCGTCGGGGTCGTTGTTGGCGATCGTCACCACCGCCTGCCGGCGCGCGGTCGAGGTCGGAGTGTAGGTCAGCTCGAAGCGCTCCGCTTCGCCCGGCGCGACCGATGACGGGGGGGCGGAGACGACGAAACGGGCGTCGCTGCAGGTGATCGCGCTCACCGCGAGCGGGGCGTCCCCGTCATTGTGGATCCAGAAGTCGCGGCGGATCGCCACCCCCACCGAGCCGGTGCCGAAGTCGCTGCCGTCGGCAAGGTTCGCGCTCGAGGCACCATCGCCGATCTCCAACCCCCAGCCACGCACGGTGATCTCCGGGCCGCCGGAACCGTCGGCCGGCTCGCCTTGGCCGCGCAGGTTGACCAGGAACTCCCCGTCGTCCGCAGCGTTGCTGCCGATGCGCAGCAGGCGGTCGATCTGACCGACAGCACCCGGGGCGAAGGTGACCTCGAAGGTCTCGCGCTCGCCAGGTTCGAGTTCGCCGGGTAGTCCCTCGACGAGGAAGTCGCCGACCGGCTCGACTTCGACCATCACCAAGGTCGCGTCGCCGGTGTTGGTGACGCGGAACAGGTGCGTCTCGCCGACCGCGCCGACGCCCGCGGTGCCAAACTGCGTGCCGTTCGGCGCCGAGGCCGCGGCGCCGCTGGAGAGCACCTGCCAGGCGAGCGCGCCGTCGCGCCCCTCGATGCTGATCCCCGGCTCGTCGCCACCCTTGCCCGTGCCGAATCCGGTGACGGCGAACACGAAGTTGCCGGCATTGCTGATGATGCGCACCGTCGCGTCGTGGCGCCCCGGTTGTTCGGGGTCGAAGGTGACCCGGAACACGTGGTCTTCGAACGGTGCGACCGGGCCGGTCGGGAGGTCGCTGAAGGTGTAGGCCTGCGAGTCGCTGAGCACCTGGTGGACGACCAGGTCGGCGCTGCCGTAGTTCAGGATGCGGAAGGGGTTGGTGTTGCCCCCGCCGTTGATGTTGCGCCGGTCGAAGTCGGTGCCGTCCCGGTCGCGGGGGGTGGTGTCGCCGTTGTGGATCTCGGTCCAGTCGTAGGTGTCGAAGACATCGAGGAAGTCGAGCGCGTCGAGCGAGCCGTTGCGCCCTCGCAGCTCCAAGCGCGGCGCCGCCACGCCGATCCCGCGCAGGTCGAACTGGAAACTGCCGTTGATGGCGTTGCTGACGACGTGCACGGTGGCCGTCTTCTCGCCAGCGGAGCGCGGCGCGAAAGTGAGCGTGAAAGGATGGTAGTCGCCCGGTGCGATCGGCAGCAGCGGGGTGTGGCGGTCGAGGTTGCCGGCGCCGAAGTCATCGACGTGGCCGGTGAAGTACACCGCGGCCACGTCGAGGCCGCGTTCGCCGGTGTTGTAAAGCCGGAACTGGCGGGTGGTCCCGCCGCCGAACACCGGGTTGGCGGCCTGCTCGCCGAAGTCGGTGCCGTCGTTGGGAGAGGGGGTCGCGTCGCCCTCCGGGACGATGAGGTACGGCGCGCCGGGCGACAGATCGCGCCCGTGCACCGAGGCTTCGGGCAGGTCGGCGATGGCGGTGAGGGCGAACGTGTAGCTCGACTCGGCATCGGGATCGTTGCTGGCGATGGTGATCATCGTGCCCGCCGTGCCGGCGCGCTGGGCACCGAAGTCGACCTCGAAATTTTCCGCAGCACCCGCCGCGACCTGGAAGGGCGTTGCTTTGTCGATCGTGAACGCGGGGTTGCTGCTGCTGATCGAGGTCACGGTCAAGGTCGCCGCACCCTCGTTCTGCACGCGGAAGGCACGCGTCGCAGTGCCGTCGTTCGGCGAGCCGAAATCGGTCACCGCCTGGTCGCCCGCATTGCGGTCGCCGTCGGCGATGACATTCCAAAACCCGGCCTCGCGCCCCTGCACACGGATGTCTGGGTCGGCGGTGGCGTTGCCCTTGAGGTCGAAGGTGAACGGGTCTTCGTCGCCGTCGTTGGTGCGCACCGAGAAGGTCACCTGTGTCGGGCCAGGCTGCGACGGCGCCCAGGTGATCTCGAACACGCGCTCGGCGCCCGGCGCCAGCTGGCCGATGGTCGGGTGGCCGGCGAACAGGCGATCGACGTCCCAGTCACCAGCGCGCGAACCGCTAAAGCCCCGGCCGTTGATCTGCAGCGTCGCCGTGCCGCCATTGCGGATGCGGAACTCGCGGGTGCGCGATTCGCCGACCGCGACGTTGCCGAGGTCGCTGCCCTCCGCGGCACTGGGCGTCCCGTCGCCGTTGACGATGTTGTCCCAAGCCGCCGCCGCGGTCGGCCGCCCGGCGAGCTCGATCTCCGGCCCTTCGCCGTTGCCCGTGATGGCGAAGGTGTAGTTCGATTCGGCGCCGGGCGAGTTGCTGGCGACGCTGACGATGGCGTTGGAGGCCGCCCGCGTCGGCACGTAGTTGATGTCGAAGCGCACGTGGTCGTTTTTCGCGACCGTGACCGGCAGCGCGATGCCGGTGAGCACGTAGTCGGCGGAACTGATCTGGATCGAGTTCACCACCAGGTCGTCGTTGCCCCGGTTCTGGATGCGGTAGGCGCGACTCTTGCCATCGCCGAAGTCCACGGTCCCGAAGTCGGTGACCGCCTGGTCCGGGTTGTGGTCGCCGTCGTCGATGGTGTTCCAGATGCTCGTCTGCCGCCCTTGGACGCGGATGTCCGGTGCGGCGAGCGCGGCGCCCGCGAGGAGCGCGCTGAGGGTTGCTGTCGGGAGGATGGATTTCAGCTTCATACCCCCCAATCCGCCGCCGCCGACCGGCTGTTACATCGGCACTCGATGAATGTGGGTGGGCAAAGGTCGCCCCGCCCGAGAAATGGGTTGCCGCGCGGCCCCTTCCCCCGCGAAGTTTGTCGGTCTCGAGTCCCCATGGGCTACGTGTCGAACACGATCTGTCAAAGCGCCCTGCGCCCGGTCAGCCGGGCCGCAGCCGCAGACCACCGACACCCCACCCCTCCACCCCCGCCCCGCCGATCGACGTGAGCGAGGAAGGACGGGAGGGGGGCGGGGCCGCACACGCCTGCGAGAAGTGCGGCAGGCCGCTGCCCGGCGGTGCGCTGTCGGGTGTCTGCCCGACCTGCCTGCTGAAGCGCACCAAAGTCCCAGGGTTGTCCGCCTCGGACCCGTCGGAGTTCGAACCCCTCACCGCCGGCGAACTGTCGGAGCTGATGGACGGCTACGAGGTGATCGCGCTCATCAACCGCGGCGGCATGGGGGCCGTCTACAAGGCGACGCAACTGGCGCTCGACCGCCCGGTGGCGATCAAGATGTTGCCGCTCGAGGTCGCGGCCGACCCAGAATTTGAAGACCGCTTCAGCCGCGAGGCGAAGACCATGGCGCGGCTCGACCACGCGGGCATCGTCCGTATCCACGAGTTCGGCGACATCGAAGGCCAGTTCTACTTCGTGATGGAGTTCGTCGACGGCCGCGACTTGGCCCAGGTGCTGCAGGAGGGTTCGCCGCCCCCCGACGAGGCGCTTGAGCTGCTGCTGCAGATCGCCGACGCGCTCGCCTACGCGCACGGCCAAGGCATCGTCCACCGCGACATCAAGCCCGGCAACGTCATGCTCGGCGCCGACGGCCGCGCCAAGATCACCGACTTCGGCCTCGCCAAGATCACCGGCGCCGGCGGCGCGGCCTACGACATCACCCAGACGCGCGCCTCGCTCGGCACGCCGCACTACATGGCGCCGGAGCAACACCGAGGTTCGGCGAAGGCCGACGCCCGCGCCGACATCTACTCCTTCGGCGTCCTCGCCTACGAGCTGCTGACCGGCAAGCTGCCGATCGGCAACTTCGCGCCGCCTTCCGAGCTCGCGCCAGTCGGGCTGGACGTCGATCGGCTCGTCCTGCGCGCGCTGCGCAGCGAACCCGGCGAGCGCTTCCAAAGCGCGGCCGAGCTGCGCGACGAGCTCGGCGCCGCGGTGCGCAACGCCGGCCGCGCGGCGCGCGAGAAGCTCACCGCGGTCCTGCTGTTCACCGACCTCGTCGACTCCGTCGGGCTGAACGCGCGCCTCGGCACCGAGGCCTACGTGCGCGCCATCGACCGACACGACGCCATCATCAAGACCGTCCTCGACAGCACCGCCGACGCGAAGGTCCTGCAGCACACGGGCGACGGCTTCCTCATTCGCGTCGCGCTCGCCAGCGAGGCGGTCTCGGCGGCGCTGCGCATCCAGTACCGCATGACGCACGCGGACTGGGGAGGCGAGGCGCCGCGCGTCCGCATCGGGCTCCACCTCGGCGAAGTGGTCGAGATCACCGAGCACAACACCGGAGTCACCAAGCCCGTCGGCCTGGCGACCAACATCGCCTCGCGCATCGCCGCCCTCGCCACCGGCGGCCAGGTGCTGATGTCGCGGGTCATCTTCGACGAGGCACGACAGTATCTGAAACAGCACCCCGAGGTCGACGGCGAGCCCGCTGCACGCGGCCTGCCGCTGTCGTGGCCAGCGCACGGGCGCTACCTCTTCCAGGGCACCGACGAGCCGGTCGAGATCTTCGAGGTCGGCGCCACAGGTGTCGCCCCCCTCGCGCCGCCGCCGGACACCGAGAAGGCGAAACGCGCCGTCGCCGCGATCTGAAAACGGGCGGTGGGGCAAATCTCCGCCCTGCGGATCATGGCCCCGTTGGAGCAATCCGGCGGGGCCTTTGCGTCCCTGCGCCCCGAAAGCCCCGAACGTCAGGCCAAAATCCACCCGGGAATGCAGCTCCCTTGGCGAACGCTCCGCCCAGGGCAACCGCTACTGAACCAAGTCCTCGCGCTCCACTGTGACCCGCCCGATGTGACTGGTTCCGCTCTGATGGATCAGCAGCGCCTCGCCATCGAGCGTGGTACGCATGTGGCGCAGGATACCGGCATGCACCGGGCCCGAGGGGATCGGCCAGCTCTGGAAGGCCTCCGTTTCGGGATCGAAGCGCACCAGCATGTCCGGGCGGACCCCGCTTTCGTTGTACCAGACGGCCCCGTCGAAAACCGCGATGGC
>JAUIGD010000350.1 GCA_030430255.1 Verrucomicrobiia bacterium
CACGCCCAACATTCCACTCCCGCACTGTCACCCTGAGCAAAGCGAAGGGCCTCCCACCACAGTCCGCGCCTCCGAAGCCATTCGTAGTGAATGACCCCAGCGCCTCCCAGGTTGGGAACTCGCCTCGTAGGGGCTGTTCCGCGCACGATTGAAACGGCGGCACCCACGAGGATCTCCCGAGGCGAGTATCGGTTCCGTTCTCGACTCAATCCGCCGAGAACCCGGCTTAAACGAGCGCCATTCGCCTTGGACCGAATGGCGCTCGTTTAAGGATAGGCAACGCCGGGTGGCAGCGTCCCGGTGCCCGCTCGCTTGGAGCCGTCAAGGCATCCGGGGCGTCCCGGTGGCTCGGCCGCGGGTTTCATGGCGGGGTCCTTCCGGCGCTGCGCTTGTAAGGAGGACACCGCACTTCCTTGAGAGGGCTGGTGGGCATCCCCTCACACCGCCCTGACGGCTTTCGACTCCGCGGAGCTGTCACCCTGAGCAACGCGAAGGGCCTCCCACCACGCTCCGCGCCTCGGGAGCCCTCCGCTGTTCAATCGCCCCAGCGCCCGCCGGGCTAGCCCGAATCGATCACCAAGCTCCGGTCTGCGGCTTGCCCTCGTTGAGGCTGAGGGCGTTGGCGTGGTGATCGGCTCGGGCAGGGTGTTCACCCAGCCGCTTCGCCGATCCCTGCCGCCGCCTACTCAACCTCAACGAATGGCGGCGCCTCGCCTGCGGATTGGGTGATCGATCCGGGCTAGCCCGAATCGATCACCAAGCTCCGGTCTGCGGCTTGCCCTCGTTGAGGCTGAGGGCGTTGGCGTGGTGATCGTCTCGGGCAGGGTGTCCACCCAGCCGCCTCGCCGATCCCTGCCGCCGCCTACTCAACGTCAACGAATGGCGGCGCCTCGCCTGCGGATTGGGTGATCGATCCGGGCTAGTTCGACCGCTGATCGGCGAGGGCGTTCGCGAGCTGGTCGACGTCGTCGGCCGTGTGGGCGGCGGAGAGGGTGACGCGCAGGCGGGCCGCGCCGCGGGCGACGGTCGGGTAGCGGATGGCCGGCGCGAGCAGGCCGATCTCTAGCAACTTTTTGGAAGCTTCAACGGCCGTGGCCTCCGCGCCGATGACGACCGGGACGATCGCCCCGGGGGGCGGCGCGATCCCGATCGCGCCGCAGAGGCGGGAGATATTGGCGCGCAGGCGTCGCCTGCGGTCGTCGCCGTCGCCCGAGGCGATGATCTCGAGTCCGGCGGCGGCGGCGGCGGGCTGTGGTGGCGGGGGGGCGGTCGAGTAGAGGAAGCTGCGGGCGCGGTTGAGGATGAGGTCGATCCAGTCAACCGAAGCGGCGACGCAGCCACCGGCCGATCCGGCCGCCTTGCCGAAGGTCGCCATCAGGAAATCGACGGCGTCGGCGACCCCTTCGGCGTGGGCGAGGCCGCGCCCGCCCGGGCCGAGGACGCCGAAGGCGTGGGCTTCGTCGACGACCTCGAGGGCGCCGTGTTCGGCCTTGAGCTGGGCGATGTCGGCGAGGGGGGCGATGTCCCCATCCATGCTGAAGAGGCTCTCGGTGACGACGAGGACGCGGTGGCCGGCATCTCGGTGGGGGCGGGTGGATCGCAAGAGCCGTGCGAGTTTGTCGAGGCCGTTGTGGGGGAACACACGGATGGTGGCACCGCTGAGGCGGGCGGCGTCGATGAGGCTGGCGTGGCAGCGCTTGTCGAGGATGGCGACGTCGTTTTCGCGGAGGAGCGCGCCGAGTGTCCCCACCGATGCGCCGTAGCCGTTGGCGAAGGAGAGGGCGGCCTCCTTGGCGAGGAACCGCGCGGTCCGGCGCTCGAGTTCGGCGTGCGGCGTGCTGCCGCCGCAGATCAGCCGGGAGGCCGCGGCGCCGGTGCCGAAGTCGCGTGCGGCGCGCGCGGCGGCGCCGGCGAGGGCGGGGTGGGTGGCGAGGCCTAAATAGTCGTTGGAGCTAAAATTCAGCAGCTCCCGCCCGTCGGCGAGGACGACCTGGCGCCCGTTCGGCGAGCGCAGTGTCTGCAGCGAGCGGTGCAGCGCCGCCGCGCGCAGGGCTTCCAGTTCTTCGGCCGGGCTGCGCATCATCGAGCCGGGATGGGCGCGGCGCGGGCCGGGGCCTACCCGCCTTCCTCGAGGCCCCCCGAGGAGTTGGCGAGGATCTGCATGTCGTCGGGGAGGTAGGTTTTGAAGCGCTTCTTGTCGATCGCCTTCATGTAGGCTTCGATCGGGCTGATCATGCCGTTCTTGAGCATGTTCCAGATCGACTCGTCCATGAACTGCATGCCCTCTTTCTTGCCGCCGATGATGACGTCGTAGAGTTTCTGGGTCGCGCCCTCGCGGATGATCGCGGCGACCGCGGAGTTCGAGACCATGATCTCGTTGACCGCCACGCGCCCGGGCTTGTCGCTGCGTTTGCAGAGGAGCTGGGCGACCACGCCGCGCAGCGAGGCCGCGAGCATGGTGCGGATTTGGCTCTGCTGGTCGGCGGGGAAGACGTCGATGAGTCGGTCGACGGTCTTGCGGGCGTTGTTGGTATGCAGGGTGCCGAAAACGAGCAGGCCGGTCTCGGCGGCGGTGAGGGCGAGGGAGATGGTTTCGAGGTCGCGCATCTCACCGACGAGGACGATGTCGGCGTCCTCTCGGAGGGCGGCTCGGAGGCCGTCGGCGAAGGACGGAGTCTGGATCGGGACTTCGCGTTGGGTGATGATGGAGCGCTTGTTGGAGTGGACGAATTCGATGGGCTCTTCGACGGTGACGATGTGGCGGGAGAAGTTGACGTTGATGTAGTCGATGAGGGCCGCGAGGGTGGTCGATTTGCCCGAACCCGTGGGGCCGGTGACGAGGACGAGGCCGCTGCGGATGTGGCCGAACTGCTTGACCACCTCCGGGATGCCGAGCTGCTCGAGGGTGAGGATCTTGGTGGGGATGAGGCGGAAGACGCAGGCGTAGCCGTGGCTTTGCTTGAGATAGTTGCAGCGGAAGCGCGAGAGTTCGTCCATCTCGTAGGCGAAGTCGAGGTCGCCACAGCTCTCATAGCGTTCCCAGGCGCGATCGGTGGCGATCTCCCGCATCATCTCGCCCAAGGCTTCGCCGGTCAGGACGGGTTCGTCGGGGATGGCGGAGATGGCGCCGTGGACGCGGATCTTCGGGGGTTGTCCTTGGCTGAGGTGGAGGTCTGAGCCGCCGTTCTCGACGAGGTAGCGGAAGAAGCGGTCGATCTTGTGATCCATCGGTGGGTTTGGAAGTGGGGTGAGCGGGGAGGTGGGGTGGCTTCAGCCGGGGCGGGGAACGCGGGGCTACATTTCGAAGTGCTTGAGCATGTTCGCCTTGTCGAAGCAGCGCGACATGCATTCCTCCTGGGTGATCTGCCCCTTGTTGTAGAGGTTCTTCAGCGAGTCATCCATGGTGATCATGCCGACCGCCTTGCCGGTCTGCATGATGCCGGGGAGCATGAAGGTCTTGCCGTCGCGGATGCACGCGGCGACGGCCGGCGTGTTCATCAGAAGTTCGAGGGCGAGCGCCCGGCCCTGGCCGTCGGCGCGCGGGATGAGCTGCTGGGAGATCACGCCGCGCAGCGATTCGCTGACCATGATGCGGATCTGTTCGCGCTGGTCGTTGGGGAACACGTCGAGCACCCGGTCGAGGGTCCGTGGGGCGTTGCCGGTGTGCAGGGTTGCCAGGACGAGGTGCCCGGTCTCTGCGGCGGTGATCGCCAGCGAGATGGTCTCGAGGTCGCGCATCTCCCCGACCATGATGACATCAGGGTCTTCCCGCAGCGATCCGCGCAGGGCGGCGGCGAAGGATTCGGTGTGGGTGTGGACCTCGCGCTGGTTGATGTGGCACTGGTTGGAGTTGAAGACGTATTCGATGGGGTCCTCCAGCGTGATGATGTGGTCGGAGCGCTCGCGGTTGATGAAGTCGATGAGGGCCGCGAGGGTGGTCGATTTGCCTGAGCCGACCGAACCGGTGACCAAGACGATGCCGTTCTGGTATTGGGTCAGCGGTTTGATCGATTCCGGCAGGCCGAGGTCATCCATGGTGCGCACGGCCGTGTTGATGATGCGGAAGCAGATGTCGTAGCCGAGGCGCTGGCGCACGACGGAGGCTCGGAATCGCCCGAAGTCGTTTGCGTAGGCGAAATCGACGTCGCCCCGCTCGAGCAGGCGTTCGCGCTCGCGGTCGCCGAGGAAGCTCATCGCCAGGCGTTCCGTGTCCTCGGCGGTCAGTGGCTTGCCGTTCTCCCAGATGGGTTGGAGGGTTCCGAATCGCCGCCACGAGGGTTGGGCGGTGGTGGCGAGGTGGACGTCTGAGCAGTCGTACTCTTGGCCGATTCGAAGGTAGTCATCGACGTGGCCGAGGACGTCGACGGTGTCGCTCTGTGGGGAGGAGGGGTCTGACATAGAGGGCCGCTAGTATGGCACCCCCGGAAGCGGGCGTAAAGCGGCTTCCCTCCCGATGTCGCAGGTGCGTTTCGCGCGGCTCGATCTCCGCCTCCGCAGGCGGCGCGCCGCATGTGGTGACGATGCGCCGCCGGTGTCTGGCGCCGGCGAAGCGATCGATCCGGCTTGCTTATTCGGTACTCTCCGCACCGGCCGGAGAGGCTGCCGCGCTGCCCCTCGGAGCCGGCGACCGATCGGACTACCGTTTCAACACCAGGCCGAGGGCGAGCCCGACCCCTGCTGCTGCGGCCATGGCGGCATTGGGGTTCTCGCGAGCCCACGCTTCGACATCGCCGTGCAAGTCTTTGAGTTTGGCCATCAGGTCTTCCCAGGAGGGGGCCGCTTTTGCGGCTGCGTCTCCGGTGTTCGGCGTGGCGGGCGCGGGCGCCGGAGCCGACTCGTGTGGTGCGGACGCTTCGGGGGCTGGAGCGTCGTCGCCGTTCGCGTGCTGGCGGAAGCTGCGCAAGCCGGCCTCGGCCGCCTCGCGGAGCTTTTGCAAGTTGTCGCTCGCGGCCTGTTTGAGCCGCTCGGCGGCGTCGAGCGGGTTGCTGGTCTGCCGCTCCGGTGGCGGGGCGTAAGCGGAGAACGGATGGCTTTCGAGATCGATTTCGGTCGTGGTGCTCATGGCGAGGCGGGTGGTTGAGGCGGGGCTTCGGGGGGGATGCGGATGCGGGCGCGGGAAAAATCGTAGGGGGAGAGCTCGAGGGTTAGCTTGCTGCCGGCGGCGGGCAGGCTGGTATCGCCGGCACCCCTCGGCAGATGGGCGTGGACGCGTTTGCCGTTGGGAAGCGCGGCGATGCACGACCGACGATCCAGCACTTCGAGCAGTTCGGCTTCGGCAAGGATGGGCGGTTCATGGGACATCGAGCGTCGGGGGGCGGAGCCGTTCAGTCGGTGCCTCCATACTGCACTTGGGCGTTGCTTCCGCCGGCGAACGGCGCGCTGAAACGGCGCCGCGGGAGGTGGTCTGGGAAGGCGATGCGACGGTTGCGGAGCAGGCGAGGCAAGAGGATCACGGCGGCGATCGTGACCAGCGCGCCGCCGAGCACGCCGGCGACCAGCCGCAGCAGCGACCAGTTGATCTTCGCCGACACCAATTCCCAACGATTTTTGGGCGACGGCTGAACCGGGGTGGGGGCATCCGGGCGAGCGACGCCGATCGCCGATGTGGGGGCGGCCACGGCGGGGGCTTCGGCGACGGCTTCCGGGAGGGGGGCGTTGCTGGAGAGGCCGGCGGTGACAGCGTCGAGCGCCGGGATGAGGTCGAGGGTCATCTGCGCGGCGGCTTCTCCGCGTGGCGCGCCCGGTTGCAGAAGTCCCAAGGTTGCGGTGCCGAGCCCGTGGAGTTGTTGGATGTCGCTGCTGCTCAGGTCTCGCCCCGCGAACAGGATGTGGGTTTTGGGAACCGGTTCGGCAACGTCCAGGACGAGCGCTGCCAAAGACCGCGGGGTGGCTGTCCAGCGCCTCAGCAATTCGTTTCCATAGACATCGACGGGCGCCGGGAGTTCGCCTTCCTGGATGACGAGGAAAAGCGCGGTGTCGTTCACCTCGGCGAGTTGCCTTTCGATCTCGCCCCGGCGCTCGGCGGAGAGGACGCCGCCGACGTCGGAGAGGTTGCGTCTCGGCACCGGTGGCACCACGTCGATCGACAGCATCCCGGCGGCCGCGGTTTGCGAAAGGTCGAGAACATGAACGTCCGCGCCCGCTCGGAGCGGGGCGAGAGGGAGGCAGGCCAGCGCCGCCGCGGCCACGATGTCGCGCATCTTACGCATGGGTGTTCGAGTAGCTGACCTGCTGCTTCGCCTGCCGCTGGGGGGGCGTGCTGGTCGGCGGCGTCGGGGGCTGGCGGGGCGCTGTGGCCGCTCGGCCGTGGTGACGCTGCCACCGTTCCGCCGCGAAGTTCGCTTCGGTGGCGATCGGAATGAGGGCCCTCTCGGCGGCCTTGAACCAAGCGGCGAGACCGGCGGCGTAGCCTCCTCCGAGGAACTCGGGTCGCGCCTGCTCCAAGGTGCGATAGAGCACTTGGTCGTCGAGGAAGCAATCGAGGCCGTAGCCGACAGTGATCGACGTGGTCTTGGAGTTGCGATCGACGACGGCCAAGAGGTGGTGGAGCCGAGCGTCCTGCTCCTCTTGGGTCGTGGCACGTCGGCGGTTGAGAAACCAATAGCCAAATTCGCGCCCATCGATGCCGTTCGGCAATCGCATGATACAGATGGAGGTCGTGATTTGGGGGAAGCGTCGTTCAAACCGGGAGATCGCCTTGTCGAGGAGGCGTCTCTCGCGGGGTTGGAGCGCTCCCTCGACGTCGATGAAGCGCTCGAGTGGGGGCGGTTCAAAGGGGAATCGCTGGACGGCGTGGATCGCTTGGAATCCGCAGAACGTGCAGACATCGGCAAGC
>JAUIGD010000011.1 GCA_030430255.1 Verrucomicrobiia bacterium
GGTCGCCGGCACCCGCCGAGATCTTCCTCGCCCCGGTCTACGACGCCGCCCTCGGCGCCAGCCCCAACCGGCGCGCCCGCTCCCAGCGCCCGCAGCGCCCCGCATCCCTCACCCCGATCCCATACCGATAGCCATGCTGAACCGACACCACCTCAAACGACTCCTCACCCACGGCGCCCTCGCCTCCACCTCGGCCCTCGCGCTCGGCCTCGCGGGCTGTGGCGACCCGCCCGCAGCGCCGTCCGCCGGCAGCGGCGGCGGCAGGACCGCGACCCCGGGCGGCGGGACGACGGAGCTCCTCGACATCGAGAAACCGCAGCTGAAGTTCGGCTTCATCAAGCTCACCGACTGCGCACCCTTGGTCATCGCCAAGGAGAAGGGTTTCTTCGAGGACGAGGGCCTGATCGTCGAGATCGAAGCGCAGGCGAACTGGAAGGTCCTCCTCGACCGCGTCATCACCGGCGAGCTCGACGGCTCGCACATGCTCGCCGGACAACCCATCGCCGCCACCGTCGGCTTCGGCACCCAGGCCGACTTCTACGTCTCCTACAGCCTCGACTACAACGGCAACGGCATCACCGTCGCCAACTCCCTCTGGGAGCAGATGAAGCCGAACGTGGAGATGGATGCCGACGGCAAACCCGTCCACCCCATCCCCGCCGACTCGCTGGTGCCGATCGTGAAGGCCGCCGTCGAGGATGGCAACCCGCTCAAGATGGGCATGGTCTTCCCCGTCTCGACCCACAACTACGAGATCCGCTACTGGCTCGCCGCCTCGGGCATCAACCCGGGCTTCTACTACGACCCGTCCTCGGGCGAGGTGAACATCCCGGGCGTGCTCGACGCCGAGGTGCTCCTGTCGGTGACGCCGCCGCCGCAGATGCCGGCGACCCTCGAGGCCGGCACCATCGTCGGCTACTGCGTCGGCGAGCCCTGGAACCAGCAGGCGGTGTTCAAGAAGATCGGCGTGCCCGTCACGACCAACTACGACATCTGGAACAACAACCCGGAGAAGGTCTTCGGGGTCACCAAGAAGTGGGCCGACGAGAACCCGAACACCTGGCTGGCCATCACCAAGGCGCTCATCCGCGCCGGCCACTGGCTCGACGCCAGCACCGCGAACCGCGAGGAGGCGGTGCAGATCCTCTCGCGGCCGAACTACGTGGGCGCCGACGCCGAAGTCATCGCCAACAGCATGACCGGCACCTTCGAGTTCGAGCCCGGCGACAAGCGCGAGATGCCGGACTTCAACGTCTTTTTCCGCCACCACGCCAGCTACCCCTGGTACAGCGACTGTGTCTGGTTCCTGACCCAGATGACTCGCTGGGGGCAGCTCACCGAACAGCAGCCGGACGGCTGGTACGCGGAGACCGCCGCGAAGATCTACCGCCCCGACATCTATGAGAAGGCCGCGCGCATGCTCATCGCCGAGGGCAAGTTCAGCGAGTCCGACTTCCCCTTCGGCACCGACGGCTACCGCCCGCCCACCACCGACTTCATCGACGGCAAGGCCTACGACGGCAAGAAGCCCAACGACTACATCAACAGCTTCGAGATCGGCCTCAAGTGAACCGGCGGGCCGCCGCTCGCCCCGACCCATGAACACGCCTGATCACCACGATGAGGAAATCCGCATCCCGCTCATGCCCGCGCTGCCACCGGTTGGCACGGCGCCCGCTCTATAGGGGGCGTCTTTGAATCCCGACCTCGACCCCGATCCGATGAGCACGACCACCGCCGACGCCACCGGCCTCAAACCCGCCCGCCCGCCACGCCGCAAGCGCTTCAGCTGGGTGCGGCTCGCCCACACCCTCGAGAAGTTGGGCCTCGGCTTCTTCGCCCCCTACGCCCGCCTCGCCGGCAAAGACGAACCGTGCAAGCAGCTCGGCGAGATCGGCAAGGGGGTCGGCCTCCCGGCCCTCGCCATCGCCCTGTTCATGGCCTTCTGGGCCTACTGCTCGACGAAGGTCGTGACCGATAGCTGGTCGATCCCCAGCCCGGCCGAGACCTGGGCCGCCTACCAAGGCATGCAGGAGTTCGCCGCCAACGAGGCCGTCAAGGGGCAGGAGTTCCGCATCAAGATGGACGCCATGGCCGACGGCTGGGAGGCGAAGGCGGCGGCCGCCGCCGCCGCTGGCGACGCCGCCGGCGCCGAGAAGTTCTCCGCCAACGCCACCAAATACCGCGAGATGCCCTACGCCGGGCCGCCCACCTTCGGGCAACAGATCAAGACCAGCCTGCTGACGGTGGGCATCGGCTTCCTGCTCGCGACGCTGATCGCCGTCCCGGTCGGCGTCCTCTGCGGCCTGAGCAGGAACTTCAGCACCGCGGTCACCCCGCTCATCCAGATCTTCAAACCGGTTTCGCCGCTGGCCTGGTTGCCGATCGTCTTCGTCTTCGTCACCGTCCTCTACAACCCCGGCGACGGGGCGAAGAACGCCGGCTTCGGCCGCGAGATGTTCATCTCGGCCGGGACGGTCACGCTCTGCTCGCTGTGGCCGACGCTCATCAACACCGCCTTCGGCGTCAGCGGCATCGACAAGGACCACCTCAACGTCGCCAAGGTGCTGAAGCTCTCGTGGTGGCAGCGCATCTTCAAGATCGTGCTGCCGTCGGCGCTGCCGCTGATCTTCACCGGGCTCCGCCTCTCGCTCGGCGTCGGCTGGATGGTGCTCATCGCCGCCGACATGCTGGCGCAGAACCCCGGGCTCGGGAAGTTCGTCTGGGACACCTTCCAGAACGGCTCATCCGAATCGATGGCGCAGATCGTCGTCGCCGTGTTCGCCATCGGCATCATCGGCTTCTTCCTCGACCGCATCATGTTCACCCTGCAGCGGCTCGTCAGCTTCGACAACAACACCGCGTTCTAAATGACGAAGTCCCGAATGACAGAATGACGATCGCCGGCCGCAGCAGCGCCCCACACTTCGTCATCCGTCATCCGAGAATTCGTCACTCCTCCCCATGTCCTACATCCAGCTCAACGGCGTCCACAAGGGATTCGGCTCCGGCGCCGGCCGCACGGAGGTGCTCGCCGACATCAACCTCGAGATCGAGGAGGGCGAGTTCGTCGCGGTGGTCGGCTACTCCGGCTCCGGCAAGAGCACGCTCATGAACCTCCTCGCCGGCTTGGAGACGCCGGACCGGGGCGAGGTGATCGTCGGCGGCGAGACGGTGACCGGCCCGAGCGCCGACCGCGGCCTGGTGTTCCAGAACTACTCCCTGCTGCCGTGGCTCACCGTCGGCGGCAACGTCGGGGTGGCGGTCAACAAAGTCTGGGGCAGGCACGACAAAGCCGGGCGCGAACGGCGGGTCGACGAGGCGCTGGCGATGGTGAACCTCTCGCTGGCGAAGGGCAAACGCCCGGCGGAGCTGTCCGGCGGCATGCGCCAGCGCAACTCCGTCGCCCGCACGCTGTCGACGAAGCCCAAGGTGCTGCTGCTCGACGAGCCGCTGTCGGCGCTCGACGCCCTCACCCGCAGCAACATCCAGGACCAGATCCTCGACATCAAGGCGCAGGAGGAGCAGACCATCGTCCTGATCACCAACGACGTCGACGAGGCGCTCTACATGGCCGACCGCGTCATCCCGCTCAGCCTCGGCCCGGGCGCGACCCTCGGCCCGGAGACCGCCGTGCCTTTCCCCCGCCCGCGCGACCGGTGCCTCATCAACGCCGACCCCGAAGCCTTCCGCCTGCGGGCCGAGATCGTCGACTACCTGCTGTCGGAGAAGGAGAAGGAGCGCTCCGCGGGCGATGCCCCGCAGGTCGCGCTGCCCAACATCCGCCCGATGGACATCAGCATGGCGAAACCCAGCCGCTTCCGCGGCCTCCGCCCGCGCCGCAAGAAAGTCCTGACACGGGCCTAGGCAAAGAATCCCCGATCCCCCCGATCAACCAACCCACTGCAGAATGGCCGGCTACTTCGAAGCGATCAACCTCGGCAAGACCTACAAGACGCCGGGCGGCGACGCCGTCATCGTGCAGGGCTTCGACCTCGAGATGAAGGAGGGCGAATTCGTCTGCATCATCGGCCACTCCGGCTGCGGCAAATCGACCGTCCTCTCGATGGTGGCCGGCCTCAACGAGATCACCGAGGGCTCCGTCATCCTCGGCGGGCGCGAGATCGACGGCGCCGGGCCCGACCGCGGCGTGGTCTTCCAGGCGCCCTGCCTGCTGCCCTGGATGACCGCCCGGGAGAACGTGATGCTCGGCGTCGAGCAGGTCTTCTACCACGCGACGAAGGAGGAGCGGGCGCAGATCGGCGAGTACTACCTCGCCGCCGTCGGCCTCTCTGGGGCGATGGACAAACGCCCGGCGGAACTCTCCGGCGGCATGCGCCAGCGGGTCGGGCTCGCCCGCGCCTTCGCCCTGTCGCCGAAGATGCTGCTGCTCGACGAGCCCTTCGGGATGCTCGACAAGCTGACCAAATTCGAACTGCAGGGCGTCTTGCTCGACCTTTGGAACCGCGAGCGCCTCACGGCGATGATGATCACCCACGATGTCGACGAGGCGATCTACCTCGCGGACAGGGTCGTGATGATGACCAACGGCCCCGCCGCCAGCGTGGGCGATGTCTTGACCATTGACCTCGAACGCCCGCGCGACCGCAAGGCGATCATGACCACCGACCGCTACCGCCAGTACCGCGAGCACCTCGTGGGCTTCCTGGAGAAGTGCGAACTCGAACGCCCGGTGCACGAGGAGGCCGCCTGACCGGCCGCACGCCATCGCCATGTCCCAGTTCCCCGCCATCCCGGAGAGCGCCCCGTTCAGCGCTGAGCAGCGCGAATGGTTGAACGGCTTCCTCGCGGGGCTGTTCTCCTCCGCGCCGGCCGGGCGCGAGGCCGCGGCGGGGGGCGGCCAGCCGAGGGTGCCGGTCCTCTTCGGCAGCCAGAGCGGCAACTCCGAAGAGCTCGCCGAACGCCTCGCCGAGACGTTGCGCGGGTCCGGTCTCGACGCGCCCGCCGTCAGCATGGAGGACTTCGCCGAGGTCGATCTCGCGGCCGCCGGGCGGGTGCTCTTCGTCACCAGCACCTGGGGGGAGGGCGACCCGCCGGACAACGCGGTCGAGTTCTGGCGGGCGCTGAGCTCCGCGGACCACCCCCGCCTCGAGAACCTGAGCTACGCGGTCTGCGCGCTCGGCGATTCCAACTACCTCGACTTCTGCGGGTTCGGTCGGAAGCTCGACGAACGCCTCGCCGCCCTGGGCGCGTCCCGCATCGCCGACCGCGCCGACTGCGACGCCGATTTCGAGGAGGCCGCCGACGCGTGGATCGCGTCGGTTTGCGAGGCGGTCCGGGGCGCGCCCGGGCCGCCGGCGGCACCCGCCGCGCGCCCCGCCGACGACGCCGGCCCCGCCTACTCGAAAAAGAACCCGTTCCCCGCCCCGCTGCTGAAGAACGTCCGGCTGAACGCCGAGGGCTCCGCCCGCGACACGCGCCACTTCGAGATCTCGCTCGAGGGCTCGGGGTTGGTGTACGAGGTCGGCGACGCGCTCGGCGTCGTCCCCGAAAACTGCCCCGAGGTCGCCGCCGAACTCATCGCCGCCTACGGCTTCGATGCCGACACCGCCGTGCCGCTGCCCGGCGGCGGCGAGGCGCCGCTCGCCGATGCGCTGCGCCACCACTACGCGATCACCATCCCCGGGAAGAAGCTGCTCGAGCACTACCGCGGCGCGACCGGGCAGCCGCTCGACGCCGATTACCTGTGGGGTCGCGAGATCGTCGACCTCGCCCTCGGGTTCCCGGAGGTCCGGTTCGGGCCGGGTGAGTTCGTGGCATTGTTAGGCAAACTCCAGCCGCGCCTCTACTCGATCAGCTCCAGCCCCAAGGCCCACCCCGGCGAGGTCCACCTCACCGTCGCCGCCGTCCGCTACGAGGCGCATGGCCGCCGGCGCAAGGGCGTCTGCTCGACCTTCCTCGCCGACCGCTGCAACGGCGGTGGCGCGAAGGTCTTCGTCCACCCGGCGAAAGGGTTCAAACCTCCTGCCGACACGGCGACGAAGATGATCATGGTGGGCCCGGGCACCGGCATCGCCCCCTTCCGCGCCTTCCTCGAGGAGCGCCGCGAGACCGGCGCGCCGGGAGAGAACTGGCTCTTCTTTGGGAACCCGCACGAGAAGACCGACTTCCTCTACCGCAACGAGCTGGCCGCGATGCGCGACGGCGGCGGATTGGCAAAGCTCGATCTCGCCTGGTCGCGCGACTCCGGGCAGAAAGTTTACGTCCAAGACCGCATGATCGAGAACGCCGCCGAGCTATGGCGCTGGCTCGAAGACGGCGCCCACTTCTACGTCTGCGGCGACGCCAAGCGCATGGCGAAGGACGTGGACGCCGCCCTGCATCACGTCATCGCCACCGCGGGCGGCCGGGGCGAGGACGGCGCGGGGGAGTACGTCGCGGCGATGAAGAAGGAGAAACGCTACCAGCGCGATGTGTACTGACCCTAGGGATCGTAAAAGCGGTCGAAGCCTCCCTCCTCGAGCCCTGACCGGAGTTCGCGATCGTGCGTCCAGAGCTCGCCGCCCGATTCCAGCGTGAGCGCCACATAAGCCAAATCCTTCCGATCAACATGAGCGCAGAGTTCCCAAGCCCGCATCCAGTTCGGCAGACTGATGGTCGCCTCGTTGCGGAAGTCGATCCGGTTCAAGAGACCGTTAAAGAGATCGAGAAGCTCGGGCACGCTCAGAGAACTCATCGCGGCGATCCGCTCCTTATACTTGAAGACCTCAACGAAGACGAACTTCGGCGCAATGAAACGGATCCCCTCTGGAGGCGCGGCAATGGCGCGCTGAACCTTCGACGACCTCGCCAACAACCCTGCGAAGAGGACGTTCGCATCGATGACAACCTCGCCCACCTACCCGTCCTTTACGCCGAGCATGTCCATGATCGCTTGGCCTTCACGCCCCCACCAGTCCGCCTTGATGTCCTCGGCGAGCTGGTCGGCCTGCTCATCGGTCATCGTGCTCAACTCGGCGAGAAAGATGCTGTTCATCAACGAGAGATAGCCACCCAACCGCCCCTCCGGGAGCGCATCTCGGTCGAATTCGATTCTGATTTTATCGCCCTCGGGACGGATCGTCATAGACGGCTGACTCATTGTTGAATCCTACCTATTTTCCTTCGCCGAACAAGTGCAACCCGGCTCCATGTCCAGCAAGCCACCACCCACCGACCACCCTTTCACCGGAGCCCAGAAGCAATACCTCGAGGGCTTCTTCTCGGGCGCCCAACTGCGCGGCGGGCTGCGGTTCGGCGATGTCGAACCAGCGCCCGAGCGCGGCCCGGACGCCGGGCCGAAGGTCAAACTCTGCAAAGAAGAGAAGCTCAAACTCGAGCTCCACCCGCTCGACGCCTACCCCGAGATCCGCCGCAAGGCACAGCTCGCGCTCCCGCCAGAGGGCGGCGACATCTACCGTTTCAAGTCGAACGGCCTGTTCTGGCTCGCCCCCGTGAAGGACGGCTACATGTGCCGCCTGCGGATCCCCGGCGGGTGGCTGACCGCCGCGCAGCTGCGCGAACTCGGCTCCATCGCGGGCGACCTCGCCTCCGGCTTCCTCCAGATCACCACCCGCAACAACATCCAGATCCGGGTGATCCCGCCCGGGAACACCACCGAGCTCCTGCGGCGCGTCGTCGGCTGCGGCCTGCACTCGCGCGGGGCGGGCGCCGACAACGTCCGCAACCTCACCGCCAGCCCGGCCGCCGGGCTCGACCCGCACGAGCTCATCGACGTCAAGCCGCTGGTCGACGACCTGCAGTCGGTGATCATGAACGACCGCGAGTTCTACGACCTGCCCCGCAAGTTCAACATCAGCTTCAACGGCGGCGGACGGATCGGGGTCGCCGAGGACACCAACGACATCGGCATGCGCGCCTTCCGCGACGCCGACGGCAGCGTGCGCTTCCAGGTCCTCCTCGGCGGGGTCACCGGACACCGGGAATGGGCCGAGCACAGCGGCGCGGTCTGCACGCCGGAGCAGTCGGTGGAGGTCGCCGCCGCCATGACCAAGGTCTTCGCCCGCAACGGCAACCGGGGCAGCCGCGGCAAGGCGAGGCTCGTCTACCTGCTGAAGGACTGGGGCCTCGACAGATTCATCGCCGAGACGGAGTCGCTGCTCGGGTTCGAGCTCGAGCGCCGCCCCGCCGGGGCCGTCCCGGTCGATGCCGGCGCCCCGCCGCCCGTCCCCCACCCCCATCTGGGCGCCCACCCGCAGAAGCAGGCCGGGCTCTGCTACCTCGGGGTGTCGACACCGGTGGGCGTGCTGCAGCGCGACGAGGTCGACGCGATCGCCCGCGTCGCCGAGGAGTTCGGCAGCGGCGACCTGCGGCTCACCATCTTCGAGAGCCTCCTCATCACCAACATCCCGGCGGACCGGGCCGGCGCCGCCGAGGCGGCGCTCGCGCGGGCCGGCCTGAGCTGCAAGGCCTCGAACTTCCGCGGCGGCACGGTCGCCTGCACCGGGAACCGCTACTGCAAGTACTCCGCCGCCGACACCAAGGGCCACGCGGTCGCGCTCGGCGAGTTCATCGACTCGCAGCTCGAACTCGACCTGCCGGTCAACGTCCACGTCACCGGCTGCCCGCACTCCTGCGCCCAACACTACATCGGCGACATCGGACTGCTGGCCTGCAAGGTCGAGCTCGACGGCGCGCCCGCCGAAGGCTTCCACGTGTTCGTCGGGGGCGGCTTCGGCGAACACAAGAACTTCGGGCGCCAGCTGTTCAAGGCGGTTCCCGCCGGCCCCGCGCTCCAGCGCCGCATCCTCGGCCTCCTCCGCGCCTACCTCGCCGAGCGCGAGCGCGGCCAGAGCTTCCAGAGCTTCAGCACCGGCCGCGAGCTCGGGGAGCTCGCCTCCCTCACCGCCGCCCACGAGCCGGGCGGCGACCTCCCCTTCGTCCCGGCCTCCACCCTCCGCTACTGACGCACACGATGCACCAGCTCGCCCCGGCACCGCCCCTGCGCGACACGGGCGAGAACGTCCTCGACGCCCTGCTGGCCGAGCAGCGCGACCTCACCGCCGTCGAACGCTTCTCGCAACGGCACGCGCGGCTGGAGGACCCGTTCTACGCGGACCTGGTGCCGCTGAGCAAACCGGGACCCGGCGAGCAGTATGCCTTCGAGGTCGACCTCGACGCCTGCTCCGGCTGCAAGGCCTGCGTCGCCGCGTGCCACTCGATGAACGGGCTCGACGAGGGCGAGTCGTGGCGCGAAGTCGGCGGGCTCGTCTCCCACGGGGGCGCCGCGCCGGTCACCGTCACCACCGCCTGCCACCACTGCGCGGACCCCGCCTGCGCCGACGGCTGCCCGACCCTGGCCTATCAAAAAGATGCCGACACCGGGATCGTCCGCCACCTGGACGACCAGTGCATCGGCTGCAGCTACTGCGAGATGAAGTGCCCCTACGGCGTGCCGAAGTACAACGCCGCGCGGGGCATCGTCCGCAAGTGCGACATGTGCCACGGCCGCCTCGCCGCGGGCGAGGCGCCGGCCTGCGTCGCGTCCTGCCCCAACGGCGCGATCCGCATCCGCGTGGTGCGGGCGGAGGAGGTTCCGGCGACAGGCGCGATCGTCCCCGGCGCGTTCGAATCCGGCTACACCCGGCCGACGACGGCCTTCAAGAGCGCGCGCGAGATCGCCGACTTCAGACCGGCGGCGCCCGGTAGGCAGGATCGTCCGCACGACCACCTGCCGCTGGTCTGGATGCTGACGCTCTCCCAGTTCAGCGTCGGGTTCGGGCTCGCCGCCGCGCTCACCGGCAACCGCCCGCATGCCCTCGCCGCCGCCGCCGCCGGGCTCGCGGGCATGGCCGCCAGCGTCGCCCACCTCGGGCAGCCGAAGAAGGCGTGGCGCGCGTTCCTCGGCCTGCGCCGCTCGTGGTTGAGCCGCGAGATCCTCGCCTTCGGCCTGTGGATGCCGCTCGCCCTCGCCGCCGCCGCGCTGCCCTCGCCACCGCTGCTGTGGGCCGCGACCGCCAGCGGCCTGCTGGCGGTCGGCTGCTCGGCGATGGTCTATATCGACACCCGCCGCCCCTCCTGGCGCGCCGCGCGCACCCTGCCCAGCTTCTTCGGCGCCGTCGCGCTCGGGGCGGCGGCGCTGCCCGCCTCGCCGGCCCTCGCCGCCGCCGCCTTCGCCGCGTTCTGGTTCGAGCGCCGCGCCTACTTCCGTTCGATGACCCCGCTCGGCATGCCGGGTGTCTAGCAAAACGATGTCCCTACCGATCCCGAATTTCATCCGCCAGTTCGAGGGCCCGCTCACCCGCGAGCTGGTGCGCGACCCCGGCGGCTTCGGCCTCGGCCAGGTGCCGCGCATCGCCAAGCCGGACGCCACCACCGACATGGTCTGCGGCTACTGTTCGACCGGATGTTCGCTGAAGCTGCACCTCAAGGAGGGCCGGCCGGTCAACCTCAGCCCGACGCCGGACTACCCGGTGAACCTCGGCATGGCCTGCCCGAAAGGCTGGGAGGCGCTCGCGCCGCTGTCCGCGCCGAACCGCGCGACGCACCCGCTGATGCGCATCGACGGGGCTTTGACCCGGGTGGGTTGGGACGCGGCGATGGGGCGGTTCCGCTCGAAGCTGCGCGCCATCCAGAACGCTCACGGCGGCGACGCGCTGGCCTTCCTCAGCACCGGCCAGATCTGCACCGAGGAGATGGCCTTCCTCGGCACGCTCGCCCGATGCGGCATGGGCATCGCCCACGGCGACGGCAACACGCGCCAGTGCATGGCCACCGCGGTCGCCGCCTACAAGGGGTCGTTCGGCTTCGACGCACCACCCTACACCTACGCCGACTTCGAGGAGTCGGACTGCATCGTCCTGGTCGGCTCGAACCTCTGCATCGCGCACCCCATCCTGTGGCAGCGCGTGCTGCGCAACCGCCGCGGCCCGGAGATCGTCGTCATCGACCCGCGCCGCACCGAGACCGCCGCCGCCGCCACCCAACACCTCGCGATCGCGCCCAAGTCCGACCTCGTCCTGCTCTACGGCCTCGCCCGCCTGCTGATCGAGAACGGCGCCGTGGAGCGCGACTTCGTCGACGCCCACACCTCCGGCTTCGCCGCCTTCGAAGCCTTTGTCGATGACTTCCCGGCCGGGCGCGTCGCCCGGGAGACCGGCGTCCCCGAAGCGGCGCTGCGCCGCCTCGCCGACACGGTCCGCGACCGCGACCGCGTCTCGTTCTGGTGGACGATGGGCGTCAACCAGTCGCACCAGGCCACCCGCACCGCCCAGGCGATCATCAACCTCGCCCTCATGACCGGCAACATCGGCCGCCCCGGCACCGGAGCGAACTCCATCACCGGCCAGTGCAACGCCATGGGGTCGCGGCTGTTCTCCAACACCGCCAGCCTGCTCGGCGGCCGCGACTTCATCGACGCCGCCCACCGCGCCGAGGTCGCCGCCACCACCGGCATCCCGGAGGACCGCATCCCGGCGCAGAACTGCCTCGCGTATGACCAGATCCTCGACGGCGTCGAGTCCGGCCGCATCCGCGGGCTGTGGGTGGTCGCCACCAACACCGCCCACTCGTGGAGCGGCGGCGGACGCTTGGGCAGGGCGTTGGAGAAGCTCGACCTGCTCGTGGTGCAGGACATGTATGCCGACACCGCGACCGCGCGGTTCGCCGACATCGTCCTCCCCGCCGCCGGCTGGGGCGAGAAGGACGGCACCTTCATCAACTCCGAGCGCCGCATCGGCCTGGTCAAAAAGGTCGCCCGCGCCCCCGGCGAGGCGCTCTCCGACTTCAACATCTTCAAGCTCGTCGCCCACCACTTCGGCGTCGCCGACCTGTTCGCCGGGTGGATCGACCCCGAGGCTGTGTTCGCCATGCTGGCGGAGCTTTCGCAAGGCCGCCCGTGCGACTTCAGCGGGATCGCCGGTTACCGCGACCTCGAGGCGGGCCGCGGCATCCAGTGGCCGCTGTCCGAGCCGGACGAGGACGTCGCGCCGGAGCGGCGCCTCTTCGAGGACGGCCGCTTCTTCCACGCCGACGGGCGCGCGCGCTTCGTCTTCGACGCCCCCAGACCGCCGGCCGAGGTGCCCTGCGGGCGCTACCCCTTCGTGTTGCTGACCGGGCGCGGCAGTTCCTCGCAGTGGCACACCGGCACCCGCACGCAGACCTCCGCGGTCTTGCGCCGGCTCCACCCCGACGCGATCTACGTCGAGCTCAGCCCGGCCGATGCCGCCGAGCTGGGGCTGGAGACCGGCGACCGCGCCCGGCTCGCCTCGCGCCGCGGCGAGATCGAGGTCGCCGTCCGCGTCACCTCCGCCGTCAAGCGCGGCGAGGTGTTCGTGCCGATGCACTTCGAGGAGGTCAACGCCCTCACGCTCGGGGAGGTCGACCCCCACTCCCGCCAGCCGAGCTACAAGCACTGCGCGGTCGGCCTCGCCCCCGTTCGCGGGCCGCAGTAGCCCGACAATTCCGGGCCGGAGCCCCGTGAGAGAACGGGCGGCGCCCGGTCCCGCGCCAGCGCCCCGATCTCCGCCGGGCTTGATCCTTGACTTTCGACGGCTGAGTTTCGATTCTCGCCGGGCGCCCAGCGCCCGATCCCGTGAGCCAATCCTACCAAGTCTTCGCCCGCAAATACCGCCCGCGCACCTTCGATGACGTGCTCGGGCAAGACCACGTGGTGCAGACTTTGAAGAACGCCATCGCGCAGGACCGACTGGCGCACGCCTACCTATTCGTCGGCCCGCGCGGGACGGGAAAGACCTCGACCGCCCGCATCATGGCGAAGGCGCTCAACTGCCCGGGCGGCCCAAAGATGGAGTTCGACCCGGACGACGAGATCTGCCAGGAGATCGCCGAGGGGCGCTGCCTGGACGTGCTCGAGATCGACGGCGCCTCGAACAACGGCGTCGAGCAGGTCCGCGAGCTGCGCGACAACGTCAAGTTCGCCCCCGCGCGCTGCCGCTACAAGATCTCGACGAGGTGCACATGCTGTCGAACGCGGCCTTCAACGCGCTGCTGAAGACGCTCGAGGAACCGCCCGAACACGTGAAGTTCATCTTCGCGACCACCGAGGCGAACAAGATCCTGCCGACGATCATCTCGCGCTGCCAGCGCTTCGACCTGCGCCGCATCCCGACGCGGATCATCGCCGACCACCTCGCACACATCGCGCGCGAGGAGGGCATCGACCTCGATCCCGAAGCCGCGCAGGCGATCGCCAAGGGCGCCGAGGGCGGCATGCGCGACGCGCAATCGATGCTCGACCAGCTGGTGGCGTTCTGCGGCGAGACGATCCGCGAGCCGGACGTGCTGGAGGTGTTCGGCTTCACCGGCGTCGAGGTCGTCGCGGGCCTGGCGGACGCCATCCTGAGAGGCGACACGGCGGTGGCGCTGGAGGGCGTCTACGCGCAGTCGGAGGCGGGCAAGGACCTGACCAAACTGCTCGCCGACCTGATCTCGCACCTGCGCTCGGTGCTGGTCGCGCAAGTCGATCCCGAGGCCGCCGCGAGCGAGCTCTCGCCGGAGGGCGCGGAGCGGGTGAAGGAGCAGGCGGCAGCGGTCGAGACCGAGCGCCTGCTGGCGCTCATCGACCACCTCGCCGAGGTGGACGGGCGGATGAAGTGGGCGCCGAACAAACGCCTGCACCTGGAGGTCGGTGTGATCAAAGCGGGACAGATCCTCGCCGAGACGCGGCTGGCGGACGTCATCAAAGTGATCGATGGCGCGCTGGCGGAGCTACCGGCCGGGACAACAGGGACAGGCGCTCCGGCCGCACGGGTCGCGACGCCGGCGCCGACGGTGGCGACGCCGGCGCCCGCACCCGCACCCGCACCCGCACCCGCACCCGCACCCGCACCGGCACCGGCACCGGCATCGGCACCGGCATCGGCACCGGAGCCGGACCCCGAACCATCCGCCGCACCCGCGCGACCCGCCCCCGGAGGGGGCCTTTCGGGCGCCGACGCCTGGGTGGCGGTGCAGGAGTTCCTCGACCGCAACAAGCCGCTCGCGGCGACCGCGGCGGCGGGCGCGGTGTTCGTCGCCGACGACGGCAAGACCTTCACCATCGCCCTGCCGCCGGAAGACAGCTTCGCCAAGACCCAGCTGATGAGCGACCGCGTGCGACCCGACATCGAGGGCTGCTTGGCGGATTGCCTCGGCAAGCGGAAGTTGCTCGTCGAGCTGCGCGAGGGGGTCGAGCCGCCACCGCCGCCCCCGGAGCTGGCCGAGATGGAGGAGCCGGCGCCCGAACCCATCGGATCCGCCCCCACGCCGGGCGCGCCCGCACCCCCCGCCGAGGAGAAGGCGGACCCCGCGCCGCAGGCCGACCCGGAATCGATCTACAACGATCCGCTCATCGACGAGGCGGTCGACCTGTTCGAAGCGGAGATCGTCGGGTGAAGGCGGCGGACCATTGGCCCGCGTGGGGCGCACCGGCGGCAGGCGGGGACGCGCGCCTCCCCGGGGGCCGGAGGCGGGACGCCCCCGGCACGGACATCGGCGGGACGCCGATGCCACGACGGGCGCCGGGCGTGCGCTAGCGATCATCCCGATGAGCCTCGAACGCCACTGGCTGGGGCGCGTGAGCTACGCGCGCGGCCTCGAACTCCAAGACAGCGCCGTGAGGCGCCGCCTCGCCGGTGAGGGGGGTGATGCCATCTATTTGTTAGAACACGAGCCGGTCTACACCATCGGGAGGACGCGGGACCGCAGCAGCCTGCGCGGTGGCGAGGCGGACCTCCCGCACCCGGTGTTCGAGACCAACCGCGGCGGGCAGGCGACCTACCACGGGCCGGGGCAGCTGGTCGGCTACCCGATCGTCGACCTGTCCGGATACGTGAAGGACCTGCACGCCTACCTGCGGGCGCTCGAGGAGTCGTTGGTCGCCGCCTGCGCCGAGGTCGGGGTCGAGGCCGGGCGCCGCGAGGGCCTGACCGGCGTCTGGTGCGGCGGGCGGAAGCTGGCATCGATCGGCGTCGGCGTGCGGCAGTGGGTGACGATGCACGGCTTCGCGATCAACGTGGCGCCGGACCTCTCGGGCTTCGACGCCATCACGCCCTGCGGCATCAGCGGCGTCGAGATGACCAGCCTCGGCCGCGAAGCCGGGCGCGAGATCGACCTGCGCGCCTTCGCGGACGTGGCGGCGGACTGCCTGGAGGCGGCGCTGGGGCGGATGGTCGGGGGGTGATGTTTCGTGGAGGGCCGCGCCCCCGGTCAGCCGCTGGAGCGCGGAGCTCCGTCTCCGCCGGGATTTTCCCTCGCGCGAAGGAGTCGAAGGTCGGCGGCGCTCGATGATGTTCGGCGGATCCGGTCCGCTACCGCCCGACGCCGTCGAGCAGGTACACGGCGAAGGAGGCGAGCCAGTGGTCGCCCTCGTAGTGGCCGCTGTCGACGTAGGCGAGGCCGGCCTCCGTGTGCTCGGCGGCGGCGCCTTCGAGGACAGCCTGGCGCGGGTCTTCGTCTGGCAACGCGGAGGCGATGCCGCGCATGGTCCAAGCGCGGTTGAGGTTGAGGCCGGCGAGGTGGACGAGGTGGCCGTCGCTCGGGTCGCTGACCTCGGCGGGGGTGAGGAGGTTGCCCATCTCGCGCCCGGCGAGGCCGGGGAAGAAGGCGTCGAGCCAAGCGGAAAACGCGTCGGCGGGGAGGACGCGGCGCATGAGGTCGGCCTCGTTCAAGCCGGCGGAGAAGAAGTCGTTCCCGGAGGGTTCGTAGCGCACCGGGTAGTCGCGGTCGGCGGCGTAGAAGGCGCGCGCTTTGGCCTCGATCAATTTCACAAACTCGGCGTCGCCGACCTCGTGCGCGTAGTCGTGGAACTGCCCGAGCGCGAAAGAGGACTCGGGGTGGAAGCCGCAGCGCACCGGCCAGTCGAGCTTCGGCAGGTAGGCCTTGGCGAGCGCGACGATCTTCGCCTCGAGCGGCCCGAGGTCCGCCGCCCAGCGGCGGGCGTCGGGATCGTCCCAGGCGCGCAGTTCGGCGGCGAGCCGGAGCAGCCAGGCCCAACCGTACATGCGCTCGTAGGAGCGGTTCTCCGGCGCGTCGAAGTAGGCGGCTTCGGCGGCGAGCCCGTCCGCCGTCAGTTGGGCATCGAGCGCGGCGCGGACGGCGGCCGCCTTGTCCTCGCCGAGATGGCCGCCGCGCAGCAGGCGGACGAGCATCCAGTGGCCGTGGACCGCCGAGTGCCAGTCGTAGCAGCCGTAGAACACCGGGTGCAGCGCGCGCGGGCGGCGAGCCGAGCCGGGGCCCGCGTGGACGTGCATCGGCTTGTTCGGGAACTCGCGGGTGATGCCGGCCAGGGCGAGCGCCGCGTAGGCGTCGGCTTGTGCTTCGGTGAGGGTCGCGGCGGCGGACATCGAGGCGAGCGCCGCCGCGGTGACGAGGGTGGCGGTGGCGGCGCGCATGGGGCTGGGGCGCCGCGGGGTCAGCCCGCGGCCGCGACGGCGGCCGGTTCGGCGGCCGCGCCTGCGCCCGCCTCGAGTTGCGCCGAGCGCAGCCCGAGTTTGCCGAGCAGGCGCAGGTCCTGCTCGGTGCGCGGGTTGGCGGCGGTGAGGAGCTTATCGCCGTAGAAGATGGAGTTCGCGCCGGCGAAGAAGCAGAGCGCCTGCGCCTCGTCCGACAGGGCGGTGCGCCCTGCCGACAGGCGCACCTTCGCGCCCGGGACGGCGATCCGCGCGCAGGCGATGGTGCGCACGAGGTCGAAGGTGTCGACGGGGTCGGCGCCCTCCATCGGCGTCCCCGGCATGGGCATGAGCTTGTTGATCGGGATGCTCTCCGGCGCGGGGTCGAAGGAGGCGAGCACCTCGAGCATGCGCAGCCGGTCATCGACCGTCTCGCCGAGCCCGAGGATGCCGCCGCAGCAGACCGACATGCCGGCGTCTTGCACGTGGCGGATGGTGTCGATGCGGTCTTGGAAGCTGTGGGTGCTGACGATGTTCGGGTAGTGCTCGGGCGAGGTGTCGATGTTGTGGTTGTACGCCGTCACCCCGGCCTCCTTCAGCGCGCGCGCCTCGTCCGGGCCGAGGCTGCCGAGGGTCGTGCACACCTCCATGCCGAGGTCGGCGACCTCGCGCACGATCCCCAAGACCTCATCGAAGCGCGAGCTGCCGGCTTTGACCCCCTTCCAGGCGGCGCCCATGCAGAAGCGGGTGGACCCGGCGTCGCGCGCCGCCTTGGCCCGTTCGAGGATGTCGCAGCGCGGCATGAGGCGCTCGGCGGCGACGCCGCTGTCGTAGCGGGCGCTCTGCGCGCAGTAGGAGCAGTCCTCGCTGCAGCCGCCGGTCTTGATCGACAGCAAGGTGCAGAGCTGCACCTCGGGCTCCGGCCAGTGCTTTTCGTGCACGGCGCGGGCGCGCTTCAGGAGATCGAAAAGCGGCAGGTGGTAGAGGGAGCGGAGTTCGTCGAGCGTCATTGCGGGCGGCAGGCCTGCAAAGGGGCGCCGTGCTGGCAGAAAAGTCAAGCGGCGGGGAAGCGCGAGCGCCGCCTCGCCGGCCGGCGCCGGCGCCGCAGAGACGACATTCCGGCCGTCGTCCGCGCCCACGAACCCCGGCTGGGGTGCCGTCCCTACTCCCGCCGCGGTACTGAGGGCGGCCGGTCATCGGCGAGCGCGCGAGCCCACGCGCGCAGTTGGGCCGTGGCCGCTTCCTCATGGCTGAGCCAGAAAAAGTGGTCGGCGCCGGGGATCAGTCGGGATTCGTAGTCTGGGACACGGCGCCTCAAGGCCAACTCTGCCCGGTCGAGAACGCGATCGCGCACAAAGGTCTCGTCGGCGCCAGCTAGGAGGCGAACCCTGCCCGCGCGCGGCAGGCGCGGCAACGCGTCGTCGGGCGGCACCGCCCCGAGCACGATCAGCCCGGCGTAGCGGTCCGGCGACCGGGCGTACTCGCGCGCAGCCCCGAACCCGCCCGCCGACAGGCCGATCAATATCGGCCTGGGGAGTGCGAACCCCAGCTCCTGCGATGCCGCATCGACGCACTCGTGCAGGTAGTCACCGCTCGCCTCCGCGCCGCTGATGCCGTAGGCGGGGCAGAGGATGATCGCCCGCGGAAAGGTCCGTGCGAGGGTGTGTAGGTAATAGGTGAAGCTTCCACCGTAGCCATGGAGGAAGAGCAAGGCGGGCGCGCCCTCCCCCGCACCGTCGGGAATTCGCATGGCCGCCAATCCTCTGTTAGGCCGCTCGCGGGAATAGCAATAGGGTAGCGCCGAAGGCAGGGTGGCGAACTCCGGGTCGGCCTCGATCTCCCGATAGCGCCGAGCGATCTTCGCATTCAATTCACGCGCCCTCGCCGCCGGCATGCCGAGCGCCCAGCCACCCGCTCCGGCGGCTTGCATCAGCTTCGCCTCCGGCACGGCGTTGACACCGAAGCGCACCAACGGCAGGAGCTTCGCCCCGCGTTCGCCAGCGATCTCCGCGGGCGGGGCGGCCGAGCGGCTCGCCCAATCGATCTGAACCACCTCCCCCGCCGCAGCGGTCGGCACCGAGCCGCCGACGAGCGGAAGCGCGAGCGCCGCGACCGCGCACCCCTTCATGGCGCACGCTCCTCTCCGCACGACCAGCAGACATCGAGGTTCCCCGGGTTCTCCTCGCCGCAGGCGCAGTGCCACTCCTCATCGGACCGCTGCGCATCGCTCTCGAAACGCTCCTTGAGCAAGGCCAGCGCGCGCTCGCGGTCGGCGGGGTCGACGACGCACAAGGCCGGGAAAAACTCCGGGATCGGCACCTCCGTCAGCGTGCCGACCAGGTCCTTGTTGCGGACGTGGGTCGCGATCCCCGCCTCCTCGAGGATCGACTGGCAGTAGCCGATCCGGGTGAAGTCGCGTTCGCGGAACAACTCTTCCATCGCCTTTGGTCGTTCGTTAAACCCATTCCACTTTCTCCTCAACCGGCTTGCGGACGCCCTTCGGCCACGCCTCACCCTCGCGGGGCCAGCCGAGATAGAACAGGCCGAGGCAGCGGTCGCGGTCGCGGAGCCCGAGCCAGCGCTTCGCCGCGCCGCTGTCGAGGAGGGGGGGCGACGACCAAAACGCGCCCAGCCCGGCGGCGGCGGCGGTGAGGTGCATGTTCTGCACCGCGCAAGCGACGGCCTCGATCTCTTCGAGCTCCGGGATCTTCGGGTTGTCGCCGCGGCGCATGATCAGCGCCACCACCGCCCCGGCGAGCGTCGGGTTGCGCGAGAGCTTGTCGAATTTGTCCTGCCGGAACTCGGCCTCCGGGGTCACCTCGCGATAGATCTCCGCCAGGCGTGAGGCCAAGGTTTGCCTCGCCTCCCCGGCGAAGACCTTGAATCGCCAAGGCTCGGTGTAACCGTGCGTCGGCGCCCAGTTCGCGTTCTCGAACAGCAGGTCGAGCAGCGGGCGGGGCAGCTCGCGGCCGGCGTCCATGAGCGCGGGCTTCAGGCTGCGGCGCCCGCGGATGATGCGCGTGATGGTTTCGGTGTCGTCCATGTCGGGCGCCACCGTCGGCGAGGAACGGGGGCGGGGCGAGGGGGAACCCGTTGCCGCCCGTGGCGCCGGGCCCCATCGCCCTGCAGAATTGCCGCGGCGCCGGGGTCTGGATCCGCAACCTGCGCATCCGCGAACTCGGGACCGGCGAGTAGCGCGGGCGGGGGAGGCCGTCTACAGTGCCCGCGCCGGTCCACCGCCGCCCGTCCGCTGCCGGTCAGGGGTCGCCCCCGCGGCAGGATGCCGCCACGCCGCCATGAAACCCACCTCCATCACCCGCCTCCTCGCCTCGGCGCTGATCGCCTCCGTCTGCCTCGGCGCGCCCGCCCGCGCCGGCCGGCCGAACATCCTCCTCGTCATGGCCGACGACCACGGCTACGGCGACTGCGGCTTCACCGGGCACCCCTTTGTCAAAACCCCGCACCTCGACGCCATGGCCGCCGGGGGCGTGGTCTTCGACCGCTTCTACGCCAGCTCGCCGGTCTGCTCGCCGACCCGCGCCGCGGTGATGACCGGCCGCCACGCCTTCCGCGTCAACGTCCCCAACCACGGCCACTACCTGCGCCCGCACGAGGTGACCATCGCCGAAGCGTTCCGCGCCGCCGGCTACGTCACCGGGCATTTCGGCAAATGGCACATCGGCTCGGTCCAGCCGGGCAGCCCGACCTCGCCGGGCGGGCAGGGCTTCGACGAGTGGCTCTCGGGCCTCAACTTCTTCGACAACGACCCCTACCTCAGCCACGGCGGCGAATACCGGCAGATCGAGGGCGCCGGCACCGCCATCGCCACGGACGCGACGATCGAGTTCCTAACAAAACATCACAACGGCGGCAAACCGATGCTCGCCGTGACCTGGTTCCCCTCCCCGCACGACCCACACGCCGAGCTGCCGGAGGGCGTCGACGGCGCGGCGGCGCTCTACAAGGAAGAGGCCGGCAAGATGGCCGGCTACTTCCGCGAGATCACCCTGCTCGACCAGCAGGTCGGCAAGCTCCGCGCCACCCTGCGCGGGTTGGGCATCGAGAAGGACACGGTCTTCCTCTACTGCAGCGACAACGGCGGCCTGGTCGAGGCCTCCTCCGGCGGCCGCGCGCGCAAGGGCAGCATCTACGAGGGCGGCCTGCGCGTCCCCGCGGTCCTCGAGTGGCCGGGCACGCTCACCGCGCGCACGGTCGCGACGCCGGTCTGGTCCTGCGATATCCTGCCGACGATGTTGGCGATCGCCGATATCGACTTCGACCCGCCGCCACACCCGCTGGACGGGATCGACATCGCCGCCATCATCGCCGGCGAGCGGGAGACGCGGCCGCCGATGGGCTTCTGGCACGGCTTCGCCGGCGGCCAATCCACGCGCAGCGACTCGATCATCCGCGCACTGATGGAGGCGCACGACGCCGGCCGGCCGAACCCACACCCCGGGCGCGTGCTCAAGAACGTGATGGAGTTCCCCGAATTCGAGGACGGCAAGCACACCGGCCATGCGGCGTGGAACGATTGGCCGTGGAAGCTGCACCGGATCGAGAACGCGAAGGGCGAGGTCAAGGTGGAGCTCTACGACCTCGAGGCCGACCCCGACGAGGCGGACGATGTGAGCGCCGACCACCCCGACCGCGCGAGCGCGATGCGCACCGCACTGGAGGCCTGGCAGGCGGGCGTGCTGCGCTCCTGGGAGGGGGCGGACTACCGGTGATCGGCGGCCGGCCGGACCCCGCGGGGCGCCCCCGCGCCGCTCACGGGCGCGGGGTCGAGCGGAACCAGAAGCGCAGCCAGTAGCGGATGCGGGAGCGCGAGAGGGCGGTGCCGACGAGGCGGTCCAGGTTCTCGGCGTCGGGTTCCTCCAACGCCCGGGACGATGCGAGGGCGGCGACGAAGAGCGCCGCCATGATCGCGAACAGCGCGCTGTGGGCGTTGAGCTCGAAGCCGCCGAACTCACGCCGCGAACTGGCGAACAGGTCGAGGAAGGCGCCCCAGAGCACCGGCGCCAGGCCGAGCACCAGGCTTCCGACGACCGAGAAAAAAGCGAAGTAGTAGCTGCGGCCGAGGTCGGGGATCACGACCATCGCCAGCCGCACGTTGGCGAGGTTCATCAGTGAGTTCGCGAGGCCGATGGCCACCATGAGCGCCGCCGCCAGGGCGGCGCCCGCAGGCAACAGCCCGCCGGCGAGCCCGGCCCACAGCGCCATCGCCACCACCCAGAGGCAGAAGGCCGCGCCCATCACCGGCTTGCTGCCGAAACGGTCGAGCGCCCGGCGGAGCAGGAACTGGTTGAGGGCGCCGCCGACGAACATCAGCGAGGTGAGGAGCAAAACGGAGCGCTCCGGCATCTCGAGCCGCCCCCTGAGAAAGGCGACCACGAAGGTCACCACGCCGCCCGCCGCGAGCGAGGCCCAGGCGTTCGTGATCAGCACGCGGCGGAAGGCGCGCAGCCGCCACATCTCGCGGAAACCCGGCCGCGCGCGGAGCGCCGCCGGCGGCAGCGCCGGAGCGCCCGGGATGCGCGCCAGCGCGGCCACGCTGGCGACCGCCATCAGCAGGCTGAACGCGAACAGCGCGCTGAAGCGCCCCGGCCCCGCCCCTTCGCCGAGCACCAGCGCCGCCAACGCGAAGGCCGCGATGCTGGCGAGGTTGACCACGCCCGCCTCCGTCGCCAGGTAGCGCCCCCGCAGCGGCGGCGGCACGACGCCGGAGATCCAGGGCAGCCAACCGCAACTCGACACCCCTCGCACCGCGTTGAACAGGAAGAGCAGCACCAGCACCGCGGCCAGGCGGCCGCCGTCGCCCAGCGGCAGGACATCGAGCGGCACGAAGACGAGCAGCGCGATAAACACGCTGCGCGCGCCCCAGCCCGCCACGACGAACCGCTTGCAGCCGAGGCGGTCGACGAAGCCGGCGGCGGGGATCTGCAGCACGACGAGCAGCGGGAGCATGCCGGCGATCAGCCCGAGCGTGAACGAAGAGGCACCCAGCGACTTCGCGTAGAGGATCATCGGGCTGCCGAGCACCATCTGGAACGACAGCGCATTGAACGCGGCGAACGCGAAGGCGTTGCCCGTCCCCGGCTGGAAGGTGGCGGGCGGGGCGGCTTCGTTTCCGCGGGCGGGCATCATACGGGGTGCGAGGTCGGGGCGGCGCGGCGAATCTCCCCAGCGCGGGCGCCCCGCGCAAGGGCGGACAGGCATCGTTCCGCTCCGCAGTCATCCCGTCGCGACCTGCCTGCGCCGGCCGCCCCCTAGCCCGAATCGATCACCGCACCCGCTCGACCCCAGCCGATCTCAGGCTGTGCCGGATCGCCCCTGGCGGGTGGCCGCTCACTCCTCCAGTTCGTCGCCCCGCTCCTTCGGCCGCTCCGCCTCCTCGTCGTCGGGGGTCTTCGCGGCCGGCGCCGGCGCCTCGTCGGGCGTGAAGGGCGGCAGCCCGAGCGTCAGCGCACCGCGGCGGCGGGGGTCGCTGGAGCCGTAGAAGATCCCGCCGGAGTAGCTGACCGTCTGCGTCGAGCCGATCGCCGGCGCCAGCACGACCTTGTGCCCGCGGGCGGCGAGCAGCTTGATCGTGTCGGGGCTGAACCCGCGCTCGACCCGGATCTGGTCCGGGAACCACTGGTGGTGGAAGCGTGGCGCGTGGGTGGCCTCGGCGACGTTCATGCCGTGGTCGGCGAGGTTGCACACCATCTGCAAAACGATGTTGATGATGCGGCTGCCGCCGGGGCTGCCGGTGGCGACGATGCTGCCGTCCTCACGGAAGATCAGCGTCGGCGTCATCGAGCTGAGCATGCGTTTCTCCGGTTCGACCGCGTTGCGCCGCCCGCCGATCAGGCCGTAGGCGTTCGGGACACCGGGCTTGGCGGAGAAATCGTCCATCTCGTTGTTCAATAGGATGCCCGTGCCCGGCACGACCAGCTTCGACCCGTAGCTGAAGTTGAGCGTGTAGGTGTTCGACACGGCGTTGCCCCAGCGGTCGATGACGCTGAAATGCGTCGTCTCGTTGCTCTCGTAGCGCTCCATCGGGTCGAGGCCCGGGGCGACCTCGAGGCTCGGCGTGGCGTGCTCGGGGTCGATCTTCGCCGCCAGCTCGCGGCCGTACTTCTTCGAGGTGAGCGAGGCGACCGGCACATCGGCGAAGTCGGGGTCGCCGAGGTAGCGGGAACGGTCGGCGTAGGCCAGGCGCATCGCCTCGGCGGTGACGTGCACGGCGTCGGCGGAGTTGTGCCCGTACTGCTCGACCGGGAAGCGTTCGAGGATGTTGAGCATCTGCACGAGGTGGACGCCACCGGAGCTGGGCGGCGGCATCGAGACCACCCGCAGGCCCCGGTAGCTGCCGGTCACCGGTCTGCGCAGCACCGGCCGGTAGGCCTCGAGGTCCTCGCGGGTGATGAGCCCGCCGTGGGCCGCCATGTCGTCGGCGATGGCCGAGGCGATGCTGCCGCGGTAGAAGGCGTCCGGCCCGCCCTCGGCGATCTTGCGCAAACTGGCGGCGAGGTCCTTCTGCACCAGGAGCGCGCCGACCGGCGGCACCTCCCCGCCCGGCCCGAAGAAGATCCCCATCGCCTCGGGCGCGGACTCGAACTCGTCGGCGTAGAAGCGCAGCGAGTCGTGCAGGTCCTCGCCCACGGGGAAGCCGTCCTCCGCCAGCGCGATCGCGGGGGCGAGGGCGCGCGCGAGCGGCACCGTGCCGTACTTCTCGAGCGCCAGCGCGAGGCCGCGCACGGTGCCCGGCACGCCGGCGGCGAGGTGGGTGGTGCGCGAGAGCTCGGCGACCGGGTTGCCGCGCTCGTCGAGGAACATGTCGCGGTGCGCCGCCTTCGGCGCCTTCTCGCGGTAGTCGATGGCGACCTGTCTCGGCCCCTCCGGTGCCGCGAGGTGGACGAGCATGAAGCCGCCGCCGCCGATGTTGCCGGCGCGGGGCAGGGTGACGGCCAGCGCGAAGCCGGCGGTGACCGCGGCATCGACCGCGTTGCCGCCTTCGGCGAGCACCCCGGCGGCGGCGCGGGTGGCGTGCGCGTCCTGGGTGGCGACCATGCCGCCGTAGCCGACCACCGGGTGGACGGCCGCGGCGTCGCGGTAGATCGCGGTGCCGGTCTGGGCCGGGGCGGTGGCGGCGGTGAACGCCAGCAGCGCGCCGGCGGACAGGGTGGGTCTCATGGTTGCGTACGTTACACTCAATTGCTAGCGATCGCCGCAAGTGAATTCGGGGAAGGGGGCGCGGGATCCGGGCGGGAGCCCCCCCGAGCCCGGTCGCCGGGATCGCCGGATCAGATCATCGGCTCCACGTCGCCGGCGTCTTTGTGGCCCTTGGTGCCGCGCAGGAACTGGGCGCCCCAAGGGGAGCGGACGAAGCCGTAGAGGGCTGCGACCACCAGCACCAGCAAGCCGAGGGCGAGCGGGCGGTTGTAGGTCAGCCGGTGGAAGACGCCGCCGTCGCCGGGCTGCGGGGTGGTCTCCGGGTAGCGCGGCAGCCCGAACTCGTCGGCGATCTCCATGATGTGCAGGAGGTGGACTACCGGCACGCCGCCCGAGCTGAACGCCGCCATCACCGAGGTGCTGGCGTCGGCGCCGCGCGGCGGGCTGGTGTTGAGCCCCTGCTTGAAGGTCTCCTTGGCGATCGTGCGCCCGGCCGAGCTGGCGCCGCCGCCGACGTTGATGTAGGCGGCGATCGGCCCGTCTGCCCTGTCCCGGTAGACCTCGAGGCGCCGCTTGACGCTGTCGGCGTAGTTCTCCGGCTCGATGAACAGCGGCACCGAATTGCGCGTGATGGCGCCGCGCAACAGCTCGCGCGAGCTGTCCGGGAGGCCGCGCGCCACGTCGTCGACACCGCCCAAGGACGCCGCCACGGCACGGGTCTCGAGCACGCCGCGCTCGGCGAGGATCTGCTCCATGTCGAGCCACAGCAGGTCGGGGTTGTTCGCGCCCCACTCGGAGGAGGAGGCGCTGGCGATCACGACCGGCTTCAGGCCGAGCGACTCGCAGGCCGCGTAGACGCAGAGGTTGATCGCCGGGTAGGATCCCGAGACGCCGACGGCGACGTTGTCGCCGGCCTTCACGCCCGCGTCTTTGAGCATCTCGACCACCACCGCGGCGAAGTTCGGGTTCAGCGACGTGCGCTTGGTGAAGTAGCCGCCGGCGTTGGTCGTCACCGGCGTGTGCGGCTGGCCGAGCATCCCGGTCTCCGCCGGGTCGAGCGTGGTGTCGATGGGTTCGCCGCGCTCCTCGCGGTAGCGCTTGATCGTCTCCATCCCCTCGGCCGCGAGCCGCGCCGCCTCCAGCTTCTCGGCGTAGTGGGGTTGGCGGATGTCGGCCTGGAAATGCTCGACCGCCACCACCGCGCCCACGGCCAGCAGCGCCACCAGGGTCATGGCGCGGATCGAGATGCCTTTGGGGCGCCAGTAGATTCCTTTCATCGGTCTGTCTTTCTATCGATCGGTACGGGTCGGTCGCTCGGTCACTCGGTGGCGTCGTCCATCCCGACGAGCTGGCTCGCGGCGCGCACGCGGGTCTCGAACTGCTCGATCTCGGCGGGGATCGCCAGCACGAGCAACAGGCGGGTGACCATGGAGACGGTGGCCAGCGAGGTGACCGTCTCCAACACGCCCTGACGGTCCATCCACAGCGCGATCAGGCCGGGGATGATGAAGCCGATCACCTGGTAGTCGCCGCCGAGCCCGGCGACGGCATCGCCGCCGAGCGTCCGGAAGGCGACGCCGATGACGTAGCCCGAGAGGATCGCCAGGGCGGTGCGGCGCTTGCCGTAGACGATCACGATCGACGACACGAGGCGCACGACGAGGTACGTCAACAGCGCCACCAGCAGGGTGAGCAGGATGCTCACCGGCTGGAACACGAACAGGGCGAAGTAGCCAGGCACCACGAGCCCCCCCGCCTTGAAGCCGAAGAACTCGGCGAACAGCAGGCTGACCACGAGGCCGAGGCCGATAGAGACGGTGAGCAGGTCGAGCATGGGCGCTTCTTCTTTCTTTAGTTACAAATGGTTGCTAGACCGCGGCGGCGGGGTCGGCCTCGGGAGCGGTGCGGTTCTTCACCATCTGCAAGAGCTCGAGGCCGGGGCCGCCGATGTTGCCCATGCCGACGACCAGCGCCGAGCGGCCGCAGACCGACAGCATGGTCTCGAAGATCTGCGAGGCGCTCTTGCCGTCGGCGTAGTGGATCTTCTCCGGGTCGAGCCCCTTCGGCAGCGCGGCGCGGGTGAAGGCGTGGGTGCCGGTGCCGATGAGCAGGTAGAGGTCGGCGCCGGTCCACCCGAGGCAGGCCTCGCCGAGGGTGAAGCTCCGGTCGGGGCGGTCGGCGCGGCAGTTGAACAGGGCGATGCGCTTGACGTCGGGCCGCTTGGACACGCAGCCCTCCCAGATGCGCCCGGTGGAGACCGGATCGTTGGCCGCGAAGGCGTTGACGAAGAACAGCGTGCGGCCGAAATAGCCGAGCTCGTACTCCTTGAGCACGCCGACGTCGGGCGGCGACTTCCACATGCCGCGCAGCGCGGTCCCGCGGTCGATGCCGAGGTCGGCGCACACCTTGAGCACCAGCGCCACGTTCTCGGCGTGTTCCTGGTAGGGGAAGCCGGCGAGGTCTGCGTCGCTGATGGCGGCGACGTCGCCCTCGTCGGCCCCGACGAACTCCGACCCCCGGTCGGCACAGATCTGCTCCATCACGCCGGCGTGCTCGCGCTCGCAGGTGAACAGCTTGCCGCCGCGCGGCACCATGCCGCAGAGCGCGAGGGCGACGTCGGAGGGCTCCGGGCCCATGACGTCGAGGTGGTCGGGGCGCGCGTTGGTGATGACGCCGTGCGTCGCGCGCACGAACATCTTCTCGCTCATCCACTGGTAGCTCGGCTGCAGCGCCATGCACTCGATGACGAGGGCGTCGGGCTTGTAACCGGAGGCGGTCTTCACGATGCGCACCTGTTCGCCGACGTTGGCGCCCGCCGGGCGGTAGATGGGGTACTCGCGGCCGGCCGGGGTGATGAAGCGGGCGAGGGTGCCGGTGGTCTTGGCGCAGACCGTCAGCCCGGCCTCGCGCAGCGCGCCGGAGAGCAGGCGGGTGACGGAGGATTTCCCGCGGGTGCCGTTGACGTGGATGCGCACCGGGATGGTGCCGAGCACGCGCCGGTGGGCGAGGGCCTCCCAGAGCCCGAGGCCGACGATGAACACGAGGCAGCAGACGAGGATCGCTAGCATGGCATTGGCGCCTCGAGACCGCTGCGGCAACCCGTGCGCCCACCGGTCCGGCGGCGGGCGGCGGGCTGGGTGCGGGGTCTGGTGTGGAAAAGCATCGGGTGGGAAAGACAGCGGCGGCGGGCGCCGGGGGGAGGAAGCGCGCCCGCTGCACGCCACGGAAGTGGGGCGCGGGTGCAGCAGGCGGGCGGTTTAGGGAGAGCGGCGCCGATCGGGTAGAGGGGAGACCTCGTCGGGTCTCCAGGGCGCGCCGCCTGCAAACGGTTGAGCGGCGCGAGTGATAGCTGTTCGCCGCCGGATTGCAACGGGAATCGCAGGGCGGGCGACGAATTTTTCGCGCCCCCCCACCGCGCTCAAGCGCCCGGTTTCGGCCAGACGGCCCACAGGTAGGCGACGAAGCCGGCGAACAGCAGCGCGCCCTCCCAGCGCGCGATCTTGAATCCGCTGCGCATGAGCGGCAGCAGGGCCACGGCGGCGGCCAGCATGAAGCCGAGGTCGCGGCCGCTGATCCCGCCCGCATCGACCGGCCGCACGAGGGCCGCGATGCCGGCGATCCCCAGCAGGTTGAAGAGGTTCGAACCCACGATGTTGCCGATGGCGATGTCGGTCTGGCGTCGCAACGCCGCGACCAACGAGGTCGCCAACTCGGGCAACGAGGTGCCCGCCGCGACGATCGTCAGACCGATGACCTCCTCCCCGACGCCGAGCCCGCGGGCGAGATGGGTGGCGTTGTCGACGAGCAGGCGCGCGCCGAACACCAGCAGGGCCAGGCCGGCCGCGACGAGGGCGAGCGCGACCGGCAGCCGCATGGGGGCACCGCCATCGGCCGGTCCGGCGGCGCCGGGCGGGCCGGGCTTCCTCTCCGCCGCCACCGACCAGGCGAGGTAGCCGACCAGCCCGGCGACGAGCAGCCCCCCCTCCGGCCGCGACAGGCCGCCGCCGGTGCTGAGCAGCACCGCGAACAAGGTGGAGACCGCGAGCAGCAGCGGCATGTCGCGGCGGATGATCTTCAGGTGGACCGCGAGCGGGCAGACCATCGCCGACAGCCCGAGGATGACCGCGATATTGAAGATGTTCGAGCCGATGACATTGCCCATGGCGATGCCTCCCTGCCCGGCGTGGGCAGATTTGACCGACACCGCCAGCTCGGGGGCGCTCGTGCCGAAGGCGACCACCGTCAGCCCGACCACGAGTTCGCTCAGGCCCAGCCGCGACGCGATGGAGGAGGCGCCGCGCACCAGCACGTCGGCGCCGGCGGTGAGCAAGACGAGGCCGAGGGCGAGCAACAGGTAGGTCATGCGGGGCGCGCTTGCACGACGGGACTCTCCGCCAAAGCGGCCGCGGGGCGAGCCCGAATATTCGGCGGATCCCCCGGCCGGGGCCGGCGATGCGGTGTTGACGGCGCGCGACGCCCATTGACCTTGGCGCGCCCTCCGCCCGCCCGACATTGTCCACCGAACCCACCATCGCCCTCATCGCCGGCAACGGCATCTACCCGGCCACCTTCGCGGACGCCGCGCGCCGGGCGGGGGCGGGGCGGCTCGTCGCGGCGGCCTTCGAGGGAGAGACCGAACCCGCTCTGGAGGAGCTGGTCGATGCGACCGCCTGGATGCGCGTCGGGCAGCTGGGCAAGATGATCAAGTTCTTCAAGCGGGAGGGGGCGACGCGCGCGGTCATGGTGGGCCAGATCGCGCCGAAAAACCTCTTCGACCTCCGCCCCGACCTGCGCACCCTCGTGCTCCTCGGGCGGCTCAAGGAGCGCAACGCGGACGAGTTGGCCAAGGATGGCATCGAGCTCATCCCGGCCACCACCTACCTCGACGACCTGCTCCCCGCCGCCGGCCACATCTGTGGCCCGAAGGGCGACAAGCGCCTCGCCGCCGACGCGGAGTTCGGCTTCCGCATCGCCAAGGAGACCAGCCGGCTGGACATCGGCCAGACGGTCGTCGTCCGCCGCGGCACCGTCCTCGCCGTCGAGGCCTTCGAGGGCACCAACGAGGCCATCCGCCGCGGCGGCGCCCTCGGCAGGGGCTCGGCGGTCGCGGTCAAGGTCTCGAAGCCGCACCAGGACCTCCGCTTCGACGTCCCCTGCATCGGCCCGGAGACGATCAAGACGGCCGCCGAGGCCGGTGTCCGCGCCCTGGTGGTCGAGGCGGGGATGACCCTGCTGCTCGGGAGGGAGGAGATCTTCCACCTCGCCGACGCGCTGCGGGTGACCGTCATCGCGCGCTGATGGCGCTGGACGCCGACGCTTCCCCCCGGTAGCCTGCCCGGCCGTGCTGCACGCCCTCAAAGTCGGGTTCTGGGTGACCCTGTTCGCCGTGGCGACCTTTTTTTGGGTCGCCTTGTTCGAACATGGTCTCGCGGGATTCGGCGAGGGGCTGAAAGCCGAATTCGCGGGCTTGCGCGCCCTGTTCGGAAGCGGTTAAAGTCGCCGCCCCGCAGATTTGCCCGGACGAAGCCCGCCGGACAACCCAACTGCACCAACGTCCATCCACCCACCCCACGACCCGCCAACCCGCCAGACCATGGAGCTCGTCACCGAAGAGAACCTCGAACCGAAGTCCCTCAACCTGTTCCTCAAGGCGCAGAACGCCATCGAACTGAAGAACTTCGACTACGCCATCAGCCTCCTCCAGAGCATCCTCAAAGAGGTGCCCGGCTTCGTCAAAGGGCGCGAGCTGCTGCGCGCCACCCAAGGGGCCCGGGTCGGCGGCCAGAAGAAGAAGGGCGGTCTGACCCTCGGCGGCGGCATGTCCAAAGTGAAGGCCAAGCTGAAGAAGGATCCCGAGGGAGCCTTGGTGGACATCGAGGAGAAGCTGAACGGCGACCCCTACAACATCGAGGCCAACACGCTGTTCTACGACGCCTGGATGGCCCTCAAGCAGCCGCAGATGGCCACCTTCGGGCTCGAGACCATCCGCCAGGGCCACCCGACCAACACCAAGAACCTGCACAAGCTCGGCGACCACTACATCTCCATCGGCGACTACCCCGCCGCCGCCAAGATCTTCGACCAGATCACCGAGCACGACCCCTCGGACGGCACCGCGCGCAAGAAGGCCAAAGACGCCTCCGCCATGGGCACCATGAAGAGCACCGGCATCGACCGTAAGGGCGCCGGGCTCAGGGACCTGCTCAAGAACCAGGACGAGACCGCCGCCCTCGAAGCCGCGTCCCGCAAGGGCGCCACCCGCGAACAGATGGAGGCGCGCCTGGCCGAGCTCGGCGAACAATACGCCGCCGACCCGCAGAACCTCCACGTCGTCAAAGACATCGCCAGCCTCTACGAGCGGCTCGAGGACTGGGAGAACTGCGCCTCGTATTTCGAGTACGCCTTCTCCATCAGCAACGCCGACGCCACCCTCCGGCGCAAGGCCGAGGAGGCGCGCGACAAGCAGCGCGTCCAGAAGATCAAAGACCTGGAAGCCCAGATCGAGGGCGCCGGCGACGATGCCGACGACCTCCGCGCCCAGCTCGAGGAGCTCAAAGCCGCATCCCTCGAGCAGCAGATCGCCGAGGCCAGAGAGCGCGTCGAGAGCAACCCGACCGACCCCGAACTGCGCTTCGATCTCGGCTCCCACCTCTACGCTGCGGGCCAGCAGCGCGACGCCATCCCGCACCTGCAGAAGGCCAAGAACAACCCCCACATCCGCATCCGCGCCATGCTGATGCTCGGGCGCTGCTACGAGGCGATGAAGATGCACGACCTCGCCATCAAGACGCTCAGCGAGGCCAACGGGGAGCTGCACGCCATGGACGGCGTCAAGAAAGAGGTGCTCTACACCCTCGGCATCATCCACGATGCCGTCGGCGACAAGGAGAAGTCGCTCGAGGCGCTCAAGGAAATCTACAACGCGGACTACGACTACCGCGACGTCGCCGCCCGCGTCGAGGGCTCCTACGGCGACGACGACTAGCCCGAATCGATCACCACATTCGTAGGCGAGGCACTGCCATTCGTTGACGCTGAGTAGGCGGCGGCAGGGACAGGCGAAGCGGCTGGGTGAACACCCTGCCCGAGCCGGTCACCACGCCAACACCCTCAGCCTCAACGAGGGCGAGCCACAGCCCGGAGCTTGGTGATCGATCCGGGCTAGCCCTCGCCCGCCATCGCTCGTGGCATCGGCGTCCCGCCGATGTCCGTGCCGGGGGCGTCCCGCCCCCAGGCCAGCCGGAGCGCGAGCATCTTGCTCGCCCCGCATGCCCTGAACAGCACCACCGCAATCCCAACCACCCCCAAGGGCAAACCAAACCCCCAAAGGCGAGCGAGACGCTCGCGCTCCGTGCCCCCAGCAGCGGCAACGAGGACATCTGCCCTCCAACGCGCCCACACCCCCCGGACGTCGCGCGCCCTCGCCCGCGCGCGCCCGTGGCATCGGCGTCCCGCCGATGTCTGTGCCGGGGGCGTCTCGCCCCCAGGCTCCGTGTACGCGACCCCCGCCGCGGCAGTCACCGATCGGCCAACTTCGGCTCGAGCACCTTCACCACCTCCTCGGCGAGGCGGCGCGACCCCTCCGGCGTGTAGTGGACATCCGCCTTGCGCTGGATCTCGGCGGCGTGCTCTTTGGCGAACGCATAGAGGTCGTGGATTTCCACCCCCGCCTCCTCCATCACCTTCGCCGCGACCGCGTTGTATTTCGCCGCGTCACCGACGATCCGGCCGCGCGCACCCTCCGGCACCGGCGTCGTGTTGCGCCAGATCAACTCCGCGCCGGTCTCCCGGAGCCGTGCCACCAGCTTGCGAAGGTTCGCCTCGTAGTCCTCGATCGCCACGAGCTTCCCCGCCCCATCGGTCTCGACGGGCACCAACTGTTCGGTCCCCGGCTTGACGAACTTCAGGTCGTGCAGCCCCCAGTTGAAGTGGATCACATCCCACTCGCCATCGCCCAGCCACTCGTCGATCGAAGCGATGCCGCGCTGTGTGCTGCCGCAGTTGGTCGCAGGGCGATGGACGTTCGCCTTGCCCGCCAGCAACTCGCGCACCGCCAGCGTGTAGCCGATCGAGATCGAGTCGCCGATCAACAACACCCGCGGCAGCCCCTCGACGTCCGCGATCGGCGCCAGCGGGTTCGGGCGCTTCGGCTTCGCATCCGCGACCGGCGCCGAAGCCGGCGCTGCGACCGGCGCCTCGGCCGGCGTGACCGCCGCCGCAGCGCGCGCCGAACGCCCCCGGCCCTCCTCCTTCTTGGGCAACAAGGTGAGCACCGCGCTGACCTCGCCGTCGAGCGCGAAGGGGGCGTCGTAGTCGCCGACCGTGCCGCCCTCATCGCGGCCGACGTCCAATCCGTCCACCGGCATGGCCGCGGGCGGCGTCACGGTTCCCATGTGCGTGCGCCGCCCGACCGTCAGCTGAACTCTGCCCTCGCGCGTCATCCTCGCGTAGAACGAAAACGCCTGCGGGTGCACCTTCTCGCTCATCGAGACGCGCGACACCTTCCCCCCGACGCGGGTCACGAACTGCAGCACCCCGCCCTCCAGCACCAGCGCGAACCCGTGCGCGTCGCCGCCCTGCGCGGCGATGACACCGTCGCGGTCGATCGAGTCCACCTCGCCCTCGATCAGTATCCCGCGCCCGGCGATGTTCGGCGCCTCATCCTGCGGCAATCGGTCACCCGACTTCAGCTCGAAGCGTTCCCGCGTGCTCAGCCGCTTCGGCTTGCGGTTGGCGCGCCACGTCCCCACCGGCGCCACGTCCGCCCGCTCCGCGTAGGCGTCGAACAAGGCCGCCAGCTCCTTCGCCAGCTCCGGCTTCTCCGCCGCGCGGTCGCGCAGCTCGCTGCGGTCTTCCGCGATGTTGTAAAGCTCCCAAGCGCGGTCCTCCTTCCGCACCAGCTTCCAATCGCCGCGCCGCACGGCGCAGTTCCCCTCGTGCTCCCAAAACAGCGCCTCGCGCTCGATCTCCCCCCCCTTGAACGCGGCGTTCAGGCTGCGCCCCTCGAGCGGCTTGATTTTGTTTCCATCGACTTGTTCTGGATACTCGACGCCCGCCAGCTCGACGCAGGTGGCCATGATGTCGATCAGGTGCCCGGGCTGGTGCTCCAGCTCGCCCGCGCGCTCGATCCCCGCCGGCCAGTGCGCCACCAGCGGCGTGCTGATGCCGCCCTCGTGCACCCAGTGCTTGTACTCGCGGAACGGCGTGTTGGAGACGTTCGCCCAGCCCTGCCCGTAGCCGATGTACGTGTCCGCAGGCCCCGGCATCACGCCCTCGCCGGTGCGCACGGGGTAGCCGTCGCGCGTCTTCTCCGGCTGCATCCGCGTCTGCAGCTCCCCCTTCGCCATCGGCGGCAGCGGCGGCGAATCCGCCCGCGGGGTGAAGCCGCCGCGGCGCCCATAGGCCTCCGCGCAGCCGCCGTTGTCCTGCAGGAAGAAGATCAGCGTGTTGTCCAGCTGCCCGGCCTTCTCCACCGCCGCGACGATCTCCCCGATCCCCTGGTCCATCTCGTCGACCATCGCCGCGTAGACCTCCATGCAGCGCAGCTCCCAGGCCTCGTTCTTCACATGGCCCCACTCCCAGGCCTGCGGCGACAGCTCGGAGTCCGCCGCGATGATGCCCAGCTCTTTCATGCGCTCGAACCGCGCCGCCCGCACCGCGGCGTAGCCCGCGTCATACTTGCCCTCATACTTCGCGATCGTCTCCTCGCGCGCGTGCATCGGCCAGTGCGCCGCCGTGTAGGACACATAACAAAAGAATGGCTCCCCCTCCTTGGCCGCCACGTGCTCCTCGATGTAGCGCACCGTCTGGTCGGAGATCGCATCGGTGTAGAACCACGCATCCCCCGGCGCGTACTCGGGGTCGTCGTCAGGCGCGATCTGTGTCTCGTCGCGCGTCAACGAGTTCGGGTCCCAGAGCGAGCCCGCGCCGTGGATCGTGCCGTAGAAGCGGTCGAACCCCCGCCCGAGCGGCCAGTTGTCCTTCGGCCCGTCCGGCGCGGTGTGCTTGGTCACGTGCCACTTGCCGGCCATGTAGGTCCCGTAGCCGACCCGCTTCAGCGCCTCGGCGATGGTCAAGCATTCGCGGTTCAACTCGCCGCGGTAGCCGTCATGGCCGCGGTCGTTCATCATGTGGCCGATCCCCGCTTGGTGCGGGTAGAGCCCGGACAGCAGCGACGCCCGCGTCGGGCAGCAGCGGGCAGTGTTGTAGAACTGGGTGAAACGCAGCCCGCCCGCCGCCAGCCGGTCGAGGTTCGGCGTGTCGATCTCCGACCCGTAACAACCGAGGTCCGAGATCCCCATGTCGTCCCCCATGATGAGGATGATGTTCGGCCGCGGCGCCGCAGCCCCAGCGTCGAAGGGACCAATCGATACCGCTGCGGCGGCGAGGGCGGAAAGGGGAAGGGCGAGGGTCTTCATGATCCCCAGCATACCGCCCCCGGAGCCCGGATCTCAAGACCCGGCGTCGCCGGCCCCCGTTTGTTCCAGTTTCTCCACCGGCGCCAGCAATTCCGCGATCCGACGATGCGCATCCGAACCGTTGCGCACGATCAACTGCCCGCCCACCGGCTCGAACGAAGCCGCCGCCCCGTCCGGAAACTCAACCCCGACACTCTCCAGCCACCCCTTCGCAGCGGGTGCGGACTCGGCGAGCTTCGCCCTCAGGCGCTCGTTGTCGATGGGGTAGCGCCGCACCACGACAAATGGGGTCGGGCGATTCGTGTCCGCCAGAATCACGGCGTGCTCTTCGTATAATAAGGAATACCCGGCGAGCTCTGCTGTGTAACGAAGCACAAGTGACATCGGGAGATCATCGAGGCGCAAGGTCAGAACCGGGCCGAACTCCTCAGAGCGCAGTATCACAAAGTTGATCGAAGGATCGCCCGAAACGCTTCGCAGATAAGCGGTCGCCTCGTGGACCGTCGCTTCATCAAATGCCACTCTCTCGACGGTGATCCCCTCGATCTTCCTTTGCAACGCGTCGGGGTTCTCCGGCGGAGGCGCCCCGGCCATCGATGCCGCGATCGCCTCGATGTACTCGAACTCCTCCGGCGAGGTCCGCACCACGAGCTGTTGACTGGGATCCGCGTAACCGGCCCGACACCCCTCACCAAAAGCCACGCCGACCGCCTCGAGCCATTCTTTGACATCGGCGAATGGGGCGCCTTCACCCCGACCGCGCGCTAGCGTGGATTCAACAATCTCGGGGTCGATCCGGAGGCGCCGCTCAACCGGTCGGCGAACGACCTCGACCCGCACGAAGCCGTCGCTCGACAGCGACGAATGGGCGCCCGTCAGAAGGCAGATATAACGCAGAGCGACTCCAACCGGAACGTCGGAAAGCTGGAGGTCGACCGTCGGTTGCTCGCCCACGGACGGCACAAAAACCATGCCCACCCCCTTGCCCTCCGGATCCGCCCGCCTCGCGAACTCCCCGAGGGCGGTGATCGCCTCGCTCAGCCTCGCATCAGAGAAATCGATTCGCGGGATCACGATCTCCCGCAATCTCCGTTCCAGATCCCCACGAACCGCAGCCATCGCCGCGAAGTCGACCGCTTCCGCCAATCCTGAAAAACCGAGCAGGCCACTGGTGGCCGAGAGGGAGCTGACAAAATGACGGCGTCGCATGGACAGACTCTACGCCCACCACCTCACCCGAGGCAAGGCGCCCGATCCCCCTGGAGGGCGGAGCTCCGACTCCGCCGCGACTACCCGGCAGCGCCCCCGAACCGCCAATCACGCCACGGGCAAACCCAACCACCCCGCCCTCCCAATAACTCCGCGCTCTTCGCGGGCACCAAACCCATCGCAGCCCCCACCCTCACAAAGCCCCAAAGCTCAACCCGAAGCGAGCCAGGTACTTCCGCACCCGGTCCGAGTCGTTCTTCGTCTCGCGCTGCGCCCGCGACACCTCGAACAGCTCGCGGCCGGCTTCGCTCGCCGTCTTGCTCCGCTTGCAGACGCGCAGCACGTAGTCGAGCTGCACGCGGTCGAAGGGGTCGATGGCCGCGATCGCCTCCGCGGACAACACCTCCTCCAGCGCCGCGAGGTCACCGACCACCTCCCGGCCGCTCGCGGGCCGCTGCCAGGACGCGCGCAACCGCGCCACTTCCGCCTCCACCTCGTCGCGGCGGATGCGCCCGCGTGGGGCGAGCGTCGCCATGCGCGTGACGGCGGCGTTGAGGTCGCGGAAGTTGCCCCGCCAGGCCGCGTCCGGCGCCTCGGCGAAACGCAGGAAGGCCGCGCGCGCCTCCTTGTTGAACCCCGCCGCCCGCCCCTCGCGCTCGGCGAAGCGGCGCAGCTCGTAGTCGAGGTTCGGCGCGATGTCCTCCCGGCGCTCGGCCAAGGCCGGCAGGGCGAAGCTCCACAGGTTGATGCGCGCCAGCAGGTCCTCGCGGAACGCCCCCTCGGCCGTCGCTGCCGCGAGGTCGCGGTTCGTGCCGGCGATCAGTTGGAAGCGGCTGCGCGCCGGCCGGTCGGCACCCACCGGGAGAAACGTCCCCTCCTCCAGCGCGCGCAGCAGCATCGCCTGCTCGTCCGCCCCGAGCTCGCCGATCTCGTCGAGGAACAGCATGCCGCCGTCGGCCTCGCGCAGCAGCCCCGGCCGGTCCGCCCCGGCGCCGGTGAACGCGCCCTTGCGATGCCCGAACAGCGCGCTCGCCGCCGTGTCGCCGCGCAGCGTCGCGCAGTTCACCTCGACGAACGCCCCGTCCAGCCCGCAGCGGTCCTGCCGCAGCTCGTAGATGCGCCGCGCGAGCTGCGACTTGCCCGCCCCGGTCGGGCCGGTGAGCAAGATCGGCGCGCGCGAACGCAGGGCCACCACCTCGATCTCCTCGATCAAAGCATTGAACGCGCGGTTGCGGGTCGCGATCCCGCTGCGGAGGAAGTCGCGCGCCCGCTCGGCCTCGACCTCGAAGCGCGTCGCCAGCCGGTCGTATTTGGAGAGGTCGAGATCGATCACCTGCCGCGTGCCGGCGACCACCGCCGCGCCGGTGCCGCCGTCGCGCCGCGCCCCCCTGCCCTTCGACGGCCCCGTCTGCACCAGTCGCCCCGGGATGAAACTGGCCTCCACTAACAAAAACAGACAGATCTGCGCCACATGGGTTCCGGTCGTCATGTGCACGAGGTAGTCCTCGCGGGAACGGTCGAAGCGGTAGCTCGCGCAGAACGCATGCAGCGCCTCGTAGACATCGGCGAAGTCCCAAGGATCCCGCAGCGGGATCTCGTGGAACCGCACCTCGGTCTCCGGCGACAGCTGCCGGATGTCGTCCGCGACCTGCTCGGCGAGCCGTCGGTGGGCCGGGTCGATCAACAGTTCGAAGCGCCCGACCGTGAACTCCTCGGCCGCACAGAGCGCGACGGAGGGACGCCACTTCTCCCAGCGCCCCGCACCCTCACCCCGGTCGAGGTTGGTGCCGAGAAAGCCCAGCACGACAGTTTTGCGATGATTCATCGGTCTATTCTCCGATACATTGAGATATTTTCTCGGAGAACTTCGGAGCCTCGTACAGGCTCATTGCCGAAATCTTTATTCTCATAACATTTTTACGATGAGGCTGTTATGAGATTCATTTTGCTCGTCGATCAAAACCTGGCATCCGCCCTGCGAAAGGGTCTGCCATCATCCAAACCGAAAGAGAGAAGATGCCAGAACAACCCACCATCCACGCGACCGGCGAAGCGACCGGTCTCCTGCCCGCCCGGGACAATCAAGGCAAGCCGATCACCGTGATCGGCACCGAGGCGATCCGTGCGGGATTCGACTCGACCTGCCTCAAGCAGGCGCAGAACTCACGCTCCGCGCCCGGCGTCACCGAACTGGTGCTCAACCCCGACGCCCACGCCGGCTACGGCGCCCCGGTCGGCTGCGTGATGGCCTCGCCGACGCACATCTACCCCGGCCCGGTCGGCGTCGATATCAAATGCTCGATGTCGCTGCTCCAGCTCGACCTCGAGGACGCGGCGATCGATGACAAGCGCACGCGCCGCGAGCTGATCAACGCCATCTGCGCCCGCACGCCGACCGGCGCCGGCAAGGGGCAGCGTTCGGTGAGCAAGGCGCGCAAGGTCGGCGAGGCCCTCGGCCGCCGCGCCGTCACGCAGGGCGCATCGCGCGAGGTGTGCGAGGCGCTCGGCATCCCGCCGGAGTGGGCGGAGCGTTGCGAGGACAGCCACCACTGGGGCCACGACGGCACGCAGAGCGCGCTTGAGGAACGCCTGGAGCGCATGTTGAACAAGGGCTACGCGACCCGCTTCGGGAGCAAAGTGGCACAGTTCGGTTCCTACGGGGGCGGCAACCACTTCGGCGAAGCCGAGCGGGTCTCGGTCGCGGACGACGCCGACGCGAAGGCAAGGGCGGAAGTCTTCGGCCTGCGAGACGGGCACGTCGCCTTCCTCTCGCACTGCGGCTCGCGCGGCTTCGGGCACGACCTGGCCGCCGGCCAGTTCCGCTCGCTGCAGGAGCACTTCGTGCGTTGGAACACGCCGTACCCGGCCGACGACCGGCAGCTCGTCTACGCGCCGCTCGGGACTCCGGAGGCCGACGCCTATCTCGACGACATGGCGCTCGGCGCCAACTTCGCGACGGTGAACCACCTGCTGATCAACGCGCTGGTGCTGGAGGCCTTCCAGGAGGTCATCCCCGGCACGACCGGCCGCCTGGTCTACTTCATCAGCCACAACATCGCCCGCGAGGAGATCGTCGATAACAAGCCCCAGTGGGTGCACCGCAAGGGCGCCACGCGCGCCCTCCCGGCCGGGCACCACGAGCTCCGCGACACCCCCTTCGCCGGCACCGGCCACCCCATCCTGCTGCCCGGCAACCCGCGCGACGGCTCGGCGGTGATGGCCGCGCTGCCGGGCGCCGCGCAGAGCTGCTACTCGGTGAACCACGGCGCCGGGCGCCAGATGGGCCGCAAGCACGCCTTCCGCGAACTCGACCAGAAGACGGTCGATCGCGAATTGGACGAGGCGGACATCCTCAGCAACTGCCGCGCCTACCCGCGCGACGAGGCACCAGACGCCTACAAGGACTTCAACGAAGTGCTGCGCAGCGTCGAGTCCGCCGGCCTCGCGCATCAGGTCGCCAAGCTCGACGCCCGCTTCGTCATCAAGGATGCCAGCAAGGCCGACGACTGAACACCACCCGCGAAGGCGGGAGGCCGTGCCTCCCGCCTTCGCCCACGCCTCCAGCATACCTTCCCACACCCGATGCTCACCCTCGACGGCTCCCAAGGCGGCGGCCAAATCCTCCGCAGCGCCCTCTCGCTCTCGCTGGCGACGCGCAAACCGTTCCGCATCGCCCACATCCGCGGCAGACGGCCGAAGCCGGGCCTCATGCGCCAGCACCTCACCTGCGTCAACGCCGCCGAGGCGATCGGCGGCGGCGAGGCGCGCGGCGCGGAGCTCGGCTCGCAGGATCTCCAATTCACCCCCGGCGAGGTGAACGGCGGCGACTACCACTTCGCCATCGGCACGGCCGGCAGCACGACCTTGCTCGCGCAGACCCTCCTTCCCGCCCTCTGGTCGGCGGGCCAGGGCGCGACCCTCCACCTCGAGGGAGGCACCCACAACCCGATGGCTCCCCCGGCGGAGTTCCTCTCGCGCTGCTACCTGCCGCAGCTCGCCAAAATGGGCGCCCGCGCCGAGTTGGAAGTCGAACGCCCAGGCTTCGCGCCGGCGGGCGGCGGATCGCTGCGGGTGCGCGTCGAGCCCTGCCGAGGGATTCAACCCATCGATTTGCTAGAGCGCGGCGCCGAGACCGGCCGCCTGCTCGAATGCTACACCGCGCACCTCAAGCCCGGGGTCGCCGACCGCGAGCTCGCCGCCGCGCTGCGCGGGCTCGGCTGGGGGGCGGCGACCGCATCGACGAT
>JAUIGD010000351.1 GCA_030430255.1 Verrucomicrobiia bacterium
TAGCCGAGCATGGGGACTGCGGCGAGCCCGAACAGGAAGGCGGGCAGGCGCAGGCGGGTCTCGTCGAAATGCAATTTCTCCGGTGCCCCTCCGTGGTCGTATCCGCCGTGGGAGAGGCGCGCGAGGATGCTGAAGAGGACGTGGTTGTTGGGGGTCCGGTAGGCGAACAGGGTGTCCCACCAGGTCGTTTCGCGGAACCAGAGTTCGTCCTCGGCGTTGCGCTCCCACTGGCCGACGATGCTGCGGCGGACCGTGTAGTCCTCGTCGCCCCAGAGGCTGCTGTCGAGGCGCGGCGCCATCTCGAAGGCGGCGATCGCGATGGCGCCGAGCGCGAACACGGCGAAGGTCGGGGCGGATTGGCGTCCGAGGCCGGCGGACCGGCGGCTGAAGGCCGGACTGAGTTTGCGCGTCGCCAGCGGGCCGAGGGCGGCGACCATCGCCAAAAGCACCAGGCCGCCCCAAGCGCCGTACCAAAGCCCGGTGATGCCGAAGTGAATGGGTTTGATGGCCTTGCCTGCCGCTTCCCGCGCGGCGACCCCCTCCTCCCACGGCAGCGGGGCGTCGGCGAGGTAGGTGACCAAGCCCATTGCGGCGCCGGCGAGGGGGACGAAGTAGAGCCAAGCGCGCGCGGGGATGCGGCGGAGCGCTGCGGACGCGCGGCTGATCATGGGAGGCGTGGGGTGGTTGAGGGCTTGCGGACTCGGGCGCCTGCAAATTGCGACGGGGGGCTTTACTCGGCTCGGAGGTTGGAGACCTCCGCCACTTTCGCTCAGGTGCCGATGCCGTGTTGGCCGGTCGCGGCGGTGTGGTCGTCGAGGAGCTTGCGGTAGTGGCCCATCTGGTGCCGCCAGATCATGCGCAGGACGTTGAGACCGTACGGGACCGGGCGCAGGCTGGACGTGGTGTCGTCGTATTTGGTGGGGATGGGGTGCTCGACGATGGGGATCCCGCAGAGGTGTGCCATGATCATCATCTCGGCGTCGAAGTTGTAGTTGTCCTGCAGGTCCCGATAGGGGACCATCTCGAGCAGGCGCCGCGAGAAGACCATGTAGCCGGAGTGAAACTCGGCGACGCGCGTGCCGAAGGCCGCGTTCTCGATCGTGGTGAGGATCCGGTTGGGGAGGTAGCGGGTCCAGTAGGGCATCGCCTCCTTGGCGCCGCCGCCTCTCATGCGCGAACCCTGGACGATCTCGGTCTCACCGGCCTCGATCGGCCTGCAGAGTTCGAGCGCGAGGTGGGGGGCGTATTGGCCGTCGGAGTGGACGACGGGGAAGACGTCGAACCCGAGTTCGTAGCCGCGGGCGAGGCCGTACTTGAGCGCGCCGCCGTAGCCGCGGTTCTGTTCGTGGTGGACGACCTCGACGTGGGGGTGGGAGCGGGCCAGGTCGTCGGCGACCTCGCCGGTGCGGTCGGGGGAGCAATCGTGGACGATGATGGCGATCCCGCCGCCCGCGGGCAGTGCGTCGGGGAGGGTGGCGATGACGTCGGGGAGCGTGTCGGCGGCTTTGTAGGACGGGATGATGACGGCTTTGCGCATGTTCGGTCGTGTGGCGGGGCGATATAGCAGGCGCGGGGCAGCCTCGCAAACGCGGCGGGGAGGGAGGGGGCGGAGGCGATTGATTTTCCGGGGTTCGTGGGCGTGGTTCTGCGCCATGTCCAAGATCGTCAAACCGCTGGTCGTTCATTCCGCTTGGGCCGCGCTGGCGGCGGGCGCGTATTTCGTGGGGAAGTCGAGCGTGGGGCAGGGGGGCGAGCAGGCGCTGGGCGCGGACGCCGGCGGTGCCGTCACGGCTTCCGGTCCGTCGTTCCTCGTCGGTGCGGATGGCGACAAGGGGGCGCGGGAAGCGGCTCTGGTGCCGGGGGCGGCTTTGCCGGTAGGGGAGGCGGCGACCCAGGAAGCCGTGCAGTTGCGGGTGGAGAGCATCTTGGCGCAGCGCGATCCGCTCCTGCGCAAGAGCCAGATGGCCGCGGTGTTGGCCTCGCTGCGGGCCGAGCAGGTCCCCGGAGTGCTGGCGGCGTTCGAGGGGGCGCCGCGCGACGATGAGACCGACCGGGAATTTCGCGAGTTCCTTTACGCGTGGGGGCGTGTCTCCGGGGGCGATGCGATGACCTATCTGATGGATCCGAAGTCGGCGCGGCGCGACCGGATGGGCGGTGGCTCGGCGGTGGCCGGATGGGCGGCGGTCGACCCGGCGGCAGCGATGGCGTTCGTGGAGGTGTACGAGGACGATGGCGCGCGGCCTTGGTTGCATTACGGGGTGATGCGGGAGGTGGCGCGCACCGACCTGGACGGTGCGATCGCCTATGCGGAGCAGAACGAGAAGAGCAACGCGCGCGGGCGCCAACTTGAGTTTCTCGGCGAGCGGATCTTCGCGGAGCGCGGGGTCGACGGGATGGTGGCCTGGCTGGAGGGGATCGACCACACGGCGGAGGGCTACAGCGATCTGTTGTCGTACAAAACCTACGCGACGGGGATGGTGCTCGACCGGCTGGCGGCCGAAGATGTCGAGGCGGCACGGGCGTGGATCGAGGAGCGGGCAGGGGAGCCGTATGTCTCCGCCGGCGCGCTGGAGCGGGCGGCGCGCAGGGCTGGCGATTCGGTCGAGGGGAGCATCGAGTGGCTCGCCTCCCTACCCGACGAGGTGGGCGGCAGGCGGCACGCGATCGGGGAGCGGTTCGAGGACTACTTGCGCGAGGACTTCGCTGCGGCGGGCCAGTGGTTGGCCGGGCAGGAACTGGGTCCCCTGTATGACGAGGCGGTGCAGGACTACGCGCTGTCGGCGGCGCGCGACGACCGCGAGGCGGCGATCGCCTGGGCGGAGCGGATCACCGACGCGGGCCTGCGCGCGGAAACCGAGCGGCGTCTTGGGGTGGCGCGGGAACAGCCAGTGGCGCCGCAGGGGTGACGGTCCGGCCCTCAACCGCGTGGCTGGCGGTGCGGGAGAGTCCGCCGCGCAGAGACGCCCCCGACGGGCTTCCGGCGACGGCCGACGGCGAACCACGAAGCGCCCCATCGAGCGTGCGCATGACCCTCCGACCGACCGCGAATCATAGAATCCGCGCCGCTGTGGGCGCGCTTGTCCCTCTCTTCGCCGCATGGAGCGGCAGCGCGTCCGGATCGGAGATCGTGGGCGACCCCGCCCCTCTCCGCCTGTCCAGCGAGACCGAAGCCATCCTCGCCAACCGCTGCTACGGCTGCCACGACGACGCAGTTCAACGAGGCGATATCCGCCTCGACGACCTCGCCGAAGTCGATCTCCCCAAGCGTCTCGACCTCCTCAATCGCATCCAGGAGCAGGTGTACTTCGACCGCATGCCGCCGGCCGACGAGGAGCGTCCGGGCGACGCCGAACGCGCGGCGATCCTCGCCGCCGCCTCCGCCGAACTCGCCGAGTACGGCGCCTCCACCCTCGAGGGCAAACTCCAGAAGCCGGAGTACGGTAACTATGTGGATCACGAGAAACTTTTCTCGGGGGAGTTCGCGGGCGTCCCCGCCTTCACGACCGACCGCCGCTGGCTGATCAGCGAATACATCTTCAACGCCAAGTTCGCGCGCATCCTCGAGCACCGGCCCAAAGCGCGGAAGGGCACCGGCGAGGTCGCCGCCGCCGGGAGCAAACGCCTCCCGGGCGTCTCGCTCGCCAACCCCTTCCTCCTGCCGAAGACCTCCGGCGTCCGCTACTACGCCATCGAGGATCTGACCGGCGGCCACCTCTCCAGCATGCTGACCAACGCGCAGGCCGTCGCGGAATACATCACCGATATCCATGTGCCGAAACGCGGCGGTCGCTACCTCCCCGCCGTTGCCGAGATCCTCGCGATGGAGGAGGCCCACATGAAAACGCTGGCCTCCCGGCGCGAGTTCCTCGAGAGCCACATCGAGCGCGCCTGCGAAGAGGTCCACGGCGACCGGCACCGCGGGCTCCTGCCGGACTTCGTCCCCGTCGCCCTCCCTCCGCTGCCCGAACTCGCCGAGGGGGAGCGATACAAGCGGGCGCCGATGAACGTGTCCACCAACATGCTCAAGAGCCTCGGCGCGGACAAGCTCGTCTACCACACCCTGTCGGACCCCGCCTTCGCCCACCTCAGCGATGACGAATTCAGGGAGCATTGCGAGCGCATCTGGTACTACCGCGGCGATCACGAGCGCACCATCCAGAGCCGCATGGCGCTGCTGCGCGAGTACGTGCCAGACTTCCGCGAGATCGCCGAAACCAACGGCAGGAAGATCAAGAGGACACCCTATGAGCCTCTCCCCGGAGCGGAGATGGAGGCCGTCCGCGAGGCCCTGCTCGAGCATCGGGCAGAGGGCGACTTCTACGGCGACATCATCGGCAAGTGCGTGGCCGGCTGGGAGAGATCCTTCGAGCAGGAACGCATCGACGCCGGCCCGCCCTCGACCGGACTGCTGGCGGAGCTAGCCGGGCAGCTTTCCCTCTTGCTCCTCGAGCGCCCGCCCACCCCCGAGGAGTCCGCGGACTACGTCGAACTCGCCCGCACCTATGTCGGCAAGCTCGGCCGCCGCCGTGCCGTGCAGAAACTCATCCAGACTTTCCTGCTCTCGTCCGAGTTCGCCTACCGCAGCGAGTTCGGCGCCGGCCCCGCCGACGAACACGGGCGCCGGATGATGTCCCCGCGCGATGCCAGTTACGCCATCGCCTACGCGCTCACCGACCAGAGCCCTGACCCGGAGCTGGCGGCGGCCGCGGGGGAGGGGAGGCTGAACACCCGCGACGACTACGAACGCGAGGTGAGGCGCATCCTCGCGCGGCGCGATGTCCACACCATCATCGACCCCATCCTCGAAGACCGGAACCTCGCGGACAACGTCACCGACCTGCCGGTCCGCACCCTGCGTTTCTTCCGGGAGTTCTTCGGCTATCCCGCCGCGCTCGAGATCTTCAAGGACGAGAAACGCTTCGGGGGCGACCGCCTCGGCCAGGCCACCGACCGCGTCGTCAACGAGGCGGATCGCCTCGTCGAGCACATCCTGGAGGCGGACCGCGACGTCTTCGAGCAGTTGATCGGCACCGAGAAGTTCTATGTCTTCCACGATGGCGACAACGATCGGATGCGCGAGATCTCCGACCGCATCGGCCGCATCTACGCCTACTTCGAGGACAAGGGCTGGGAGGACTTCGGCTATCCGGAGCTCGAGCAGCACCGCGAGTTCTTGCGCGCCGAACCGATGCGCAGCATCAACCCCGACAACCTCAAGGCCGGCAACCACCAGGGCGACGGCCTCAAGCTGTTCAAGAAGTCGCTCACCTCCATCACCGCCCGCCTCGACAAGGGCCAGCGGCACGCCGCCCCCTTCGACCTCTACCGCGGCTACGGTTCGGACTACATGCCGGGTGAGAACGTCGCCAAGCTCTGGGGTTATCGCAAAGACGACTGGCACTGGTCGCCCGAGCAGCCGATGGCGGTGCCGAACCGCAAGGGGATGCTGACCCATCCCGCCTGGCTGATCGCCTTCGCGTTGAATACCGAGACCGACCCGGTGCACCGCGGCAAGTTCGTGCGCGAGAAACTCCTCGCGGGCACCGTCCCGGAGGTGCCCATCACCGTCGATGCCTCGATCCCGGAGGACCACGGCGCCACGCTGCGCGAACGGCTGGCGCGCGCCACGGAAACCCAGGCCTGCTGGCATTGCCACGAGCGGATGAACCCGCTCGGCTACGCCTTCGAGCGCTACGACGACTTCGGCCGCTTTCGCACGGAGGAAGCGCTCGAGTACCCTGAGCACCTGGTCGAGAAGCGGCCGGACGAGGCCGAGGACCGCAACCACCTGGTCGATCTGCGCGACGTCTACAGGACGCTGCCGGTGGATTCGCGCGGCCACCTGGACGGCACCGGTGATGCATCGCTCGACGGCCCGCTGGAGGACGCGGTCGACCTCGCGGCCCGGTTGCAGAACTCGCGCCGCGTTCGCCAGTCCTTCATCCGCCACGCGTTCCGCTACTTCATGGGGCGCAACGAGTCCCTCTCCGACTCGAAAACGCTGATCGACGCCGAGCGGGCGTATGTGCAGAGTGGGGGCAGTTTCGAGGCCGTGGTCGTCTCGTTGCTGACCTCTGACTCCTTCATCTACCGCAAGCCGATCGGCGGCTGAGCCCAACGCCACCAATCCATGATCCACCGCAGGCACTTTTTGAAGACCCACGCGCTCGGCGCCGGCGCCATGGCGCTCGCCCCCGCCTTCCACCAAGCCTTCGCGGCACCGGCCGCGTCCGGCGGCATCCCGAAACGCTTCGTCTTCATCCGCAAGTCGAGCGGGCTCCGCCCCCTCGAGACCGCGCCGCTCAACCTCGGCGCGCGGCAGGAGAAGCTCGACGCGGACAAGCAGCCCTTCGAGGCCGACCTCGACACCCTCGAGCTGCCGGCGTGGCTCCGTGGGCTGGATGGGCACAAGGGGGACATGACCATCTTGCAGGGGCTCTCCGCCAAGATGAGCGAGAACGTCCATTTCTCGTTCTCCTCGGTCATGGGCTGCTTCAAATCGAACCGCAACACGCTGAGCGCCATCAAGCGCACCACCGTGGACTTCGAACTGGCGAAGCTTTACCCCTCGCCCTTCGGCCACGTCGAGCTGTCCTTCGCCGGGGGCCGCACCGGCATCGTCTCGGGCTACTCCGCACCCGCGCCCCAGACCCGCAACTACTGCTACGCCGACCCAGAGACGGCGCGGGCTGAACTCTTCAAATCGGTGCTCAACCCAGACGCCGTGAATTCGGACAACGACATGCTCTCCTTCTTGCAGAGCCGCGAGGGCCTGGCGGTGGGCGGGATGGCCGGCCGCGAGCGGAAGCGCCAGGAAC
>JAUIGD010000352.1 GCA_030430255.1 Verrucomicrobiia bacterium
TCCTCCTTGCGGAAGATCGCCACGTGCTCCGGGTTCTTCCCGACGTAGGTCTTCTCGGCGACCTTCGACACCTGCATCGTCCCCTCTTTGCCGAAGACGATGACGTCGTCCATGCGCGAGCACTTCTCGAGCGGCTTGCCGTCGCGTTTGATGCCGTAGCCGACGAAGCCGTCCTTGGCGTTCAGGTAGAGCGTGTCGGTGGCGATCGCGACATCGCGCGCGGCGACCTTCTCGAAACTCCCCAACTCGGCGCCGGCGTCCGCCTCGACCTCGGGTTTGAACCCGATCCCGTAGACCTCGGTCTTGCGCTCGCGCCCTTTGCCGAACTTGTCCTTGAGGTTCTTGAAGTAGCGGATCGCGTAGCGGGTCAGGTTGCGGAGGTGGTGCTCGGTCTCGGCGATCTGGTCCTCGATGCCCTTGATGTATTCGTCCGCCTTGAAGGAGTCGTACTTCGAGATGCGTTTGATCTTGATCTCCGTGAGGCGCACGACGTCGTCGTCGGTGACCTCCCGGCGCAGCAGGCCGAGGAAGGGCTTCAGGCCGATCCAGATCTCCTCGATGACCGATTCCCAAGTCGTGCACTCCTCGATGCGCCGGTAGATGCGGTTCTCGATGAAGATCTTCTCCAACGAGCTGAAGTGCCACTTGTCCTGCAGTTCGCCGAGGCGGATCTTCAGCTCCCACTCCAGCAGGTCTTTGGTGTGGAAGGCCGACCGCTTGAGCAGTTCGTTGACGTCGTAGAAGCGCGGCTTGTTGTCCTCGATGACGCAGGCGTTCGGCGAGATCGAGACCTCGCAATCGGTGAAGGCGTAGAGCGCCTCGATGGCCACCTCCGGCTCGAGCCCCGCCGGCAGGTGGATGATGATCTCGACCTTTTCGGCGGTGATGTCCTCGATCTTCGAGATCTTGATCTTCCCCTTCTCGTTGGCGGCCACGATGTTCTCCATCAGCGCCCCGGCGGTGGTGCCGAAAGGGATCTCGGTGATGCGCAGGGTGCGCTTCTTCGGCACCTGCTCGATGCGCGCCCGCACCCGCACCCGCCCACCGCGCAGGCCGGCGTTGTAGGCCGAAGCGTCCATCACGCCCCCGGTCGGGAAGTCGGGCAAGATGTTCGTCTTCCTCTTCCGCAGCGCCAAAATGCAGCCGTCGATCAGCTCGTTGAAGTTGTGCGGCAAGATCTTGCAAGCCAGCCCGACCGCGATCCCCTCTGCCCCCTGGGCGAGCAGCAGCGGGAACTTCATCGGCAGGTTGACCGGCTCCTTGTTGCGGCCGTCGTAGGAGGCGGCCCACTCGGTGGTCTTGCCGTTGAAGGCGACCTCGAGCGCGAATTTCGACAACCGCGCCTCGATGTATCGGGGCGCCGCGGCACGGTCGCCGGTGAGGATGTTGCCCCAGTTGCCCTGGGTGTCGATGAGGAGGTCTTTCTGCCCCATCACCACCAGCGCGTCGGCGATCGAGGCGTCACCATGCGGGTGGTATTGCATGGTGTGGCCGACGATGTTCGCCACCTTGTTGTAGCGGCCGTCGTCCTTCTCCTTCAGCGAGTGCAGGATGCGGCGCTGCACCGGTTTGAGGCCGTCGAAAACGCTCGGCACCGCACGCTCCAGGATCACGTAGCTGGCGTAGTCGATGAACCAGTCGGCATACATGTCGTCGATGTGGACGACCTCCGCCTTCCCACCGTCGCCTTCATCTTCCCCGCCCGCGTCCCCGCCCGCTGCGCTGACTCCGTCCGGGGGATCCCCGCCGCCACCGCCAGCGCCGCCGTCGTCGAGGCCGAGCAGCAGCTCGCCATCCCCAGCTTCAGGCAGTTCGCTCTGCTCCGCCCGCTTGCCCGAGCCCCCCTTGCTTGCCGCCCGCTTGCGCTTCGGTTTCGGCGCCCCGCTTGCACCGCCGGAGCCCCCATCGAGGAGCTGCGCCTGATCGGCCTCCGCCGGTTCTCCGGCTCCGTGCGGGCGCTTTGTGGGCACCTTGCGCCTCACCCGCTTCTTGGTCGGGATCTTGCGCAATACCTTCTTTTTGACGATCTTTTTGGCAGCTTTCTTCTTGGCCATCCGGGAGCGATCCGGCGACTCCGCCGGGATCCGATACTTCGGGAATCTTAACTAAAAGGCAAGGGGGAAATCGAGTTCCGCAGGGCGCCGGAGCCGCGGCCTCCCACCGTCCCCGATCACTCCTCACGCAACGTGTCCAGCAACTCGACGGCATCCTGCCACTCGACCTCGTCCTTGCTGTAGCGGGTGTAGACTTCAAGCGCTGCGATCGCCGCCTCGTCCTTGCCCAAGCGCGCCAACGCTTCGCCGTAAGGCCGGTAGTAATTGTAGTAGGTCGGAAACTCCTGCACCGCCTTGCCCGCCCACCGGGCGACCTCCTCCGAGTCATCGAGCAGTTCGGCCTGACGGATCCGCAACGAGTAGCGGTCCCGCTCCGCCTCGACCTCGGCGTCGAGATACTCGAACCACCCGGCGGGAATCAGCCCCGGCTGCCCGGCGCGTTCCGCCACGTCGTAGATCAGATGGATGAGCCCGAAGTCGAGCGTCCGCGCTGCGGTCGGCAGGGAATCGACCGCCAGGTGCGCCGCCGCTTCACCGGCGAGTTCGGCTTCGTCATCGAGCCCGACCATCCTCAGCGCCGGCCAGCTCAGGTCGATCAACTCGGGTGCCAGAAGGCGGTCGGCCGGCATCGCTTCGAGCAGGCTCCGCAAAGTCGCGACGTCGCGCCTCGCCATCAGCGCGCGCAACCTCGCCGAGGGCACGACATTCGCCAGAGCCGGGTGTTCGAGGCCGCCCCATTCGGAGTCGAGATCGACGACTTTGCCCGCGCGCAAGTCGCGCGACTGCACCTCGACCACCCGCATGGCCGCGTGGGTGAATGGCGCGGCCTGCGGGTCGCGGTGGCGGTCGAAGAGCGCGAGCAGGCGTTCCAGCTGCGCCGGGTCGTCGGTGTCCACGACCGACGGCGCGCCGAACACCGCGAACGATCGGTCGATGTCGGCCAACTCGGCATCGAACACCGCATCGAGGTAGGCGAAGGCGAACTCCACCTGCTCCGCATCGCGCGGCAGCAGCTCGGCGAGCTCCCCCCAGAAGCGCGGGGAGACGATCAGATCGGCCCCGCGCGCCCGCTGTAGCAGCAACCCCAGCGCATCGCGATCGGCGAAGCGCCGCAGGTCGAGCGCCTCGCGGTAATCCATCCAGCCGGGAGGCGGCGGGGCGAGATCCGCCGGGACGGATCTCTCGACGAGCGCGCGCATCGCCTCCCCGAACGGGGCGGCGGCCCGCGCCGCCTTCGCTGCGCGCAGGAATGCGAGGCGCAGGCCCGCCTTGTCCTGTTCGACGTCTGCCCCCAGCTCCCAATCTTCGATGTCGCCGCGCAGGGCATCCGCCTCGTCGAAGGCGCCCACCGCCAACAGCCGCTCGAACAGTTTCCCGACCACCGACATCTCCGAGCCCGTGAGCCCGCCCTCAGCGACGGCACGGTAGCACTCCATCAGCGCCTCCGGGTCGTCGAGGTCGGTCGACGCGAAGCGGCCGAAGGCCTCCGCCGCCTCGGCGAGCCGGGGGTTCTCCGTGTCGAACAGCGGGTGCGTCAAGGCCTCGGTGATCTCCCGCTTGCGGCCGCGGGCCAGCGCATCGTCCAGCGAGTAGACGAGCAGATACTGCCGCAGGGTCTCTGAGAACCGTTCGTCGCGCAGCACGTCGCGCAGCATCTTGCGCGCCTCGGAGTGGCGGCTCACCTCCGAGTGGAGCACGAGGAACGCCGACTGGAACGCCCGCTCGCGCAAGCGGGTCGGGATGTCGCCCGCCTCGGCGACCGCGAGTTCAAAGGCCAGCCGCTCCTCGTCCCCGAGGCCCGCGGCCTCCGGCTCCGAGAGCACTTCCAGCACTTCCTTGTCGCCCAGCTTTTCGGATTCGAGGCCATCGGGCAAGGCGAAGCGCAACCAGCCGGGCGCGTGCTCGCTGCGCCATTCGGCGACCGCCGCGGCGAGCTCCTCCCCTTCCCCTCGCCCCTGAAGCTCGCGCAGGCGCCGGGTGAAGCCCGCCGCGATCGCCGCGTTTGCCTGCGTCTCCGAGCGCCGCAGCTCGCGCTCCAAGAGCGCCTCCTCCTCTTCCTCCAGACCGAGTTCCGCGTAGATGCGCGCCAGGTAGAGCGCTGTCTGCGGGCGGTTTTGAAGCGCCACCCGGCCGCCGCGCAGGATCGCCTCGAGCTCGGCCCGCGGCTCCTCGAGGTCGCCCCCTTCCTCGAGGCGGAGGTGCGTCCAGAGGCGAAGCATCGTCTCGCTCAGCTCGTCGTCGCCGACGTCGGCGGCGCGGAAAGCCTCGGCGACCTCCAGGGCCTCCGCAGGCCGCCCCGTCTCCGAGTAGGCCAAGGTCAGATAGAGCCGCGCATGCCGGCGCAAGCGCTCGGGCGCTTCCGGGATCGCCGCGAACGCGGTGAGGATGAACTCGTGCACCTCCTGCTGTTGTTCGTCGGTGAGGCTCGGGACCAGGAAGGTCAGCGCCATGCCGGCCTCGGCCACCATCGACGGGCTGCAGCGGAGCGCCGCCAGCATCGCGTCGAGCGCGTTGTAAAAGCCCTCCTCATCGCCCCCCACCAGCGCCGCCGCCAGCTCGGGAGCGACCAGGCGCGAGCGCGCGAAGTCCGGGAGCGCCGCCGCGGCGTCGAGGGGTTCCCGGCCCAGTTGGGAACGCAACGCCAGCCACTGCGGCCACCACTCCCCCGCCGCCTTCCAATATCCGAGCAGATCTCCCGCCTCCTCCAGCGCCACCATGGTCTCGATGTCGGGCCCGTTGCTGGCCAGCTTGCGTAGCGAGGCATCGCCTGCGGCCAGGCGCTTCACATGCGACCTCGCCTTGCCCGGACGCCCCTCGGTGAGATCGATCAGCGCCGCGCGCAGGAGCGCATCGTGCGCGGCGGGCTCAGCATCCAGTTCGTCGGCGAAGGTCGCGTAGAGCTCCAGCGCATCCCCGAAGCGCCCCTGCGCCTCGAGGCAACGCCCCATCAACGAGCGCGCGGCCACCCGCACCTGGGGCGGCAGGTCGCCGTCCAGCAACTGGCGCAGCACGCGCTCCTCGGCGCCGAACTCGCCCGCGTGGTGGTGGTGGCGTGCACTGAGCAGCTTGCCCTCGAGATAGACCGGGTGCCAGTGCGGCAAGTGGTCGAACGATCGGAACAACACCGGCAGCAATCGAGCGTCGAACATCGGCAGCGCCCCGACCTGTTCGCGCAGCGACACGGCGGTGGCCAGGTTCCACAGCCGCGCGGCGAACTCCGGGTGCTCCGGATAGCGCAACAGGAACTCCGCGAGATGGCGGATCTGCTCATCCACGGTGCGCGCGGTGTTCAGCTGATCGATCCGCTCGCCGAGCTTGGCGGGCGAATCGAGCGAGGCATGTGGCTCCAACTCGTCCCAAGGCGCCCGCCGATGCGCCTCGACGAAGCGCTGCAAATCCTCGCGGACCGACCGGCAGCCCGCGAGCAGCTCCTCGTTGCCCCCACGCCCCTCCTCCTCTTTCAACATCGACTCCAGCGCCTTCTTGACCGCCGGCGGGGCGAGCGCCTGGCCCCACGCCGCCCGGGGTTGCTGCAAGGCCGCGCCAAGCGCCAGGGCGCACAGCATCGGGACGGTGGAGATGGATCGGATCGGTCGCGTGAAAGCTCTCACGCCCAAATACTTAGCGTAAGCGCCCCCGGAAAACCAGCGCCGTTCTCATCGTGTCCACGATGAGCCTGGGGGAGCGACACGCCGTTCGGGGATCGACGCTCGGATCAGGCTCCTAGCCCGGATCGATCACCACATTCGCAGGCGAGGCGCTGCCATTCGTTGACGCTGAGTAGGCGGCGGAAGGGACAGGCGAAGCGGCTGGGTGAACACCCTGCCCGAGCCGGTCACCACGCCAACACCCTCAGCATCAAAGAGCGCAAGCCGCAGCCCGAAGCTCGGTGATCGATTCGGGCTAGCCCGGATCGATCACCACATCCGCAGGCGAGGCGCCGCCGATCGTTGATGCTGAGTAGGCGGCGGCAGGGACAGGCGAAGCGGCTGGGTGAACATCCTGCCCGAGCCGGTCACCACGCCAACACCCTCAGCATCAACGAGGGCAAGCCGCAGCCCGGAGCTTGGTGATCGATTCGGGCTAGTCGCGCCGCTTCATCCACGGCGCGAGTTTGGCCCCGGCCACCATGAGCACGATCTCACCCTTCACGGTCCGGCCATCGAAGGCCGCTGCCAACTGGGCCGCGGTGCCGCGACGGAACTCCTCGAACTTTTTCGTCAGTTCCCTCGCCACCACGGTCGGCCGGTCGGGTTCGAGCTCCGCCAAGATCTGCAGCGTCGCGACGATGCGGTGGGGGGAATCGAAGAACACGCAGGTCTCGACCCGCTGCAGCGCCGCCTCCAACTCGTTGCGGCGCGCGCCCTTCTTGGTCGCGATCCCGCCAGTGCCGTGGTCACGGCCGACGGGCCGGGCACCACCTCCACCTCGAACCCGGCGGCAGCGCAGCGGTGGACGAGCCGAGCGCCCGGATCGGAGACCCCCGGTGTCCCAGCATCGGAAACATACGCGACCCGCCGCCCGGAAGCCAGAGCCTCGATGACCTGCTCCGTGCGGGCCGCCTCGTTGTGCTGGTGCAAGCTGACCCGCCGCCCCTCGATCCCGTGCGCTTTGAACAGCACACCACTGTGGCGGGTGTCTTCGCAGGCGATCAGATCCGCCGAGCGGAGCGTCTCGATCGCCCGCTCCGAAAAATCGCGC
>JAUIGD010000353.1 GCA_030430255.1 Verrucomicrobiia bacterium
CCCGCAAGCCTTTGAAGGTCAGATCGTTTACCTCAATTTTGACGGTGCCACGGATGTCGATTACGACGGTTCGATAACCCTTCGTGGACTCACCGTTCCAGGCTTCAGCGCCCCTTCCGGCCTCCTTTCGCCAGCTGGAACCCACCCCGACAGCGCAATTCGAAGCGCCGTCCTCGCCCACCTCGATGCCCTCTTCGGCGCGATGGGCGTCTCCTTCACCACCACCTCCCCGGGTGCCAATGTGGCGCACTCAACGGTTTATATCGGTGGCGATGATTCCGCCTTCCGCCAGTGGGGTGCCTTCGGCGGTCTGGCCGAGCAGGTCGACGTCGGCAACCGCGACCGCAGCGACGACGCGCTCGTCTTCTCGGAGGTCGTTCTCGACGGCGCCACCACGACCGCAGAGGCCTCGGCGCTCCTCGCCGACGTGGTCGCCGAAGAGGTCGCCCATTTGCTCGGCTATGCCGAAAATTACGATGCTCTTGATGGTCAGGAACTCTTTGATGTCGCCCACCCCGACACAAAAGTGTTGGGGATCGATCGCTACACGGCCGGGCTCGACGAGCTGTTCGAACTGACCGTCACGATCTCGGCCGGCTCGCAGGTTCCGCTCGGCGACTACATCCTCAACATCGAGTTCGAACTCGATTCGGGATGGACGATCGACGGCGACAGCACGCTCACCATCGCCGAACTCCCCGAGCTCGAGTACGACCTCTTCCTCAACCCGACCACCGAGGGCCTGCAGTCATTCTCCGCCGTCTTCCCCTTGCCGGGCCCGGGAATCTACACGCTCTACGTCGATTCCGTCCGCGCCCCCTCCTTCGAACAGGATCTCAACCCTAGCCTCCTCTTCATCGACCTGGTCGACCCCGACGGCGACACCGGTTCGCTCGTCGACGGCAACGGCGACGAGGGGGTGCTCATCGCCACCCCCGGCGCCGATTTCGACGCCGAATCGCACGTCCAGCAGTTCATCGATTTCGTCACCGGCCTCCCCTTCTTCGACGGCGACTACGACGACGACGAGATGACCCCCAACGGCCCCGGCCTCGTCGACTTCGAGTTCGCCGCCCGCGAGTTGAACGGCCCGAACGACAATTTCGCCCACGTCCTGGCCCAACTCGATTCCCAGCTCAATGTGGCCGGGGCGCTGACCGGGTTCGCGCAGACGGTCCTCACCCCAGCGGTGGAGCTCGAGCTGGCGCTCGGCTTGGAAGCCGAGGCCAACCTCGGCCTCACCGTCCCGGGCATCGGCGTCGAGATCAAGACACTGGAGGCCGCGGGCGCCCTCAAGGTGGTCTGGTCGCCCGGCATCGGCAATTTCCTCGTCGGCACCGACTTCTCCGCCGGCAAGATCAAGATCGCCCGCACCTTCAGCCTCTCGGTGCTCACCTTCGTGTTCGAGGTGGAACAGTACGTCGAGATCGCCGTCTCCGACCTCTTGCCCGGCAATTTCAATGCGGCGACGCCGCTCACCGTCGGCCTCGCGATCACCGGCAAGTTCGAACCCGAGATCAACGAGAACCTGGGCGAGTTCCTGCGCGGCAAACTGGAGCAAGGCGTCTCCTTCGAGGGCACCATCAAGATCGAGGCCGCAATGCCGATGAGCGAGTTCCTCGCCCCGTTCGCGGACACCTCGATCGTCCCGGACTGGGACGCCCAACCGCTCGTCGGCCAGTTCACCGCCGCGCTCGGCGACCTGATGATCCCCTTCGCCGGCGACTCGACATGGGAATCCATCTATGGCTTGGTCGTCCCGGTCAGCCTCCCCGGCGGGCTGCTGACAGCGCGCAGCGACACCATTTTCGGCCTGCTCGAGAACGCCAGCAACGGCACCGCGTTCAAGATCGAACTCGCCGCCAAAGGCGCCCTCTCCGCCCAGGGCATCTTCGGCGCCGAGGTCAGCGCCGTCATCGCCAACGCCTCGGTCGATGGCTTCGTCGCCATCGGCGGCTCGGTCGGCATCCAGGTGCCGGTGTTCGACAGCTCGGATTCCCTCCTCGTCCGCGCCACCCAGCTCATCGTCCAACCGGACGACTCGGCGCTGGGCAACTGGTCTCCCGGCGTCTTGAACCACATCAGCCCAGAGACCGTCGGCGCCGCCATCCGCGGGCCAGATGGCACCAACCGCATCGCCGGCGTCACGATCATCACCCACGGCTTCCAACCGCTCAATGGCGAGGACTCGTTCTACGGCTACTTCCAAGACCCCTCCGACCCGGTCTCGCCCGGCGACTCGCTGATGCCGCTGGCCCTGGCGATCCAACAGCGCACCAGCGGTTGGTTGATCGACTACGACGTCCCCGACCAAGGCGAACAGGGCGGCATCGACCCCAACGATTCGGTCTTCGTCCCGAACAGCATCGTCCAAGCCGCGAACGGTGCCGACGGGCTCGAGGTCGTCCTCCTCTTCGACTGGGCGCCGGAATCGAACGAGGCCTCCCCCCGTTGGAGCACCTCGGCGGGCGAAGCGCTGGTCGCCCTGCTGGAGCGCCTCGGCCTGATCGATCTCGACGCCGGCGCCGACAACGCCATCCCCTACCACTTCATCGGCCACTCGTTCGGCACGGCGGTCACCTCGGAGGCGGTGCGCCTGCTGGCCGCCTACGGAGTCCCGGTCGATCACATGACCTTGCTCGACCCACACGACTTCGACGAGTTCGACTTGCCGATCGACGGGTCGCAGAACCACGCCGAACTGGCCGTCCCCGAGGGCTACGGCGCTGCGGTCTGGGAGAACGTCGAGTTCGCCGACGTCTATTTCCAGACCAACTACTCCTTCTTCGGCCTCAACCCCAACGGGCGCCCGATCCCCGGCGCGTTCAACGTCGACCTCTCCGACCTCTACGCCCCGGTCAGCCTCGCCGGCGCCGCCCACTCGCTGGTCTGGTCGGACTTCTACCTCAACACGATCCGCAGCAACGACCCCTTCGGGTACCACTGGTCGCGCTACGGCAACGCCCTGCGCAACCCGGACTCCAGCCACGACGGCGTCCTCGACCGCCCCGACCCGCGCTTCTTCTCCACCGATCCCGCGACCAACCGCCACGGCGCGCTGGCCGTCGTCCCGGGCAAGCCGCTCGGCGGCCGCCTGGAGGCGAACAACGGCACGGTCGCCAACGCCATCGATGCCCTTGCCGAGATCGAGAACCACCCGGCCTATGGCAGCATTGCCTCTTTCGCCTCGGCGCTGAACCCGGCCTTCGCCCCCGTCGCCCTCTCCGGTTCGGCGATCATCACCGCCCTGAACGCCTTCACCTCCGATTACCCCGGCAGCCACTATCACACCCCAGAGACCGGCATCATCGACGACTTTGGCGGCTCCGATCTGCTGTTCGAGATCGCCCCCGCGGACGTCACCTTCGGCCGCTGGGAGCCCGGGCGGTCGGTGTTCGATGTGGCCAACGGCGACCTCACCGGCTACGGCAGCCGCCCCTTCGGCGCCGGCGGCGACGGGCGCAACATCATCCCCGGGTTCTCCCACCACGGTGGTAGCGGCGACGGCACGGTCAGCTCGACCACCGATTTCGAGGGGACGGGAACCCTCCTCCAGAGCGATCCCTACCTCTACCTCACCAACGCGGCCAACGACTACCCCGGCGACCAAGGCACCCCAGCCCGCACCCACAACTTCACCTTCTTCTCCGAGCGTGCGGGAGCCATCTTCTTCGACATCGCCCACCCGATCAACGGTCCCGTCGGCGGCGACACGACTTCGGTCAGCATCGAGCTAGGCGACAACCTCAACGGCGGCAGCGTCCAGTTGCTCTCCATCCCCTCGCTCGACCTCGGATCGACCTATCAAACCTATGCCGCCTATGTTCCGGCGGGCGACCGCGGGGACTCGCACACCTTCACATTCCAGATCGACGGCGATCAGCCGCTGGGCGTGACCATCGACAACATCCGCTTCGGCCCCGCGCTCGACACCGCGGACGCCGCACTCATCGACCTGCACGACTTCGGCCACGGCTCGCGCGCCAGCGAGGCGGCGCTCGCCGCCGGCACCGCCCTTCCCGGGCCGGGCTCGCGGGCGCCGGAATCGGACGCCTTCGAGATCGCCGGCCTCGTGCTCGACCCCTTCGGCGTCGCCGAACCGCTCGACCTCGACGACTCCGACCCCGAACGCGTCGAGTTCCGCCTCTCCGGCCTCGACCCCACCTTGGGCGGCACCCTGCTGCTCGACGACCTGCTCACCGGCGCGGCCTTCACCGACACGGGCGAGTTCCTCTTCGTCCCGGGTTTGTCCTCGGACCTGCCCGGCGATGCCGACCCCGCCCAGCGCGGCTATCAAGGCTTCGTCGAGATCCAGTACACCTTCCATCAGGTGATCGAGGAGGATGGGATGGTCATCAGCACCCGCAGCGAAGTCCAGTCGGCCTACCTTTACGTGAACGGCGGCGGCGGCGGTGCGGACATCGACCCGACGCTGCCCACCGCGACCGATATCGCCCGCCTACAGCACCGGCTGAACCACAACATGCTCGGCGCCACCGTCACGCCCGAGTTCGTCGAGGTGAACGGCACCGTCGACGCACCGACCCAGACCCTCATCGACGACTTCAACACCTACGTGAAATTCACGGCGGGCACGAACCTCGTTTCCCCGGCGATCAACGCCGACGAACCCTTCACCTACGAGCGCCTCAGCTACGACGGCCCCGACGGTGAACCGATGTTCGCCACCAGCTGGGCGATCGACGTCCTGGAGACCGCCGACGACAACGATCCGATCTTCAATATCGGCGACATCCTCGTCGCCGCTGGAGATGACTCGCGCCGCGACGCCACCGACGACGGCTCCGGCACACGCAGCGCCGACAACCCGGGCCTCGCCGAATCGCTCTACTTCAACCCTTTCGATTCCCTGCCCGACCCGACCCAGGCGGGCACGGACTTGCTCTACTTCTTCGCCACCACCGGTGACGCCATCACCCATATCGTCGCCAAGACGGAGGCCGCCCTGGAGAGCGTGGCCGGGACCGCCACCAACGTGGTCTCCCGCGCGGTCGGCGCCACCGCCGAATTCGTCATCGACGCCGCGACCGACATCGCCGGCGACGTCGCCTCCACCGCCATCGAGGTCGGTGCGGCTGCCTTCGGGATCGCTGCGGAAACCTCCGAGAACGTCTGGCTGGTGCTGCGCGCGGTCGGTTCGGCGACCGATTCGCTCGTCGAGCTCGGCGAAACCTTCATCGTCCGCGTCATCAAAGCCACCGCCGCCACCGGCAGGCTCATCGTCGATTGGGCGACCCTCGAAAACCGCCGGGGCGAGATCGTCACCCTCGACCACCTGACCTCGGGCTTCGACGAACTCGGCGCACCCGGCGGCCGCGACTACGACTGGCAACTGCTCTACAACCAGGACACGGCCTCGCTCGACGGCAGCGAGTACATCGTCGACGACCAGACCCAGAACGACCTCGCCCTCAGCCACGGCCTCAAATACCTCGCCGTCGACAACACCGACCACGGCTATGACCGCGACCTCGCCGAGTCGGTCGTCACCGCCTTCGCCGCGCCCGAGGTGGCCGATCGCACCAGCGTCACCCCGGACGCCATGGGCGCCGACACCCCGGTGCTGGCCACCGGTTCCGGCGCCTACACCAGCGCGATCTACTTCAACGACCCCCGCCTCTGGCACCTCGACATGGTCGCCCCGCGCGAGGGCAACTACGGCCGCATCGAGGTGCAGATCGGCACCCCGGACAAGATCCTCACCGCCGACCCCGATGCCGCCGAGGCGATCGGCCAAGGCCTCGACAAACTCGCCCTCTCGATCGGCCCGGTCGTCGATGGCATCACCGAGTTCACCGAGTCCTTCAATACCGCCCAGGGGCAGCTCATCGACACCGCTTCGAGCATCGCCGGCATCGCCGAACTCGCGGTGAATATCCTGCGCATCCCCTTCGGGGTCGCCGACGCCATCGCCGACACCGGCGACCCGCTCGGGCTGGATGCCATCCGCCGCGGGCTCGGGGTCATCGCCGACACCGAAGACCTGCTGTTCGAACTCGATTTCGAGACCCCGCCCGCCGACGCCCTCGTCTACAGCTACCACTTCGAGAAACGGCTCGACCCGATCACCCTCGACTTCGACCTCGGCACCGGCGGCAGCGTCATCGGCTTCGAGGGCGACGCCGCCGTCACCCTGACGCCGACCGTCACCATCGACTTCACCTTCGGCATCGACGACCTCTACGCGGAAGACCTCGTCGAGAGCTTCTTCGTCGAGCTGAGCCGGTTCGCCTTCACCCTCGAACTCGACACCGTCGAGCCGGTCACCGCCACCGCGAACGTCGGCCCCTTGGAAGTGAACATCGTCGAGGGCACGATCCTCGCCGGCGCCGGCCTCGTCTTCTCTCTCGATCGGGTCACGGGCGCCGAGCTCTGCGCCCCGGGCTTCGCCTTCCCCGCACCCGAAGTCTCCCTCACCGGCACCCTCGAGGCCGAACTGCCGGTGAACGCGAACTTCGGCGACGTCCAGCTCACCGACGGCGATCAACCTGTGCTGCGCATCTCGGACGCGAACCTCTTCAACGTCGACCTCCCGGTCTTCGCCTTCGAGAACTTCGACAACCTCTTCGCCCTCGGCAGCCTCTCCTTCGCCGACATCGTCACCGCCCTGCGCACGCTCGTCGACTTCATCACCGACGTCGCCGACACCGACGCCTTCGACCGCGACATCCCCATCCTCGGCCGCAGCGTCAATGACCTGTTCGACTTCGCCGAAGACCTGATCGCGGC
>JAUIGD010000354.1 GCA_030430255.1 Verrucomicrobiia bacterium
TTCAGCATCGAGTTCGCCGAGTGCCTCGCCTCCTGCGGCACCGGTCCGGTCTGCATGGTCGGCGACGATTTCCACGAGTCGGTGACGGCCGACAAGGTGGACGAACTCCTCTCCAACTACCCCGATTGATGGCCGCCCCGAAATACATCGCGGGCAAGGAACCGCACGAGCGCGAACACCGCCTGATCTTCCGCAACGTCGATCGTGACGGCTGGGATCCCTCGCTCGCCACCTACGAGAAGGACGGCGGCTACAAGGAACTCAAGAAGGCGCTCGAGATGGAGCCCGGGGCGATCACCGACGAGGTCAAGGCTTCGGGCCTGCGCGGCCGCGGCGGCGCCGGTTTCCCGACCGGCGTCAAGTGGGGCTTCATCCCTCCGAACAACCCCAAGCCGGTCTATCTCATCTGCAACTGCGACGAGTCCGAACCGGGCACCTTCAAGGATCGCTACATCGTCCACCAGGATCCACATCAGCTCATCGAGGGCATGGTGATCTCCTGCTTCGCCGTCGGCGCCCACGTCGCCTACATTTACATCCGCGAAGAGTTCCCGGAAGGGGCGAAGATCCTCGAGTACGCGATTTGGGAAGCCCACCAGAAGGGCTATTTGGGCAAGGACATCCTCGGCAGCGGGTTCGATCTCGAGATCTACGTCCACCGCGGCGCCGGCGCCTACATCTGCGGCGAAGAGACCGGCCTCATCGAATCCCTCGAGGGCAAGCGTCCCTACCCGCGCATCAAACCCCCCTACTTCCCCGCCGCGCTCGGGCTCTACATGTGCCCGACCATCGTCAACAACGTCGAGTCGCTCTGCCACGTGCGCCACATCATCGCCATGGGCGGTGAAAAGTACTCCAAGCTCGGCACCCCGAGGAACACCGGCACCCGCATCCTCTGCGTCAGCGGCGATGTGCAGAAGCCAGGCTACTTCGAGGTCGAGGTCGGCAAGATCACGCTCGGCGAGGTCATCGACGACCTGTGCGGCGGATTGAGGCGCGGGCGGAAGCTCAAGGCCGTGATCCCCGGCGGCTCCTCGGCCAAGGTGCTGCGCGCCGACGAGACCTACACCGTCAAGCAGGGCGACGGGGAGAAGACCCTGACCATCCGTGACATCCCGATGGACTTCGACACCATGGCGGCCTGCGGTTCGATGGCGGGTTCGGGGGGCGTCATCATCATGGACGACAGCCGCGACATGGCCTGGGTGCTCAACAACCTCAACACCTTCTACGCCCACGAATCCTGCGGCCAGTGCACCCCCTGCCGCGAGGGTTCCCTGTGGATGAAGAAGATCACCGACCGCATGCTCGCCGGCGGGGGCGTCCCGGCCGATGTGAAGACCCTCACCTCGGTCGCCGACAACATCGCCGGCCGCACCATCTGCGCCTTCGGCGAGGCGTGCTCGTGGCCCACCCAGAGCTTCGTGGCCAAGTTCCCGGAGGAGTTCACGAAACACACCAGCAGGAGGAACAATGGCAAACCCCTGAGCGGCGAAGCGAAACTGGCGGCGGCCGGGCTTGGCAACGACTGATCGATGGCTGCCCCGAACCAGAGCGGAACCGACCTCGTCGACGTCCAGATCGACGGCGCTTGGCATCAGGTGCCCAAAGGCACCCGGATGATCGAGGCCTGCAAGCAGGCGGGGGTCGAAGTGCCCCACTATTGCTACCACCCCAAGCTCACCTCGCCGGGCAACTGCCGCATGTGCCTCGTCGAGATGGGCATGCCGCCGCGCCCCACCCCCGGGGAGGAGCCGAAGCTCGACGCCGACGGCCACGCCGAAATCCAATGGATGCCCCGCCCCGTCATCGCCTGCGCGAACACGGTCGCGCCCGGGATGGGGATCCGGACGCAGGGCAAACTCACCGAGGAGTGCCGCCAGGGGGTGATGGAGTTCCTCCTCATCAACCACCCGCTCGACTGCCCCATCTGCGACCAGGCCGGTGAGTGCACCCTGCAGGAGTACAGCGTCGAACACGGCAACGGCGCGTCGCGCTTCCTCGAGAACAAAGTCAAGAAGCCCAAGAGCGTCCCGATCGGCCCCCGCGTCCGGCTCGACGACGAGCGCTGCGTCCTCTGTTCCCGCTGCGTCCGCTTTTCGCGCGAGGTCGTCGACGACGACGTGTTCGGCTTCGTCGACCGCGGCAGCCACAACGTCCTCACCGTCCACCCGGACCGCCCGCTCGCGAACAACTACTCGCTCAACACTGTCGACCTCTGCCCCGTCGGGGCGCTGACCTCGGAGGATTTCCGGTTCCAGATGCGGGTCTGGTTCCTCAAGGAGACCAAGTCGATCTGCACCGGGTGCGCGCGCGGGTGCAACACGGTGATCGGCTCCCGCGAGGGCAAAGTCTACCGGCAGACCCCGAGGGAGAACAACGAGGTGAACTCGGCGTGGATGTGTGACGCCGGGCGGCTGGGTTTCCACTACCTCGACAGCGAGACGCGCCTCACCGGCCCCCTCATCAGGGAGGGCGGCGCCCACCGCCCCGCCGGTTGGGACGAGGCGATCCGCGCCACCGCCGAAGGCCTTTCGAGATTCGCCGGCGGGGAGATCGCCATCGTCGCCTCGGGCCGCATGACCAACGAGGAGCTGTTCCTCGTCCGCACCCTGGCCGAAACCTTGGGTGCGGGCGCGGTCGACATCGTCCGGCGCGAGGGGGATGCGGATGGCTACCTCGTCCACGCCGACAAGAACCCGAACACCGCGGGCGCCAAGTCCGTCCTGAAGCTCCGCTCGCCCGGCTCGAAGCTCCGGGCGATCCAGAAAGGCGTCGCAGACGGAACGATCAAAGCCGTCCTCGCACTCGGCGAAAACCTGCTCAAAGCGGGCTTCGACGCCGCCGACCTCGCGAATCTCGAGTTCCTCGCCTCGTCCCACCTCCTCGCCAACCCGACCGCCCAAGCCTCCGATGTGGTCCTCGCCGGCGCCGGCTTCGCCGAGAAGCGAGGCACGATGATCAACGCCACCGGGCGCCTGCAGAGGCTCAACAAGGCGGTCGAGCCCCCCGGCGACGCGCGCGACGACTGGGAGTTCCTCCACGACCTCAACCGCGCCCTCGATGGCGGCGACGGCCTCGCCGAATTCGTCGACCTGTTCACCCTCCTGGCGAACACCGTCCCCGCCTTCAAGGGGCAGAAGCTCTCCACCATCGGCGACCTCGGCACCCCGCTGGTCGAAAACGAAGAAACCGTCCCCCTGATCGAGCGCGAACGCGAACGCGCCGCACAGGGGATGATCGTCGGCTGATATGGTCCTCCTCCCGCTCCTCATCTCGGCGGCGAAGATCGTCGGCCTCGTCTTCGCGGTGATCCTGCCGATGGTCGCCTATTCGGTCTGGGCGGAACGCCGCTTCAGCGCCATCATCCAAGACCGCGTCGGCCCCAACCGCGTCGGCGTGCCGTTCACCAAGATCGGGCTCGCCGGCCTCGGCCAGCCGATCGCCGACGGGCTCAAGTTCCTGCTCAAGGAGGACTTCACCCCCGGGCACGTGAACAAGTTCTATTTCTGGCTCGCCCCGGCCCTCACCATGGTGCCCGCGCTGCTCACCTGTGCCGTCCTCCCCTTCGGCAGCGAGCTGACCCTCCCGTTCCTGGACGAACCGGTGAAACTGGTGATCGCCGACCTCAACGTCGGACCGCTGTTCATCTTCGCCATCGCCTCCCTTTCGGTCTACGGGATCGTCCTGGCAGGATGGTCCTCCAATTCCAAATACCCCTTCCTCGGCGGGGTCCGATCGAGCAGCCAGATGATCTCCTACGAGATCGCGCTCGGCCTCTCGCTCGTCCCCGTCCTGCTCGTGTTCGGCGAACTCAACCTCGGCGCGATCGTCCGTGAGCAGAGCGAGAACGGATGGCTGCTGCTCCCGCTCTGGGGTGAGGGCCTGAGCTTCGAGCGCTGGCTCCTGCTCGTCCCGCTCGGCATCGCCTTCATCATCTTCACCACCTCGATCTTCGCCGAGACCAACCGCCTCCCCTTCGACCTCCCCGAGTGCGAGACCGAACTCGTCGCCGGCTACCACACCGAATACTCGTCGATGAAGTTCGCCCTCTTCTTCCTCGGCGAATATGCGGCGATGATCATAGGCTCCGGCCTCATCGTCACCCTCTTCTTCGGCGGCTGGTCGCTGCCGTTCGGGCTCGACGCCAAACTCATGGGCGATGCCGCCTCGGCCCCGTGGTGGTTGGGCTTGCTCCACATGGCCACCTTCCTCGGCAAGGTGGTCGCCTTCATCCTGTTCTTCATCTGGGTGCGCTGGACCCTCCCCCGCTTCCGCTACGACCAGCTCATGAAGCTCGGCTGGATCGTCTTTTTCGAACTCGCCCTCGTCAACGTCTTCATCACCGCGCTGATCCTGCTGTGGATCAACTGACGCCCATGGCCATCGTCGTCCAACGCCCGAAGCTTTCGCTCGCCGAGAAGTGCTACTTCCCGGCGATCATGAAGGGCTTGCGCATCACCTTGGGTCACGCGCTGCGCATCCTGCGCCGCAAGAAGAAGGTGACCATGCAGTACCCGGAGGAGCGTTGGGACGATCAGATGCCCGACCACTATCGCGGCGCCCCCGCGCTGGTCACCGACGAGCACGGCCGCGAACGCTGTGTCTCCTGCCAGCTCTGCGAGTTCATCTGCCCCCCCCGCGCGATCACGATCGTCCCGGAGGAGATCCCGGCCGGCGACCGGTGGTCGAAGGTGGAGAAGCGCCCGAGGGAGTTCGACATCGACATGATCCGCTGCATCTATTGCGGAATGTGCGAGGAGGTCTGCCCCGAGCAGGCGATCTTCCTCCGCAAGGACTACGCGATCACCGGCACCTCCCGCGAGGAGATGGTGCACGACAAGGCAAAACTCTACGAGATCGGCGGCGTCCGCGAAGGTCTCGTCAACAAGTGGAACGAACTCAAATAGAGATGATCGGAGAACCCGTCGATTGGTTGGTTCGCACGTGCCGGGGCGCGGCGCGCACGAGCGACCCAACGATCCCTTCATCCCCTCGACCCGCCTCGTGAGCCCCCTTTTCTACATCTTCTCAGCGATCACCCTGCTCTTTGCGGCCGGGGTGGTGCTGAACCGCAACCCGGTCTCGAGCGCGCTGTCGATGGTGGTGTCGTTCGTCGGCCTCGCGGCCTTGTTCGTCACCCTCAACGCCTATTTCATCGGCGTGATCCAGGTGCTCGTCTACACCGGCGCGGTGATGGTCTTGTTCCTGTTCATCATCATGCTGCTCGACATCCGCAAGGAGGAGCGGCGGGACTTCAATTTCGTCGCCATCGGCGGCGGCGCCGTGGTCATCTTGGCGTTCGTCGCCCAGCTCGCCGTGGTGCTGGGCAAATTCGCCCCGGGGGAAGCCGAACTGGCCCCTCTCGCCGAAGGCTCCCCCGCCCAGGACGACGTCAAACGCGTGGGCGAGCTGATCTTCACCGACTACAATTTCCATCTCCAACTCCTCGGCGTGCTCCTGCTGATCGCCACCGTCGGCGTCGTCGTCCTCAGCCGGCGTTCGGAGTCGCGCCGGCCCGCGAAACCGTAACTCCCGATGCCCACCCTCAACGAGTACCTCATGGTCAGCGGATTGCTCTTCGCAATCGGCCTCGCCGGAGTGCTGTTGAGGCGCAACATCATCGTGATCTTCATGAGCTTGGAGATCATGCTGAGCGCCGCCAACCTCGCCCTCGTCGCCTTCTCCAGGTTCTCCGGACAGGGGGGGCTCCCCGATTACGATGCCCAGGTGATGGTGTTTTTCATCATCACCGTCGCCGCCGCGGAAGTCGCGGTCGGCCTCGCCATCATCGTCGCCCTGTTCCGCGCCCGGCGGACCGTGCACGTCGATGACCTCACCAGCATGAAGGGCTGACGCCGAACGATGACCCTCGCCTTCGCCATCCTGCTCCTGCCCCTGGCCGCCGCCGCCGCGATCCTCCTCGGCGCTCGTCGCAACCCCGCCGCGAGCGTCGCCCTCTCCGTCGGATCGGCAGCGCTCTGCTTCGTCCTCACCCTGGCCCTCCTCGGCGCCCCCGATGGTGCTGCGGGGAGCTTCACGTGGCTCAAGATCGGCGATGCCCTGCGCTTGGGCATCGACCTCGAGATCGACTCGATGGCCAAGGGGATGCTGCTCGTCGTCACCTTGGTCGGGCTGCTCGTCCATGTCTTCTCCATCGGCTACATGAAGGAAGACGAGGCGAAGGCTCGCTACTTCGGGGGGCTATCGCTGTTCATGTTCTCGATGACCGGCATCGTCCTGGCGGACAACCTGGCCATGATGTTCATCTTTTGGGAACTGGTCGGGGTCAGTTCCTACCTGCTGATCGGCCACTGGTTCCACAAGGACTCGGCCGCCGAAGCTTCGAAGAAAGCGTTCCTCGTCAACCGCATCGGGGACTTCGGCTTCATGATCGGCATCCTCATGATCTGGGGGGCCTTCGGGACGCTCGACTTCGCCGCCATGGAGGCCATCCTCAAGGACGGCAATTCGAACACCTTCAATTCTTGGCTGCTGAATTGGGGCATGGTCGCCATCTTCTGCGGCGCGGTCGGCAAGTCGGCGCAGTTTCCGCTCCACGTCTGGCTCCCCGATGCCATGGAGGGGCCGACCCCGGTCTCGGCCCTCATCCACGCCGCGACGATGGTCGCCGCCGGGGTCTTCATGCTGGCCAAAAT
>JAUIGD010000355.1 GCA_030430255.1 Verrucomicrobiia bacterium
AAGTCGATATCCGACAGGCTCTTCGACTGGTAGAGCTTCTCGTGGATCAGGCTCATCGACATGACCCGCGCCTCGCCGTCGCGGAGGATCTCCTTCAGCACCTCGCTGTCGGCCGAGCGCCCCTGCATGCGCATCAGGCTCGACAAGATCTGCATGTTGTTCTTCACCCGGTGGTGGATCTCTTTGATGAGGATCTCGTGCTCGCGCGCCCTCGCCTCCAGCTGCATCGACTCCCTGAGGCGCTCGTGTGAGACCTTGAGGTCGCTGGTCATGGTGTTCATCGCCGCGGCGAGCTGCCCGACCTCGTCGCGCGTCGCCACCGCGGCGCGCCGGTCGAAGTCGCCCTGCGCGACGTCCTCGGCGAAGCGCTTGAGCGCGAGGATCGGCCGGGTGAGCCGGCGGGCGAAGAGGAAGGCCAATCCCACGCCCACCGAGATCGCGGGCACCGACATCAAGCCGACGATCCTGAGCACGTTCGAGAGCGCCGTCTTGTGTGCCGACTGCGAGATGCCGACATGGATCCAGCCCCAGAAGATCCCCTTGTAGTGGTAGGGGAAGGTCGCGTGGAAGACCGTCTCGCCGGCCAGATCGCTGTCGACCTCGACCAGCCCTTCAGCCTGGCCCTCGGCCGGGTTCCACAGCGGCCCTTCAAGGAAGTCGTCCGTCCACTTCGACCCCGGCGTGTGGACGAGCGAGAACCCGTCGCTCGCCCGGGTATGCACCGCGTAGAGCACGTATTTGCTCGAGTCGACGATCGCCATGCAGTGGTCGGTCACCGCCGGGTAGTCGTCGGCCTTGAAGGCGTCGCCGACGCTGCGCATCGACGCGCCGACGATGGCGGCACGCTCCTCGGTGTATTCGCGGACGAGCCGCCGCTCGTGCAGGATCACCCCGGCGACCAAGGTGGCGACGGAGACGGTGGCGACGACGATGGACAGCGCGCCCGTCTTCAGAAAGATGCCGCTGTGCCCCCGCCGGCGGACCGCCTCCCCGCTCACACCGCAATCCCGCTGGCCTTCGTTTGGCATATCACTCGGGTTCCTCCGCCCCCCCGGCCACGGCATCCGAGCCGAACAGTTCGCGATGCTCATCGCGGAGCGCGAACGCGGTCGCCAGGTCCTCCTCCAAGACCGGCAGCAGCTTCTCGATCTTCCCGAAGCGGAGGATCTGCTCACCCTCGGGAGTCTCGTGGAATCTCATCAGCGACGCCTCGCAGCGCCGGCGCACATCGGCGTCCATCCCCTTGCGGAAAGCGAGCACGCCCGGCAGGAAATCGGGGGACTCGGCGACGGGCACCAGGCGCTCGCTCATCTTCGGGTTCAGCTTCGCGAGCATCTCCCAGTTCTGCCGGCTGATCACACAGAGCGGTTTCTGGGCGAAGTAGACCGGGATGGCGGCCTCGTTGGGCTTCTCGACCTTCTCGATCACCCCGAAAAACTCGTCCGCCGGCGGCAGCCCTTCGCGGCCGAGCACGACGTCGAGCCACATCGTCAGCATGTCGGTGATCCCGTTGTCGAGCAATATCAGGTCGGACGCCTCGAAGTCCGCGATCGCTGTCCCGCCCGCCTCGGCATTGGCCAGAAGGAGATACCGGTCGGTCTTCGTGCCGCCCCGCTGCATCGCCAGCGAGGGGGCGATCGGGCGGTGCGCGTTCTCGAGATACGGCACCGTCGTCATCGCGAAAATGTCGAACTCGTCGCGCTCCAACCCTTCGAGCAATGCCTCCCCATCGCGATAGAGGCGGGTGTCGTGATCGAGCTCACCGAACACCGCGGTGCGCATGATGTTCTCGAGGATGATCTTCTGGTCGCCAGGATCGAACGCCTTGCTGACGATCTCCTGGTTGACCCCGGAGCGGACGACCACCCGCTGGGCGGGGGCGGGGGTCGCGACGACGGCGCAGAGTAGCGCCGCGATTGGGGCGAGGCGGATCATTTGGCAGCGGTGTAGGGTTCGACGCCGAGGAGATTCATGACGTCGTAGCCGACCACGGCGTCGAGCTTCGCGCGGGCCTCGGCGTGGGCGAACTCGGTTCGCAACCGCACCACGATGGCCTTGGCCTCGTCGATCTGGGCGTCGAACACGTCCTCCGCCTCGGCGAGGTCGTTCATGTAGGCGTCGTCGTGCAGCTCGCGGTTCTCCCGGGCGCTGGCCTCGGCCTCGCCGGCCGCCGCCCGCTGTTCCTCGATGGCGCCGATGCGCTCGTAGAGGCTCTTCACGCCCCAGGCGATCTTCTCCCGCACCTGCGCCTGCCGCTCCTCCAGCTCCGCCAGACGCGCCTTCGCCTCGCGGACGCGGGCACGCTCGAGGCCGCCGCGGTAGAGCGGCACCTCGACGCCGAGCCCGACGTTCCAAGAATTGAGGTTCGAGTCGTTGGCGAACCCTGAATCGAGGTCGTTGTGGACGGTCTGGGCGTTGCCGAAGAACGCCAGGCGCGGCCGCATCTTACTGCGCTGCTCATCGACGCGGGCGCGGTAGACGTCGAGGCCGGCCTGCACCTTCTCCCAGTCGGGGCTGTAGCGGTAGGTGTCGGAAACGAGCTGTTCGAGTTCGCCGCCGAGCGGCTCGAAGCGCAGGCCCTCGTCTGCCGGGACGATCTCTGAGCGCCACGATAGCCCCATGCCGTGGACGAGGGCGGCGTCGGCGAGCTTGCGCATCTCGACCAGCTTGCCGAACTCGACTTTGAACGCGTCGAGCGCCGCCTTCCCCTTCGTGTAGTCGAGGCGGCTCACCTTGAGGGAACCGCCCTCATAGAGCTGCTTGGTGAGGTCGAGCGTGGTCTCCATGCGGCGGATCACCAGCGTGGCCTCGCGCTCGGCGGCGCGGGCGAGGACCGCCCCTTTGTAATACTTGGTGACCTCGTAGACGATGTCGAGGTCGGTGCGGCGGGCGTCGCTCATCGCCACCGCCATCCCGCCTCGCGCCTGTTTGCGCAGGCTGCGGCGCCAGCCGCCGTCGAGGAGCAGCCACTTCACTTCGGCGAGTGCGGTGTGGGTGACGCGGTCCCAGACCTGCACCTCCTGCTCGGGGATGGTGAATGTTTGCTCCGGCACCGTAAACTGCTGCGGCGGCAGGTCGAAGGTCTGTCCTCTGACCGGGATCTTCTGCGAGCCGACCGGCACCTGGAGGTCGGCGGCCGGGAACCCCGGGCCGAGGCTGTTGCGCGGCACGGTGAAGGTCATCGGCCCGGTGGTGAACGTCGTGTTCGGCATGGCGACCGACATCGCAGGCGTCGAGAGGGTCGTGGCCGGGAGCAGGAACTCGGTCTCCGGGAAGACGAAACTGATGTCGTCGCTGCGCAGGTTGGAGCCCGCCTGGGCGGTGAGGTGGGGGAAGTACCCCGCCAAGGCCTGCCGGTGCATCGCCCGCGCGATCTCCACCTGGAACTGAGAGGCGGGACGCTTGCGATTGTACTCCAGCGTCACGACGAGGCATTCGCGCAGATCGAGGGTCTCGTTCATCACCGGCGCCTCGCCGTCGCGGCGCAGTTCGGCGAGAAAGCCCTGCTCTTCCCCGGCGCCCGCGCGAGCACCACCATTCTCCGCTGGGGCTCGTCCCGGATCCGGCAGAGCGGACGCCGTCACCTCCCCCCCGACCGCAGGTACGGGCAACTTGCCGGCCCCGAGCGCAAGGGCCACAGCGAAACACGAGGTGCGGGGCAATGCCTTGCCAAGGGGCGCGCAGCGCCGAATCAGGACAGTGCGGGGCGAGCGGGTTCCGATCCGCGGCCGCCTGCGGGTGAGGGCGGTAGACAGCGCCGCGGCAAAGGCGAAGAGAGGGGCGGCGCCGGGTTCCGGGACGGACACCAATTCGAATGCGCTCTGCCCAAGCTGCAGGTGTGCCTGCGCGGTGGGATGTTCCCCGTCGAAGAAAAGATAGTCGTCCCAGAACGGATCCGACGCCGAGGCCGGAGCGCCAGCGACGTCGATCGCTGCGCTCGTCACATCGGTGAACCCGTACGACGCCGGGTTGGCGATGACGTCGTTCATGAAGCCGAACAGGTCGAGGTGGTAGATGGAGATGTCGTTGAAGGCCTCATCGCCCTGCAGCGTTCCCAGCTGTGCCAGAAGTTCGGTGTTGAAGGCCATACTGTAGGCCGTCAACTCGGCGGCACTAGGCCCCTCCGTCTCGTCGAGCCCCTCGGGGGTCTTGCCCAAGTCCGGAAGGTTCGACACCATGAAGGAGCGCGCCCCCAGTTCGTAGAGATCGACGATCAGCTGCACGAGGTCGCCTGCCGGCGCCGTCGTCGTCTCGCCTTGGCTGAAGTAGTTCACCGCGCCACCACCGATGAGGAACAAGTCATCAGAGAAGTCCTCCGAGCCGGTCAGCGTGCCATAGAAGAGGTCATACTGACTTCCCTGATCCGACCCGGCGTCGTAGCCCGTGTTCGGGATCGCCACCAGGCCGTAGTCGGTCTGACCAGGCGCCGCCTGCCCACCCCCGTAAGCAAAGTTCGAAGTCTTCGCCCCCAGCGCGCTCGCGAGGTGCTCAGTCCACACCGGCCCATTGCTGAATCGTCCCTGCCAGTAGGGCTGGCCTCCAGGCGCGAAGCCAAACGTCCGCGCATACGTATTGCCGTTGTCGGACAAGCTGTCTCCAAAGACGACAACCGTCTCAAACGCCCCCGCCCCCGCCAGAGGAGATAGAAGCCCAAATAGCACAAAGCCAAGTGTTCTCATGGATTTCGTGCAAATCCGACATTCTCCTCAGCATGTGAATTTTGCTTTAAATTATAGTAAATATAAAGCCATGGGCTGCATGTGTCAAAATTTTATAAATTTTAACCAACTGGATCTCGGCACCTTCAGCTCCTCGAAGAGGCTCGACCAGCGCCTACCCCGGGTCGATCACCACATTCGCAGGCGAGGCGCTGCCATTCGTTGACGCTGAGTAGGCGGCGGCAGGGACAGGCGAAGCGGCTGGGTGAACACCCTGCCCGAGCCGGTCACCATGCCAACACCCTCAGCGTCAACGAGGGCGAGCCACAGCCCGGAGCTTGGTGATCGATTCGGGCTAAGCCCGAATGGCGCTCGGTGAATTCGGGTTCCCGGCGGTTGGGGTCGAGAACGGAACCGATGCTCGCTCCGGGAGATCCTCGTGGGTGCCGCCGTTTTAGTTAGCCCTGCGCGGAACAGCCCCTCGGAGTCGAGTCCCCAACCGGGGAGGCGGTGGGATCGTTCAACACGAATGGCTCCGGAGACGCGGACCGCGGTGAGAGGCCCTTCGCGTTGCTTACCAGGAATGCGCAGCGTCCGCTCGCCCACGCTGAGGGAGCGGCCGCTCCTCGAGGCCGTTCTCGATCCCGCTACTTCCCGATGCAGAACAGGTGGCTGTCACCGCGCAGGATCAGGTGGTCACCGACCGGCACCGGGCTGGCGATCAACCGTTCGCCCATGTCGTTCTGCCCCAGAAGCTCGAAGCCGTCCTCGCCGATCCGCATGGTCATCACGACGCCGTCCTCGCGGGCGAGCACCATGATGTCACCGGCGAGCATCGGCGAAGAGTAGTAGCTCGCGCTCTCGCGCGGCAGCTTCTGCTCCCACAGCTCATCGCCCGTCTTGAGGTCGAAGCAGTAGATGTGTCCCCGGTCACGGACGAGGTAGGCTTTGCCATCCACCGCGATCGGGCTCGGCACGTCGGCGCCGACCTGCACCTCCCACAAACGGTTCTCCTCGGTCACATCGCCTTCGCCGCCGACCTTGATCGCCGCGAAGTAGTCGGTGCGCCCGTAAGGGACGACGGCGATGCCCTCGCTGATCGAAGGCGACGCGATGACGCGCCACATGGCCTTGTTTTCGGGGTTGTAGCCCCCGCACTCCCAGATCAGCTCACCATCGGAAACGCGGTGACCGGTCATGCGGTCGGCACCGAATGTCACCAGTTGCAGGTCTTCCCCCTGACCGACGACCAGCGGGGTGGTGTAGCTTTGCCCCGTCTCCTTCGGCACGTCGTAAGTGCGGTCCGTCTTCCAAGCCTGCTCCCCGCTCTCCGCATCGAAGGCGACCATGAACGAGTCGCCCTCCTGCATCACCGCGACCACGACCTTGCCACCGGCCAGCACCGGCGAAGTGCCGAGGTCCCACCACAGGGTGTCCTCACCGAAGGTCTCCTGCAGGTTGACGCTCCACTCGACCTCACCGCCGACCGACACGCTGGCCAGGGTGCCGCTCTTGAAGTAGGCGACCACCCGCTCGCCGTCGGTCACCGGGGAGGGGTTGCTGCCGCTGCCGTTGCGGTGCTTGCCGGGCCGCTCCGCACCGAAGACCTTGCGCCATTTCTCCTCGCCGTCCATCCCGTAGCAGAGCAGTCCGTCCCTGCCGTCCACCGGTGCCGTGACGAAGATCGCCCCGCCTGTGACGATGGGCGTCGAACTGCCCTTGCCGGGAAGCTCGACTTTCCACGCGACGTTCTTCTCCGCGGAGAACACGGTGGGGAAGTCCGCCTCCGGCGCCAACCCGTTGCCGGTCGGCCCGCGCCAGGCGGGCCAGTCTTGAGCCCCGGCGACGGCCGAGAAGAGGAGGAGGGCGGCGGCGGCGATGAGCGGGCGTTTCATGGCGGCGAAGATAGCGGGCTCAGGCTGTGGCGTCGAGGCCTGAAACCACACGCGCTTGCACCGCCATCCGAGACCGCTACCCTGCCCCCTGT
>JAUIGD010000356.1 GCA_030430255.1 Verrucomicrobiia bacterium
GACGGCGCCGCCGACATCATCTTCGGTGACGGCGGGAGCGACTTCCTCGACGGCGACGACGGCGATGATGTCATCGAGGGCAACGCCAACAACGACACCATCGAGGGCAACGCCGGCGCCGACCTCGTCAACGGCAACGACGGCGACGACACCATCTACGGCCACCTCGCCCCCGGCGCGACCGGCACCCCGGACGACGGCGCGGCGGACACCATCTTCGGCGACGATGGCGACGACCTGATCCTCGGCCAGGACGGCGACGACCTCCTCCACGGCAACGCCGACGACGACACCATCTTCGGCGGCAACGGCGACGACACCATCTCCGGCGACGACGGCCTCGACACGATCTACGGCGAAGACGGCGACGACCTCATCAACGGCGACGCCGACGACGACACCATCTTCGGCGGCGACGGCGAGGACGACATCTTCGGCGACGCCGGGAACGACACGATCTTCGGCGAGAACGACGACGACACCATCCACGGCAACACCGGCGATGACACCATCTCCGGCGGCGCCGGCGAGGACGACCTCTTCGGCGACGAGGACAACGATTTCATCGAGGGCGACCTCGGCATCGACACGATCCACGGCGACGACGGCGAGGACGAGATCTACGGCCACAGCCAGGCGGGCACCGGCGACGACGCCGCTCCAGACGACCTGTTCGGCGACGCCGGCGACGACTTGATCTTCGGCAACGCGGGCCCGGACCAGATCGACGGCGGCACCGAGAACGACGAACTGCACGGCAACGACGGCGAGGACAACATCACCGGCCGCTCGGGCGACGATACCATCTTCGGCGGCGCCGACCGCGATTGGATCTTCGGCGACACCGGCAACGACACCATCTCCGGCGGCGGCGCCGAGGACTTCATCCTCGCCGGTGACGGCGACGACATCGTCAATGGCGACAGCGCGAACGACTCGATCGACGGCGGCGCCGGCAACGACACGTTGTCCGGCGACGAGGGCGACGACACCCTGCGCGGCGGCGATGGCAACGACACCCTCTCCGGCAGCGCGGGCGACGACGTCCTGCTCGGCGAGGGCGGCGATGACACCCTCGAGGGCGGCATCGGCGACGACTCGCTCGACGGCGGCGCCGACGTCGACATCCTCCGCGGCGGCGACGGCGACGACTTCCTCTTCGCCGGCACCGGCGTTGGCGACCAGCTGTTCGGCGAGGCCGGCGACGACCACCTCGTCGGCTCCGACGAGGGCGCGCTGACCGACCCGGACTTCAATGACGCCATCCGCTTCGGCGACCTCCTCGACGGCGGTGACGGCGACGACCGCATCTTCGGCCTCGGCGGTGCCGACCACATCCTCGGCGGCGCCGGCCGCGACGCCATCGACTCCGGCATCGGCGCCGACCTCGTCGAAGCGGGCGATGGCGACGATTGGGTGTTCGCCGGCTACGGCGGCGGCGACGTGATCCACGGCGATGCCGGCGACGACGAACTGCACGGCTCGCCGGCCGCGGCGACCACCATCCACGGCGGCGCGGGCAACGACATCCTCCGCGGCGGCAACGCCGCGGACGTTCTCAATGGCGACGCCGGTCACGACGACATCGCCGGCGGCGGCGGCGCCGACCAGATCCACGGCGGCGACGGCGACGACACCCTGCGCGCCGAGGTCGATGGCGGCGCCACCGCCGACGGCGGGGCGGGCAACGACATCCTCGTCACCTCGCCCACCGGTGGCACGACCTTCGACGGCGGCGCCGGCGACGACATCTTCTACACGCTGCCCGCCGACACCGTGACGCTCGGCGCCGGCGACCTCGAGGACGCCTTCGCCAACGCCCCGATCGACCGCGCCCCGATCACCCCTCCCTCGACGCTCACCGACGTCAACCTCCCCTCGGATGCGGCCTCGCCGGTCTACCCCTTCGGGGCGCTCACCCGCGGCAGCGACTACGGCGAAGGCGCCACCCGCTCCCCCGCCCTCGCGCTCGACGTCGCGTCTTACATCGACGCTGCGGGCACGCTGTTCATCGCCTGGGCGGACGCCCGCGCGGGCAACTTCGAGATCTACGTCGCCGCCTACTCGACCGCCGGCGGTTGGACCCAACTCGGCGCGACCTCCGCCTCGCGCACCGGCATTTCGTCGAGCGCCGGCAGCTCCCGCCGCCCGACCCTCGCCGCCCTCCCCAACGGCGACCTAGTCGTCGCCTGGAGCGAACTGAGCGGCATCACCCACTCGGTCTGGGACGGGGCATCCTGGAGCGCCCCGACAGCGGCGCCGGGCCATGCGGGCGGCGACTTCGCCCAGCTCGAACCCACCACCTCCGGCGTCGCGCTCGCCGCCAATACCGGCGGCACCGCCCACGTCTCCACCTTCGACGGTTCGGTCTGGACCGCCGCCGGCTCCGCCGCCGCCGATGGCGACGGATTCGATCTAGCCATCGATGGAAACACGGTCGCCCTCGCCTCCAGCTCGGGCGGCACCACCACCGTCAGCATCAATTTTGTCGCCCTGGCCAGCACCGAAGGCGTCCGCCCCGCGCTGGAGGCCTTCGGCGGCGACTGGGTGCTCGCCGTCGCCGACGGCACCGACCCGCGCCCCTTCGGCGAGCGCTTGGAGGTCTTTGAACTGAGCGGTGGTTCGCTCTCGCCACTCGCCACGCCGGCCGCGGCGGGCGAAGCCTACGACATCGAGCTCGCCGCCGGCGGCGGCACCCTGCACCTGGGCTGGATCGAGGACACTGTCGCCACCCGCCAGGGCGACCGCGTCAGCGTCTATGCGCTCGAATACCACGGCGCCACCTTCACCGAACCGCTCGCCGGCCTCGCCTCCGACGGGCGCGGAGCCGCGGTGCAAAGCGGCGCCCCCCGCGGGCTCGCGCTCTCCGCCGCCGCCGACGGCACCGCAATCAGCACCGTCGCCGACCGCCACGACGGCGCCGGCCACGTTCGGGTGTTTTCGCCGGGCAGCGCGGTAAGCACCGTCGTTCTGACCGGGGCCAGCGGCGCGTTGACCGCCGTCTCGAACACCACCTATTTCTTCGCGCCCGGCGCCACCGTCGCCTCGGTCGAGTTCTCCGGAGCCACCGGCGTCGCCTTCGCCCACGCGAACGGCCTCGGCGATGTCACGCAAAGCGCCGCCGGCTCCGCGACGATCCTCGACTCGAACGTCGGCGCGCTCACCCTGAGCGCGGCCGGCTCGTCGCTGACCGTCCTCGACTCGACCACCGGCGCGCTGACGGTCGCCGCAACCGGCGACGTCTTCATCGCCGACAACACCATCGCCGGCCTGGTCGTCGACGCCACCCCCACCGGCAGCATCACCCGGAACCTCATCACCGGCGCGGACACCGGCCTCCTCTACAACGCCCCCGCCCCGATCGTCGGCAACGCCATCTCCGGCAACGCCACCGGCGTCCGCGCCAATGTCGCCACCAACGCCGATGCGCTCGGCTACGCGACCGGATCCGGACCGAACCTGATCACCGACAACACCACCGGCATCCGTCTGCTCGCCGGGCAGGTCGTCGGCCAGCACGTCTTCCGCAACTCGGTCGGCGCCACCACCGCCTTCGGCACCGTGCTCGGACCCAACTTCGACGACTGGGCGCACGCCAACCACTTTGAGGAGAACGGGACAGCCGTGGACGCGCCGCTCGGCACCGTCCAGTTCAACCGCTTCGAGCGCAACGACACGGCGGTCGTCACCGCCGGCGACCGCGGACTCGTCCACCACAACCTCTTCGACCGGGACGGCCTCGCCTATCAGGTCGTTGGAGGCAGCGGCAACCGCTTCGCCCACAACACCGTCTACACCGAGGGCGGCGACGGCGCCTCGATCGAGGCCGGCCGCGAGACCTTCCTCACCGGCAACATCTTCTTCGCCCGCGGCGCCGACGCCACGGCGATCACCGTCACCGCCTACGACGGCTTCTTCTCCGACTTCAACCTCCTGCACTCCGAAGACGGCGGCCAGCTCTACCACTGGACGCGCGACTTCGATGACCTCCTCGATATCCAGGCCGAGCTGCGCCGCTTCGAGCTGCATTCACACGGCTCCACCGCGATCAACCCGCTCTGGGGCGCGCCGCACTTCGCATCCATCGCCGCCGGCGACTTCCACCCGGTCGACCTCATCGACAACCTCCGCGCCAGCTCGCCCGCGATCGACAACGGCGACCCGGTCGGTGACCTCGGCCTGCCCCCGGCGACGGACAACCTACTCGCCAACCCCTCCTTCGAAGCCGGCCTCACTTCGTGGACGACCAACGTCAGCGGTTCCTCGACCGCGGCCGCCAACGCCTGGGACATCGACACCGTCTTCGACACCGGCGTCGACCGATTCGGATTCGCCGAGCAGACCGTCGACCTGCTCGCCGCCGGATTCACCGCCGGCGAACTCGATGCCGGAACCCTGAGTGCGGTCTTCGGCGGGCGCGTCCGCGTCGATGGCAGCCTCGACCAAGCCAACGAACTCACGGTCACCATCACCTTCCGCGACGCCGGCGGATCCGCCATCGGCTCGCCGGTCGTCGCCGGGGCGACCCCGGACAACGCGCGCTGGATCCTCGCCGGCAGCCGTGTCGACCTTCCGGCGGGCGCGCGCCAGATCCAATTCCGCTTCGATGCCGACGTCGAGGTCGTCGAACCCGCCACCGCCCGCCTCGACGGCGCCTTCCTCGAACTGCGCGACGATTCCTATGCACCCGACCTCGGCGCCTACGCCCACACCGCGCACGACGTCACCGACACCGCGCCCGCCCCGCGCCTGTTCCTCCGCTACCCCGACCTCTACACCGACTGGGAGCGATCCGAACCCGGCGACATCCTCTGGGAGTCCTTTGGCAACGACACCGACCTGCCCGTCCGCATCGACCTCTATCAGAACGGGGCCTTCCTCTTCAATATCGCCGCCGCGGCCGACGACGACGGCGCCTTCACCTGGATCCCCTTCGACGACAGCGGCATCGACTTCGGCACCCACGGGCTGACCATCGGCCTCAGCCTCGTGGGCGCCCCGGCTGCGGCAGACATCGCCGCCGAGCCCTTCTCCGGTCCCGAAGATAGCAGTGACTATTTTGTGAACGTCGCCGGCGACGTCGACCTCGGCGACAACACCTTCACCACCGCCGAGGGCTCGAACCGCAACACCGGCCGCCTGGCGGATGCGCCGAAGCCCAACCCGCTCGCCGTCCTCGCCGCGTACGAACTCGGCGGCGGCGACAGCTTGAGCATCGACCCCGGCAGCTACCCGCTGGTCGAATCGCTCACCCTCTCGCAGTCTGTCCTGACGCCACTCGGAAGCGATAGCGGCTTCCTGCTCCGAGGTGCCGGCAGCGCCGCGACGACCCTCCTCGGCACCATCACGTTCGGCGAGAACACCCTGCTCCACCTCGACGACGCCGACCTGACAGAGATCCTCGGCCTCGGCTTCTCTGGAGGCGGGGTCGGGCTCCGCATCGACGGCACGACCGAGGACGCAAGCCTCGATGACATCGCCGTCGACTCGCCCGCCAGCACCGGAGTGATCATCGGCCCGACGGTCAGCCTCGCCATCGACTCGCTCGTTGTCACCTCGTCGGGAGGCACGGGCATCATCGCGGAAGGCCTCTTCGACGTGATCGGCACCGGCCTCACGGCCACCGGCAACGGCATCGACGGCATCGACGTCCGTTTCAGCGCAGGCGGTAGCTTCTCGCTCGCGGGCGGCGAGTTCTCAAACAACGGCCGCGACGGTATCCATGCCACCGGCTTCGCCGCCGGAGGCCAAGCTTGGGCCGATCTCGCGATCGCCAACAACGGCCGATTCGGTGTCCAGTTCACCAACGGGTTCGAGATCGTCGATTCCTCGATCTCTACCAATGCCTCTCATGGAGCCTATACTTTCAGCGGCACGATCACGATCCGCAGCAGCTCGGTAGCCAACGACGCGATCGTCGCCGAAGCGCTGGGCGAAGTGGTCCTGGAAGATGTCCACGGCATCTCCAGCCCGGTCAGCGGGCGCGAGATCACCATCACCGACAGCCACTTTTTCGGCTCGGCGATCTCGGCCTTCGGCGACCTCCTTTTGACCAACACCGTCATCGGCGGCGCGGCCTCCGCAGTGAGCAACGTCGGCTGGCTCGGCGGCGGGACCACCGACCTCGACCACGTCACGCTCTCGGCCGGGACCGGCACCGCGCTGGCCGTCAGCGTCGGCGCGGCACAGATCCACAACTCGATCCTCGTCGGCGGCTTGAACGTCTCCCCGACCGTCACCGTCACCAGCGACTACAACCTGTTCTCCTTCACCGCCGCCGAACTCGCCGCCTGGCGCGCGGCCACCGGCGGCGACGTCCACTCGACGGTCGGTGACCCCTTGTTCGTCGACCCCGAGAACGGCGACTTCCACCTGCAATCGACCGTCGGCACCTTCGACCCCATCGGCGAATCCTTCGTCACCCACCCCGCACAGAGCCCGGCCATCGACCGCGGCGATCCGCTCGACCCGGTTGGCGCCGAGACACCGACCAACGGCAACCGCGTCAACCTCGGCGCCTACGGCGGCACGGCCGAGGCCTCGCGCAGCCCCGCCCAGTTCATCACCATCACCGCCCCGCTCGAGGGATCGACCGTGTTCCACGGCGACACCGTCACCGTCGAGTG
>JAUIGD010000357.1 GCA_030430255.1 Verrucomicrobiia bacterium
GGTCGCCACTGCGCAGGTTGTGCCGCAGGTCAGCTTCGACGAGGCGCAGGAGCTGGCCCACTTCGGCGCCAAGGTGCTGCACCCGCGCACTATCCGGCCGGCGGTGGTGCGGAACATCCCGGTGCGTATCCTCTCCACCTTCGATCCGCGAAACCCAGGAAACCGAAGTCACGACCTGATCTTTGTCCTGCCATGGATTGGAGCCGTAGTTGGCGCGAAGAACGTCGCTGCGAACGACTTCGAATTTCTCCCTGAACTTGTCCCTCAGCTCTCGCTGCCACTGAAACGTCAGGTTCGCGGGCGTGATGATCAGGACGCGACGGATCAGCCCGCGGATTTTCAGCTCCTTGATCAAGAGCCCCGCCATGATCGTCTTTCCAGCGCCGGGGTCATCGGCCAGAAGAAAACGGATTCGTGGCAATCGGAGGAAATAATCGTAAACGGCCTCAAGCTGGTGGGGCAACGGATCGACCCGCGCAATCGACAGGGAGAAGAAAGGATCGTACTCGTAGGCGAGTCCGAGCCGGAGCGCCTCGACGCCCAGGCGAAAATGCCGAGGATCTCCGTCGAACGGTTCAACCTCGGGTGAGATTTGAAGCAGGCCGACCTGCTCGGCGGAGAGAATGCGGTCGTAAACCTGGTTGGTTCGCAGGCCTTTGCCGATAATCTGTGTCGATTCTCCCCGAGGCGTAACCACAATCACCTCAACCGGCTCCGGGAAGATCGGGCCGCGCACGGTGATATTGGGCTTCAGGGTTTCGGTCGGCATTGGCAATTATCGGGAGGCGGCTCGTTTTTCGGCTGATAGGTAATGGGAAACAGCATCCCGGATCACCCAGGCGAGGCTGACTCTCTTGGATTCGGCGATTCGTTCGAGGGCAGCCTTGTCCTCGGCGGAAATGCTGATGGAGAGCCTCTCAACTGCGGTTCCCGACACAGGGTGGCGGGATTTCGGGGAGTTCTTCATTTGCACCACTACGCACCATTGCGAGCGCGCTACAAGCGCAATTGTTGGGTTCTGCTTCCACAACGAGGTCACCGACCCGGAGAAGCCTGGGGAAAGACTTGCGCCAAGAACCGAGAATTGCCGCCACAATCAAGTATCGGCTGCAGAAGCGGGGGTAGTCCCCCCCTCAGATGCACCGGGCGCGCCAGCTGCCGAGTTCGCGCAGGCGGTCGCGGATGCCGGAGCGGGTGCGGGGCATCGGCTCGTCCAGCGGGACCTCGCGGCCCAGTTGCGCGCACACCCAATGCCGGACGGCGCGGACGTCCGAGTGCTTGGCGAGGCGGCTTGCGGCGGCATCCCGCGCGTTGCGGTTCTTCTTCTCGCCGTAGATCCTCGCGTAGGCGGAACCGATTCCAGGTAGGCCGAGCCAGGGGCTTCCGCCGCGGATAGCCCGCGTGCTCCACTCGAAGGCGAAATCGCGGTGCCGGAAGCAAATCTCCGGTTCGATGTCCCTTCGTCGCGGCGGAAGTTTCGCGGATTGGGAATTGTTAAGACAGCGCACCACGCGGCTGGGACGGCCGATGCGAGGCCGCCGGGCGATGATCTCCACCCATCCGAGCGCAGCGGCCTGCTCGGCCTCCCAAGACCAGATGCCAAAACGCCTTGAAAGCTGCCGCAGGGTCTCCTCCCCGCCCTGCCGCGAGAGGACGGAGAGGAGCCGGTCGAGACGCTCTCGGCAAAGGATGAGGGGGCGCATGGCGGTCAGGTCGCGCGCATCTTCGCCCGTTGAGCAGAGTGCCGCAAAGGTTGCCCTGCCGGTTGCCACGAGTTTCCAGATGTTGCCCCGCTGACGCCCGAAGTTGCGGCAAAGTTGCCTTGCTTGCGTCGTGGTTGCCAGTCTGCCTCCCTGAGGCCTCGCGCATGGCAACCGCCCCTCTGCAGTCCCTACCCGCACCAAACGAGTCGGTTTCCCTCTGACGTGACCTTTGAGGCTAGCTTGGCTTTTTTTACCCATTTGCTAACGGTCGCTTTGTGGACGTCCAGAGCATCGGCGATGTCTTTCTGGCAATCCACACCGTCTTCGACCATTTCTAGGAAAGCGTCATAGCCAGAGTGCTTGCGACATTCGATCTCCACGGTGCCCTGGGCACCAGGGAGGAACTGCCAGAGAAGCGATGGGCAGCGGCTTTCCGGGCTATGCCGGTTCTTAGTGAAGCTGGAGACGAATCTGGCGCCACTACCTGCCTCGGCGCTATGGGGTGCCTCCTTCAGCCGAATCACCCAGTGTGCTTGATCTTCCCGCTTCGAAGTCCCACGCATCAGGCCGTTTCTCCCAGCGTGGGCAATGATGACGACCGCGATCCCCACCCTCCGAAAACGCAGAATCCAGGGCAGGATCAATTCGCCCCAATCGTCTGCATCGTTCTCGCGGACACCAGAGAATAGGCAACTGAGGTTGTCGAGGATGAGAACCTCGATGCCCGCCTCTCGGCAGAACGAGAAAAGCGCATCCTGTTGTTCTGGGTCTGACAGATTGATCACCTTCTCTTGTTGCTCGAAGAGATGCTCATGATGGAACCAACGGACTTCCGAAGCCATGCCGATGGCAGCGGCGCGGGACTTCGTCTCGGCCAGACTCATCTCCCCGTCGACGATCAGCACGTTGCGCCCCCGAGCACCAGCCTCCCACTCGCCGATTCCGCCACCTCGCGCAGCAGCGTCGGCCATCGCGAGCGAGAGCCAGGTCTTGCCAAGCCCCCTCGGGGCATAGATGAAGCCGAAATCCCCCACTTCGAAGAAGTCACCAAGTATCTTTTCTTTGGGAGGGCAATCCATGGCAGCCAGAGTCAAGGTATCGACCACGGCGCGCTCGATCGCGATGGCAGCGGGTGGCGGCCCGGCCTCGCCACCGCCGTCCATGCGCAGCCGGGCAGCCTGCCGCGCGTCGTCCGGGACGTTGATCGAGGCGACGCTCATCGTGTCTCCTCCTTCCCGAATATCCCGTCGATCTCCTCCGCAAGCCGTCCCGCGTGCCCCGCCCAGACCGCGTCGCGGAGATCGCCGCAGCCCGGGGGGAGCCCAAGCCGGAACGGTTCTGAACCGACTGCGGCGAGTTCTTCAGCCCGCTTGATGAGGCCTTCTTGGCCAGCGCCATCCGCATCGTAGGCGATGACGACCCGCCGCCCGGCGAGGATGGCCGCCTCGTCGGGGAGGAACCGCACACCGGCGCCGAACAAAGCGAGAGGCGCGCAGGCGCCATGGAGCCCGGGCGGGTCGAGCACGAGCAGGGCGAAGCAGGCGAGGAGGTCGGGAGCCCCCTCGCAAAGGATCGCCCCGGGCAGGCTCCCGAGCAGATGAATGCCGACGAGGTGGCGCCCAGCGCCGGGCTGCGCGACGACGGTGTCCGCTTTCCCCCCGTGAGGCCAAGGCCGCCCGTCGAGGCGGCGGGCCTGACAGACGCGCCGGGCGGGATCGGTGGCGAACCACGCCGGGGCGCCGCGATGGAGCGCGAAACGCAAAACACCCGCGTCCCGCGCGAGCTTCACGGCGACATCCGGAAGGCCTGTCTGGCGCGCGACCGCCCGAATACCCTTCTCGGTGCCGCGCATCAGTTCCGGAAGCGGCGTCGCCCCCTCCGCAGCGGGCGCAGCGGGCGCACGCACTTGTTTCGAGGTGAACTGGCGGGGGCGAATCGGGCGCCGGGCGGGCGAGGTGTCCCGCAGCAGGTATCCGCGCTTCCTCCGCGGGTCGGCGGCGGAGGCAGAGCGGACCTTGTGGGCGAGTTCGGCGGGGCTCCATGGCGGTTGGCACCGCTCGTTGTAGCGCTCCAGGACGGCGAGGGTTCCGGCCTCGTCGAGGCCGAACCCGTGTGCGGCGGCAATCGCGACCCTGAAGGTCGCGGCGTGCCCGCCCTCCCCGGAGATCGCCGGGGGCATCGCGTCCGCGTAGGCGAGTGCGCGATCGAGGATCTGGTGGGTAGCCTTCATGGCAAGTCGGTGGAATTCCGGCTTGCGGGAGAGGCTGGGCCGCCTAGCATTCGATTGCAGATCTTCCACTAGGAAACACCGAGCCCGCCCCCGCTTCGCCGGGGGCTGTCTCATTTCTGGGGTTCGTGGTTTCCGCCCTCGGCGTGGCGCTCGATGAAGAGGCGCAGCGAGTCCGCGCTGATGAGGCGCCGCCCGCGAAGGTTGCCCCGCTTGCGGATCGCCGCGCTCTTGATCGCCCCCTCAGCGATGAGTTCGTAGATGGCGCTGCGCGAGAGGGAGAAACGCTGCGCTGCTTCTTTGACGCTCAGCCACTCGATGGTGTCTGGCGTCCCGGCTGGGCTAGTAACGTCTTGGGTCATGGTGGGACTGATACCCAGACGCCGGTCAAAACCCGGGGACGCCAAAAGTCGCAAAAGGGTCGATTTCGCGACCGCAGAGTCGCAGAAGCCCTGTGCTCAACACCACAGAGTCGCACAAAAGGGGCGTTTCGGGGACGAGGAGTCGCAGAGGGTTAGTTTTTGGCCACTCGGAGTCGCGCTCCCCGAAGCAAACCCAAAATCGAGAAAGAGAATAACTCCGCGCCTCCTATCGCTCCCCAATCGGCTTCCGGTTTGCTTTCGCCTTGGGGTGCTTCGCCAGCTTCTTGCCCCGCTTCTTGGCGGCCTCAGCCCTTTCCTTCGCCTTCACCCGGCGCCACCATTCCGAATGTTGCCCAATTAATTTCAAATCATTTAAATCGCGAACAGGATCGAAGAGCGACGGCGATTCACCAGTCACCCGCGTCCCCCACCCCTTCAATAAGGCCACGACAATCCACTCCGCACGCTCTTGTGGCAGCTGTTTCGGGGTGAATTCCCGCTCCCACTTCTCCACGTCCCGCATCGTCGCCCCCTTTCGGACGAGTCCCAATTCGATCAAGCGTTGCCGATACGTCTTCCCATTCAGCCGCTCCGCCATCGCTCTCGCCACTCCAATCTCGTCTTCCTCGCTTCGCTCCTCCCGCTCGCGCTGCGCCTTCTCCCACAGCTCTCGTGCCCGCATACCGCCTACCCGATATCGAGCTTCGTAGGCAGCTTGGGCAGTAGGGCTTCCGCGCCCTTCCACCGCCAAGGCGCTGCGCTCGATAAGGTAGAGGGCGAACTCGATGGCCGGGTCAGACCAGCTCCACTCTGGGCGCTCGCCCGGCACCAATTCGCCGAGCAGGGATGCCGCAACTCGCGCTACACCATCAACGGTCAAACCGACGGTCGCCGCATCCGGAGGGGCGAGCCGTCCGTCGAGATCCGAAGAGTCCATTGTTGACCCTATTCGAGCAACGACCACGCCGCTAGCGGCAGTTTTGATATTCCGAATTGCCAGCCCGCGCTCCGTTTAAACGCAGCTCGGCTCCATCGCGAGTTTCACAACACAGAGGAAGGCGAACACGAACCACAACACCATGGTGGTCCGAGGGACGAGCCGCCATGGCAGCATGTCGCGATCCGGGTCGGCGTCGCCACCGCCGTCGTGGCCCTTCACCGGCGCGACCAACGGCAACGAGGGCGGGCCCGCCTCCCGGGCCTGCTTCACCTCCCTCCACCCCTTCAACAAATCCTGCTTCGCCGTCTCCGATCCCTCACAGGCGAGCCCATAGGAATACGCGAAGAGGAACCCTGCGACCGCGGGGATCAGCCCCAGCAGCGGGTAGGCCTCCATCGACTTGCCGGCGACCACGACCATGATCCCCTGAATCACCCCGAACCAAGTCATCCGGTGGTTGGTCAGGTGGTTCTCGTGTGCGATCATCCTCCGCACCTCTTCGGTGTAGCGGACGAACTCATTGGCCTCGCTTTCGCCCTCCCCAGAGGGCTTCAACAGGTCGTCGGCGTTCGCATCGTTCTCTGCCATGAATCGACGCGACTGGAACCCGGAACTGCGAGGCAAGACAAGCCCAAACTCCGTCTCGCCCATCTCCAAACCGCCGACGCACCCAATTGGCACAGAAACGCCATGCTATCGAGGGTGTTGTGGGCGAGTGTCCGGAGCGGGCATGAGACCGTCTGAACCAGAACAATTGATCGCCGGGCATCGCAGCCGGATCGGGCAAACTCACGGCGCGCTCACCGTGACCGCGAAGGCTCACCGGCGCGGATATTGGATCGTGCACTGCTCAGTCTGCGGCGAGACCGCAAAGGAGGTTCGCGCACGCGAGCTAAACCGCTCCCCGGAAGACTGCGGATGCCGGGGCGCGGGTAACGCAGCCCGGGTGGCGAGGGGGAAGGCCGCAGTCTGCCGTGCAGCTCAGAACGGCTCGGCAGCAAGCGTGCTCCGGATCCGCGCCCGGCACCGGGCGATTCTCGAGTGCGCCGAAAGCGGCGAGCTATCGGCGAGCAACCAAGAGGAGCTGGCCAACCGATTCGGAGTGTCACGGCAGACGATCTACAACGATTTCAGGCAGTTGCTCAGCGTGACCGAGGAGGAGGCTCGATCTCTCCGCGACCACGTGCGAGCCAAGGCGCTCTCGCGCTTGGAGCGCCTCATCGCAAGCGCCGAGGAGAGACTCCTCCCCACAGACCGATCAGGCAATACTCGGCTCGATGCGGCCGCCATGGCTCAAATCCTACGTGCAACCGAGCTCCAGCTCAGCTTGGTAGGTGCGCTCCCCGGCAAACAGGCTGCTATCAGTCGCGATCCCCGAAGAGGGGACACG
>JAUIGD010000012.1 GCA_030430255.1 Verrucomicrobiia bacterium
CAAGAGAGCTTTTTCGGGCATCCGGTGCATGACCTTTCTGATCAATCAGACCCTGAAGAAGAGGGCCGGGCGCTGTTCCGGCTGCTGACAGGCTGTGGTGCGAAATACCCCACAGAACCCGATTTCCCGCCCCCCCAGCGATGCCCCCGTTCCCATTGACCGTTGCCGGGAACGCCGTGACATACGGAAAGCTCGCCGCCGTCGAGGCGAAACTCCCGCCCTCTGCATCCCAACGCCCGACGACCGCGGGGTCACTCAATACCACGGCCGCCGCAGAGGAACCCGGGAGAATGCACGCCAGACCGAGGAAAAGAAGAATTCGCTTCATCGGGGTCGATCATCCCCGACCGCTGCGGGCAGTCAAGCGCGGACGGATCGGGAGTTCGGGAGAAATGGCGGTCGTTTGGAGTAAGTAGAGGAGCATACCTCCAGATCACCATGAACCCACCTTCCCGCCGCCAGTTCCTCCTCCACACCGGCCACGGTATGGGCGCCGCCGCCCTCAGCTCGCTCTGGGCGCCCGGGATCGTCGGCGACGCGGCGGCCAATGCCCCGGATGTCCGCGGCTTCCCCAACTTCGCGCCGAAGGCGAAGCGCGCCATCTACCTGTTTTTCTCCGGCGGCCCGTCGCACATCGACACCTTCGACTACAAGCCTGCCCTGCGCGACATCCACGGCCAGGAGCTGCCCGACTCGGTGCGCAACGGCCAGCGCATCACCGGGATGACCAGCGGGCAGAAGTCCTTCCCGTGCGTCGCGCCGATGTTCGAGTTCGAGCGGTTCGGGGAACATGGCACGTGGGTCAACAAGGACATCCTCCCGCACACCGCCGGCATCGTCGACGACATCACCATCGTGAAGTCGATGAACACCGAGGCCATCAACCACGACCCGGCGATCACCTTCATCAACACCGGCGCCCAACAGCAGGGCAAAGCCTCGCTCGGCGCCTGGCTCAGCTACGGCCTCGGCAGCGCCAACGCCAACATGCCCGCCTACGTGGTGATGATCTCGCGCGGCAAGGGCAACCTGCAGGCGCTCTACGACCGCCTCTGGGGCAGCGGCTTCCTGCCCTCCAAGCATCAGGGTGTGAAGTTCCGATCCGGGGACGAGCCGGTGCTCTTCCTCAACAACCCCGCCGGCATCGACCGCCAGGCGCGCCGCGGCATGCTCGACGGGCTCGCCGAGCTCAACGGCGGCACCTACGAAAAGTTCAACGACCCCGAGACCCAATCGCGCATCGCCCAATACGAGATGGCGTTCCGCATGCAGGCCGAGGTGCCCGACCTCACCGATATCTCCTCCGAGCCGGAGTCGGTCAAATCCCTCTACGGTCCCGACGTCGAGCGCCCGGGCTCGTTCGCGCGCAACTGCCTGCTCGCCCGCCGCATGGCCGAGCGCGGCGTGCGCTTCATCCAGCTCTTCCACCGCGGCTGGGACCAACACGGCAACCTCCCGAAGCAGCTCTCCGGACAGTGCAAGGACATCGACCAGCCCTGTGCCGGCCTCATCAAAGATCTCAAGCTCCGCGGCCTCTTCGACGACACCTTGGTCATCTGTGGCGGCGAGTTCGGCCGCACGATCTACTCGCAAGGCAACCTGTCGAAGGACAACCACGGGCGCGACCACCACGGGCGTTGCTTCACCACCTGGCTGGCCGGCGCCGGCATCAAGCGCGGCTTCGAGTTCGGGCAAACCGACGACCACTGCTACAACATCGTCAAAGACCCGGTCCACATCCGCGACCTGAACGCCACCATCCTCCACCAGCTCGGCATCGACCACGAGCAGCTCACCTTCCGCTACCAGGGGCTCGACGAGCGCCTCACCGGCGTCGAGGAGGCGCGGGTCGTGAAGGAGATCCTCGCCTGAGCCCCGTCGAGGCCCGGCGTCGTTGCGGCACCACCACACGCCCCCTCCCAATCCTGAGAATCCTGAGGGGGCCGCCTGCGCCTTCACCCGCCTGGCCCGGAGGCGGTCGGAGTTCTCGGCGAAAGCGCCATCCCTTCGGTTGGTGCTGGAGGGCGAACTCCGTCTCCGCCGTGACTGGCGAAGAGGCGCGCCCCCACCTTCAGCGCCCTGCCACCTTGGTGGTCAGATTCTCCAGCAGCTCGGCTTTGGCTTTGCCGCCGTTGCGCTCGACCGCGTAGAAGCGCACGTTGCCGAGGTAGTCCCCGACCACCAGCCGCGCCCCGTCGTGGGTGAAGACCGCGGCGGTCGGCATGTCCTCGAAGTCCTCCAACGCCCCCTCGCCGTTGGTGTCGGAACGCAGCAGGCGCACCGTGCCGTCGCGCCCCGCCGTGACCATCGCCCCCTCCTTGCTGTAATCGACGCTCAGCACCCCCGGCGCATCCGCCTTCGGGTCGACGCTGCGCCGGTCGGGATCGCCGCCGCCGCGGTGCGGGGTGGAGTTGCGCACCGGGAACCCCTCCTCCATCTCCCAGAGCACCAGCTTGCCGTCCTCACCGGCGCTGGCCAAGGTCGTGCCGTCCGGGCGCCAGGCGAGATCGGTGACGCGCGCCTTGTGGTCGGCAAGGGTGAACACGATGCTGCCGCTGACCGGGTCCCAGGTGTGGATGCCGCCGTTGCGGTCGCCGCTGGCCACACTGCGACCGTCGGGGCTGAACGCCACCGCCGTCACCCAATCGGTGTGCTTCTTGATCCGGTGCCGCAGCTCACCCGACGCGACCTCATAGATCTTGAGCAGCTTGTCGCTGCCGCCGAGGGCCACGTAGCGCCGGTCGGCGCTGATGTCCGCGGCGAGCACCGCATCGATCTCGTCCGCGCCGAACTCGGCCAGCCGCTCGGCGGTCTCGACCTCGAACAGCACCACCGCCCCCGAATGGGCGCCGCGCCCGCCCGCAGCTAACAAAATTTTGCCGTCACGGGAGAACCGCAAGACGTGCGGCGTCCGCTCGGGGAAGGGCAGCGCGCCGAGGAACTCGAGCGTCTCGGTGTGGTAGAGCAAGATCGCCTCGTGCCCGGAGGCGGCGACCAGCGGCGCCCACGGGCTGGCCGCCAGCGCGATCACGGGATGCGCGTGGGCGACGGCGGGGGCGGCGTCCGGCGAAAGTTCGGGCGGCATCGGCGGCGGGCCCTCCGGCCGCGTGTTGGCGGCGTCGGCATCGACGGCCAGGTCGGCACCGGCCGGCCTCGCCTCCGCGGCGCCGGACGACTCCGGCAGGCCGCCGGCGATCCACTCCCGCACCAGCGCCAGCTGCGGTTCGGGCAGCGGGTCGCGCTTCGGTGGCATCGTCTCGGCCTCCCCCGAGTGCGCCATCGACTGATACAGGATGCTGCCGTCCGGCGAGCCGCGCCGGACGATCTCGCCCGCGCTGCCCCCGGCGATCACCCCGGCATAGGTCGTGAGGTCGATATCGGCCTTCTTCTTGTCCGGGTTGTGGCACTTGAAGCACGCCTCTTTGAAGATCGGGCGGACGTCGTCGCGGTAGGTGGGCACCGCCCGCCCCTGGCCGAGCGAACCGATGGAGAGCGCGGCGGCGGCAAGGGCGACGGCGCGGGGCTTCGGGGAGGGGCAGGTCGGCATCGTGCAAGCAAATGTCCGCCGGACGGGGAATTCAACGCCCGGCGCTACCCGATCGCCTCGCGCAGCCGCCCCAGCCATTCCGGCACCGCTCGGAACGGGTCTTCGGCGGCCTCGTACTCCAGCGCCACGAAACCCCGGTAGCTCGCCTCGCGCAGGATGCCCACCACCCGCTCCAGATCCACCGGCTCGGGCTCTCCGCCCCCCGGTTTCATCTCCACTTTGAGCTGCACGTTCACCGCGTACGGCGCCACTTTGGCCAAATCGCCATACGGGTCTGCGGTGTGGAAGTTTCCGGTGTCGAGGCTCACCCCGAACCACGGCGACTCCACCGCCTCGATGATCGCCAGCATCCCGTCCGCCCCCGCGACGATCCCGCCGTGGTTCTCGAGCCCGAGGAACACCCCGCGCTCCCCGGCGTGATCGCAACACTCCTGCAGGGCGGCGACGCAGCGCGCCCGCGCGGCGCCCTCGTCGGCCGCACCGGCCGACCCGGCGAAGACGCGCACATGCGGCGCCCCGAGCAACGCCGCCTTGTCGATCCAGCGCTTCACCTCCGCGATCTCCCGCTCGCGCGCCACGCCCTCGGGCAGGGCGAAGTTGTTGCCCACGGCCGTGCCGCTGATCGCCACGCCGCGCAGGAACGCGTGCCGACGCAGCTGCCGCAGATGGTCGTCCGGCGCTCCCGGCGGGAAGAAATAGGACGTCAGCTCGGCCCCGTCGCAGCCATGCTCGGCGCACAGGTCGATGAACTCGCGCATGTCGATCACCCTGCCGGCCACCCGTTGCCGCTCCCCCTTCATCCACGCGAAGTGCTTGCGGAACGAATAGGCGGCCAGGCTCAGCTTCATCTTCGCGCCCCCGGTCCGGGCGAAGGGCACGATCGCCGGCAGTTCGGCCCGGCCCGACAGGAGGCCCGCCCCGACGACGGAGGCGGCTCGGAGGAATTGGCGACGCGTCATGACTCCTGAAGCAAAGCCGATCGCCGGGGGGATGCCCAGCGCAAATCGGCCAGCAACCCGAGGCTAGGGCGAATGGCGCTCGGTTGAGCCGGGTTCTCGGCGGTTTGGGTCGAGGACGGAACCGATGCTCGCTCCGGGAGATCCTCGTGGGTGCCGCCGTTTTAGCCGTGCGCGGTACAGCCCTTCGGAGTCGAGTTCCCAACCGGGGACGCGGTGGGATCGTTCGACACGATTGGCTCCGGAGACGCGGACCGCGGTGAGAGGCCCTTCGCGTTGCTCAGGGTGACAGCTGCGCGGAGTTGAGGGCAGTCAGGGCGGTGTGAGGGGATGGCCACCAGCCCTTCCGAGGAAGTGTTGTGTCATCCTGACAAGCGTAGCGCCGGAAGGATCCCGCCATGAAACCAGCGGGTCGAGCCCCGGGGCTGCCACCCGTCGATGCCTTTCCTTAACCAAGCGCCATTCCGGCTAGCCCGGATCGATCACCACATCCGCAGGCGAGGCGCCGCCGATCGTTGATGCTGAGTAGGCGGCGGCTGGGATCGGCGAAGCGGCTGGGTAGACACCCTGCCCGAGCCGTTCCCAACGGCAACACCCTCAGCATCAACGAAGGCAAGCCGCAGCCCGGAGCTTGGTGATCGATCCGGGCTAGCTAGGTGTGTTTGAAAACGGATCGTGAGTGCGCCAGCGAGAGGTTTTTGCCGAAGGCGAGACGGGGCGAGGCAGCGGGTGAACTCCCGCGGTCGAGCCACAACGCAGCGTGCGGCAGCACTTCTCCCCCCTCATATTTTGGCGCCGCGAGGCATATCCAAACACGCCCTAGTCTTCGATCCTGCAAAATAAGCAGCACCCGGGCGGGCGCAGATCCCTCGAGTTGATGCGCCTACCGGATCTCCAGCAGCTCGATCTCGAAGTGCAGGGTCTCGTAGGGCGGGATGACGTCGCCGAAGCCCTCCTCGCCGTAGGCCAGATCGTGTGGGATCACGAATTGATACCGCGCGCCGGGAGCCATCAGCTGGACGCCCTCCGTCCATCCGGCGATGACGCCTGAGAGCGGGAAGCTGGCCGGTTGGCCGCGCTCGACTGAGCTGTCGAAGACCTCGCCGTTCTCAAAGCAGCCGGTGTAGTGGACGGTCACCACGCTGTTGGCCGACGGCCCGTCCCCCTCGCCCTCGCTGAGGGCGCGGAACTGGAGCCCGCTGGCGGTGGTTTGATACGGGAGGTCGGAATCGGTGAGCGGCATGATTTGGAACTGGAGCCTACACAGGGCATCCGCAGGCGCGAGAGGAAGCTGGCAAAAAGTCCCGCCCCCCAGGGGCTCACAGTCCGCCGACGACCGTCGCCCGGCCCGGCGATCCGGGGACATCGACGAGCTCGATCTTCAGTCCGCCTTGGCTGCGCGAGGCGCGGTCGACCAGCACCACCACCTCGTGCCTCCCGACCTCGAGGGTCGCGCGCGTGTCTGACTTGGCGGCGACCATCGCCCCGCCGAGCAGCACCTGCAGCCCTTGAGGGTTGTCGATCCGGAAACCGATCTCGCCGGCGGCGCTGACCTCGATCTCGAATTTGGCGAAGCTGAGGTCGTTGCTGAAGCCCTTGTTGACGCCCATCGCCGCGAGGGGGAGCTCGCCGGCGACCGTGCTGTAGGCGGCGTTCCACGGCCACCCCCGATCGGCGCCGAGCATCGCCTGGGTGCCCACCCGGCGGATCTGATGGCTCACCTCGTCGTTGTAGGGGAGCACCCGCCAGCGCCTGACGGTGCGTCCAGCGGGGACTTTGTAGGCGCCCTCTTTGCCCAGCTCCGAGAGGAAGCGCACGAGATCGACCAGTTCGTCGCGCCGCAGCCCCGCCGTCAGCCCGGCCGGCATGAGCGACACCGGGGCGATCTCCTTCTTGGCGATGTTGGCCACCGGCACGGTCGATTCGCTGCCATCGACGGCGCGCAGGACGAGCTCCCGGTCGGTCTCCCGCACGAGCGTGCCGGTCACCACGCCGCCATTCTTCTGGGTCACCACGGTGGTGTGGTAGCCCTCCTTGATCTTCTTGGCCGGCTCCAGCAGCGAGTCGACGATGTAATCGACCGGCGCGCTCGAGCCGATGCTCACCAAGTCTGGGCCGATCAGCCCCCCGCCGCCACCGATGGCGTGGCAGGTCTGACAGAGCAGCGCCCCTCGCCGGTAGATCTCCTCGCCGCGCGCCGGGTCGCCCGCCCTCGCCACGTCGGCGACGAACGCCGCCATCTCCTCAGCGCTCAGCCCACGCGCGATCGGTTGCAGGCCGCCCGCTTCGGTCAACGCGGAGACCAGGCCCGCGGTCTCGCCGCCGCTCTGCCCCGCCAACTTCACCCCCGCCGTGGCGACCGCCGGTGCCAGCTCCGTCCCCGACAGCGCCTTCGCCAGCGCGGCCGGACCGTCCTTGTGCGCGAGGAAGGCGCCGAACAAGGCGTCCACCGCGTCGCCGTCCTCGGCGTCCGCCAACACCGCCGCCGCCAGCTTCGCCCCGCGCCCGCGATCGCTCGCCGCGACCCCAGCCGCCCCCGCCGCTCGGGCCGCGATGCCACGCCCTCTGTCGCCCGCAAGCCCGGCCAAGGCATCGCGCGCGGATCCATCACCGTAGGCGGCCAGCGCTTCGGCGCCGACCGCAAACCGGTCGCTCTCAGCGAGCCAGCCGGCCAGCGCTCCCCGAGCCTCCTCGAGCTTCCAGGTGCCCGCGAGCCGGGCGGCGGCAGCGTCGCCCGCGTCGATCTGTTCCAACAACACCTCCCCGCGGAGATCGGCGGGGCGGGCGTTCCGCTCGCGCGCCGCCCGCAGCAGCTGCCCGAGGGCGAACTGGCGCTCGGCTGCGTCGCGGCCGTCCCCCAGCGCGGCGGCGTAGAGGGCGTCGAGGTCGGCGCCGCCCGCGACATCGCCGAACAGCGCCGCCAGCTCGCGGAAGGGCTCCCCTTCCGCCCCCGCAAGCTGCCCGCGCAGGAAGCGCAGCGCCCCGGGCTTCTCGATCGCCTTGAGGCAGAAGTTCAAGGCGTCGCCGCGGCCGGCGAAATCGAGCTCCCCGGACTCCAGCGCCGGCAGCCAATCGGCCTCCAGCTCCCGCGCGGCGAGCCACAGCGCGAAGTCGAGGTTGGTGTCGATCGCCGAGCCGAACACCGGCAGGATCGCTCGGAACGAAGTGAGGCCGCCGACCTGCCGCAGCGCGCCCACCGCCTCCAGCCGCACCTGCGGGTGCGGGTCCATCGCCGCCTCCGCTAGCAAGCCGGCGGAATCATCGAGCCGGCCGTGCCAGTGGTAGAGCACGCGCACGGCCGCGGCGCGCAAGCGGTGGTCGTCGCCGCCCAGCAGTTCCCGGAGCAAGGCTTCGTCGAGCGAACCGACCCCCTGGTTCGCCCACAGGATCTCCAATTTGTCTTCCCCGCGCAGGCCGGGCTCCGCCTTGAGCTTCGCCAGCTCCGCCAGCACCGCGCCACGCTCGCGATTGCGGAGCTCCCGCTTGGCGGCGTGCCGCACCGCGCCCTCTGGCGAACGCAGTTGTGCCACGACGGCCGGCAGCCCCGCACCCACGACCTCCGGGCGCTTGGCGAGCGGACGCCCTTTATACGTCACCCGCCAGATCCGCCCGTGTTCGTGATCGCGGCGCGGGTCGCGGAAATCGACCTCGCCGTGCTGGATGATCGGGTTGTACCAGTCGGCGATGTAGAGCGCGCCATCCGGCCCGACTTTGACATCGACCGGCCGGAACGCGCCGTGCGTGGTGCGGATCAGATCCGGCGCCTGGCGCGACACGTAGCCGCTGCCGCTCTCGCTGACCACGAACCGGTTCACGCGGTGGCCGCGGAAATCGTTGGTGATCAGGTTCCCCTGCCACTCCTCCGGAAAGTGGCTCGAGTAGACCACCTCCAGCCCGCACTGCTTCGGCTGCCCGGGGTTGAGCCCGCGGAGGATCTTTTTGGCGTTGTGCGCGGTGAAGAACACCGCGCCTGGGAAGACGTAGTTGATGCCCTCGCCGAAGGCGCCATCGGTGGCGAAGCTCTGCCCGTAGCGGTCGAAGGCGTGCCCCCAACTGTTGACGAACCCGCGGGCGAACACCTCGAGCTCGGCGGTCTCCGGGCGGAAGTGCCAGATCCCGCCGGCGAGCAGGCGGCGCAGCCCGTGCGGCGTCTCGACGTGCGAGTGGATATAGATCGACTGGTTGAAGTAGAGCATCCCGTCCGGCCCGCCGCGGAACGCGTGGATGATGTGGTGGGTGTCTTCGGTGCCGAAGCCGCTCAGCACGACGCGCCGCTCGTCGGCCTCCAGGTCGCCGTCGGTATCCTTCAGGAACAGCATCTCGGTCGAGTTCGCGACGTAGGCGCCGCCGTCGCCGGGCATCACGCCGGTCGGGATGAGGAGGTCCTCCGCGAACACGGTCGATTTGTCCGCCGCTCCGTCGCCGTCGGTGTCCTCCAACACCACCACCTGATCGTCGGAGCGTTCGCCCGGCTTGATGTGCGGGTAGAGCCGCGAGCTGACGACCCAGAGCCGCCCCTGCTCGTCCCAGTTCATCCCCACCGGCTTGGCGATGAGCGGGTCGGCGGCGAACAGGTTGATCTCCAGACCTTCGTCGAGGACGAAGGTCGCCATCTGCTCAGCCGGGTCGGGCTTCGGGATCGCGTCGGGAGGGAGGTCGTTCTGGGCCGGGAGCCGACCGGCGAGGAGGGCGGCCACGACGGCGGACAAAGCGAGGCGGGGAGTTTTCATGCGGAGATCAACGGGGTTGCGAGTCGGGAAGGCGGGCGGGGGGGCGCTCAGCGGGCCGCCAACTCCGAAGCGAGGGCGTGGATCGCGGCGTCCTGCGCCTCGACGAGCGGGGTGAACTCGGCGATCTCCGCCGCGTTCTGCCCCTGCTCGTGCTTGCGGAAGCCGCGCAGATAGGTCTCGTTCTGCGGTCTCCAGCCGTTGAAGAACAACCGGTTCTTCTCGACCACCAAGCCCCGCAGGCGCTCGAAGTCCTCGCTGAGCGATGGGGCGGGCGGGATGCCGAACCCCGCCGCGAAGGCGGGCGCGATCGCGGCGTAGCCCGCCTCGGTGAAGTGGACGCCGTTGTCGGTCAGCGCGCCGGCTGCGGCGACCTGTTCCGTCAGCGCCCCGAACAGGTCGACGAACCCGTAGCCCTCGCGCTCGGCGAGCTTCGCGATCGCATCGCGGTAGACCGCCAGTCGGGCGTTCTGCGCCGCCATGTCCGGCAGCGGCGCCCCGAGCGTCTCGCAGGGCGGCGGCGAGATCAGGCAGATGCGCGCGCCCAGCCCGGCCACCATGTCGAGCAGCCGCTCGTAGCCCTTCTCGAACTCCGCCAGGCCCGCCTCTCCGGAGAACGCCGCGTTGCCCCCGTAGCAGGCCAACACCACCGTCGGCGCCACGCGTTCGAGGTTCGCCTTCAAGCGGTCGAAGCCCTCCTGCGGCGGACCGAAGTAGGACCGCGCGTGGCAATCGACCGTATCTCCGCTCCAGCCCATGTTGCGCACCGTCACCTTCTTGCCCGCCAAGCCCACCGCAAGCCGGGCCTCGAGGTGCCCGTAGCCCCCTTCGCGTTCGAAGAAGGTGTTGCCCAGCAGGACGATCCGGTCGCCGTCCTCGAACTCGAACGGGGCGGCGGGCGAGACGGTGGCGAGCGCTGCCACCACGGAGGTGACGGCGAGGGTGAGGGTTCGCATAGCGCGGGTATATCGCCCCGGCGCGGGGCGGTCAACCGCGAGCTTCCGCCCTGCCGTCGCCCTGCCGGGAATCGCCACCGAGAAAGGCTACACCTCTGTCCGGAAGTCGCCCCCGAGCGCCAGGTGGAGATCGACGCGATTCTGCAGCCGCTGGTTGCGCAGGGAGATCATCGAGTTGCGCGCCTGCACCGCCCGGCGCTGCGCCTCGAGCACCTCCAGGATGCCGACGATGCCCTCCGAATAATCGCGCGACGCCTGTTTCTCCGCGAGGTCCGCCTGGCGTAGTTCGACCTCGAGGAATGCCTCTTGCTGTGCGAGCGAGCGCTCCGCCGCCAGGGCGGACTCCACTTCCCGCAGCGCGCGCAGCGCCTCCCCGGCGAAGTTTTGCAGCGCCTCCCGGTTCCGCTCCAGCGCCCGCCGCGCCTCCGCGCGCAGCGCCCCGCCCTGGTAGACGGTCTGCGCCAGCGATGAGGCCGCGTTCCAGACGATCTGCTCCGGGTCGAGCAACATCTCGCCGAGCTCCTCGCTGGAGGTGGAGCCGCCGGCGCTCAACCGGAACGAGGGCAGCAGGTCCTTGCGCGCGGCGTCGGCACGCTTCGCCGAAGCGCGCACCGCGCCGGCCGCCGAAACCAGGTCGGGCCGCCGCATCAAGAGTTCGCTCGGCAGTCCGGCGGGCACGCCTTTGCGCAGCTTGGGCAACTCGGTGCCCGCCCGCACCGCCGCCGACGGGTAGCGCCCTAACAACCCTTCCAAAACCCGCGCCGCCTCGTCGCGGGCCTGCTCGCGACCGACGACGTCCCGCTCCGCCGAGGCGATGTTGTTGCGGCTGAACTGGACGTCGAGCGCGCTCGCGGTATCGTCGCCCGCCTTGTAGTTGCGCTCGATGATGCGGCCGTTGCGCTCGTAGCTCTCCCGCGTGGCGACCGCGAGGTCGAGTTGCTGTTGGGCGGTGATCAAGTCGAAGTAGGCCTTCGCGGTGTTCGCGGCCAGCGACAGGCGCGCGGCGCGGAAGTCGGCTTGCGCCGCCTCGAAATCGGCGTAGGCGGCGTGGTCGAGGTCACGCAACCTCCCCCACAGGTCCATCTCCCACGAGGCGTCGAGGGAGAGGCCGTAGTCGGTGGAGTAGCGGATGACCGGAACGGGGTCGGGGGTCGCCACCGCCGCCGTCGCCCCACCGGCGGCGGCCATCGCCGCACCGTCGGTCATTGTGCTGCTCGTCCCGTCACCGGTGGCGGCCATGCCGTCGCCTCCGGTCGAGCCATCGCCGGCGCCGGCGCCGCCATCGGTCGCCGCGCCATCGCCCATGGCCGCGGCCGCCATGCCGGTGCCGGTGCCGGTGTCCGCAGCAGCCGCGCCGGCCGCCGAGGAAGTCGTGGCGGCGGGCGCCGGCGGGGTCACCAGTTCCGTCCGCCGCGTGCGCCGCGACGAGCCGCCGATGTTCAGGGAAGGGAATCGGGATGCCCGCCCGAGAATGGTGCCTTCCTCTGCTTGGCGCAGTCGCGAGGCCGCGGCCGCGAGGTCGTGGTTGTTGGCCATCGCCTCATCGATGAGGCGCTCCATACGCCGGTCGTCAAAGGTCTTCACCCAACCGGTCGAGATCTTCCCGCCGTTGCCCTCCCCGGCGCTATCCCAGAGTGCCGGCAAGTCGCGCGGTGCGGCCGAACCGGCATCGGGCTGCCCCTTCTTCAACAGCACGCATCCCGGGAGCATCACCGCGAGGGCGACGGCGGCAACGGGGCGGGCAAAGCGGATGGGCATCCCCTCCCCGTAGCAAATCCCCCCCGGTTCGCCAAGCGAAGATCGTTCGGGCCGGGCGCAGCGGCCCGCAGGCGCACCGGACCCGGGGGAGCGGAGCTCCGACCTCTCCGCCGCTGAACCGGGCGAGCTGCCGAATGCCACCCGCGCCGGATGCCGAAGCCCTCCCCGCCCCGTCCTGTCCCCGCTCAGGGCTCCAGAGTTTCCGGCTCGACCAACTCCGTCCCCTCCGTTTCCAAAGTCCGCATGAGGTGGAACTCGAACTGCTCCTCCTCCATCAGGATCCCTGAGCCATCACTGAAAACCACCGCCCGCTTGCCATCGCGGCTCCATGGGCTGGCGAGCAAGATCGTGTCTGCGCGGCTGGCGTCGTGGAGCCCCCGGACATAGAACGGCGTGCGGAGCAGCCCTCCCGGGCCGCGGAGCCGCAGCGGTTCGGCCGTCCCCAGATCGTCGACGATCGCTTCGAGGTCATCGGGGTAGACGCCGTCGTTGTCGATCGCCCAAACGCGCAGCCCCATCCCGACCATCTTGAGCTGCGAAAGGTCCTGCATCTCCTGCGCCCGCTCCTGCACCCGTTGAAACACCGGGACCGAGACCCCTGCCATAAACCCGACCGCAGCCGCTCCCCACACGGCCCCCGGCGTCATGACTTGTCCCCCTTCGGGCGCGGTCGAGACGGACAGGACCCCGTCGTCCAATGCGGCGGACGCGGCGGCGATGTCCGCCGGGACTCCGCCCCCGTAGAGCCGCAGGATCCCCTCGCGCGCCGCCGCATCCAGATCGGGTGCGGACTCCATCACATCGGTGAGCAGCGCGGTGTACTTCTCCCCAAACCGGGGCGACACGTAGGTGAAGAAATTCCCTTCCTTCGGCAGCGGTGCCGTCGCGGCCTGGAATCCCGGCTCGGCCCAGAGCCCGCCGGTGCCGGCCAAGACCTCGTCCAAGAACGCCGCACTCGTCGCCGCCGTCAGGTGGCCTGACACGGTGTCGAAGTGCAGCACCGGCTGCATGAAGGGGGCGTCGGGAGGCAGCGGCGGCAGCGCCATCTTCCAAAAACCGTCGCCCTTCTCGATGGCGTCCTCGGGGATCTCCCCGGCCAATCCCTCCACCAGCCAAGCCACGTCCTCGAGGCGCACCGCCGCCTCGAAGGCGGGCACCTCCACCGGCGCATCGGGGATCTCGAGGGTCGCCTCGGGATCCAGCCGCATCACCACGACCAAACGCGTGTGCAGCTCGCTCATCAGGGTGCCGACGTCCATCGGCAGCGGTTCGGCCGCTTGCCCGAGGAGTTGCTCCCAGCCGTCCTCGATCTCCGGCTTCCCCATCGCCTCGACGAAAGCGTCGCCGATCGGCCGCATCGCGCGGAGGTCGAGCTCCAACTCGAGAACCCAGTCGCTCCCGGCCGGCGCCGAGGCCGCGCTCGAGAACGGCCGCGCTTCGGTGCCGATCAGCGTCAGCAGCCCGCGCCGCGACCCGGTCTTGGTGAACCCCCGGACGACGGTCCGCCCGCCCGCCGTCTTGGTGCTGGAGCCGAAGGCTTCGACGCCGTCGAGACCGAGCGCCCCGACCATGTCGCCGACGATGGGCGGCACCTCGTCGCTGCCGGTGATCTCGCCCACGAGCGCGATCACCTCATCCGCCCAGCGGCCGACCGCGGCAGGGTCGCCAGCGACGTCGACATAGCGGAAGGACTCGCCACCGAGTTCGAGGTGCTGGACCACCGAATCGAAGTGGGGCGACTTCTCTTGGGCGGTGGCCACCGAGGCGGTGATCGCGGCGGCGAGCGGGGCGAGGGCGGAGAGCCGATGGAGTTTCATAGCGATGCTTCTTGCTGGGTTCCCTGTCAGTCCAAATAGATGTCGTCCCCGGTGCCGGGCACGCCGTCCGGCCCCACCGAGAACACGTCCGGTTCGCCCGGATCTCCACGCAGGCCCGGGAAAACGTAGCGGTACTCCTGCCCCCAAGGGTCGCTGAACACCTCCTCGATCATCGGTTCCCACCCCTCCACATCACCGGGGTCTTCCACCAAGGCCCGCAAACCCTCCTCCGTCGTCGGGTAACGACCGGCGACGATCTGGAACAGGGTCAACGAAGTTTTCAGAGTGTTCAGGTCCGCCTGGAGGCGCGCCCCTTCGGCATCGGCCCGGACGGCTCGCACCGCAGCGATCTCCGCCCGCTCATCAGCGACCACGTTCTTCCTCACGAAGAATGCGGGAGCAGCCAACAACACCGGGGCCAAGGCGGCCGCCTGCTTCACGCTCGCCGGCGAGTTCGAGACGAGCCACACCCCGTCCTCAGCGTTGGCCTGCACCTGCGCGTAGTGCGAGCCGAGGTAAGGCAGCATCCGTTCGACGAGGTCGATCCCGCGCTCGACGACCTCCGGAGCCTGCCCCGTTTCGGACAGGGCCTGCCGATAGAGCGCCCGCAGCTCCTTGCCGAAATTCGGGCTGAGGTAGACCAAGCCGTTCCCCTGCGTCGGCAGATCGGCGGTGGCTTCCTTGAACGCGGCGTCGGCGAACAGCCCGCCGGTGCCGCTCTCGCACTCTTCCAGAAACCCCGCCGAAGTGGCGAAGGTGACCTGGCCGCTCGCCTCGTCCCGCCGCAGCACCGGCTCGCCGAGCGGGTTCGGGGGCAGCGCCAGCACCGTGCCACCTTCCGTCTCGGTGAGCGCGTCCGCAGCCTCGGGCGGCAGCTGCTTCACCACCCGGTCGAACAGCCAACCCAAGCCCTCGAGTGATACGTAGAGTTCGGGGCGCGGCACTTCCGGGGCCCCGGCGCCCAGTTGGAGGCGATCCTCAGCCAGCCGGCCGATGATGATCGCCCGCGTATCGAGCTTCTGGAACAAGTCACCGACCGTGACCCCAAAGTCGGCGACCCCCTGGCCCATCGCTTCGGCGAACCCGCGCTCGCCCTCGGCACCGGCGTGCTTCGCCAGGTCCCGCCCCAACCGGTACAGCTCGCTGAGGTTCACCTCGCGCTCCATCAACAAATCCGTGCCCCGCGGCGCCAGCGCCGCCGTTTTGAACGCTCCCGCTTCGCGTCCGAGCAAGCGCAACAGGCCGCCGCGCCCGCGCGGTGTGTGCAGATACACCTTGTTGAGATAGCGCTCGCCCTTGCGCGCCGAACTCACCCCCAAGGCCTCGACCCGGTCGAGGCCGAGGTCGGCGAGCACCTCGGCGAGATCGAAGTCGGCCACCTGTGGCGGCAGTTCTCCCTCGGGCACCAGCGCCAGGATGTTGTCGAAGTAGCTGGCCACCGCCGGGGCGACCTCAGAGAGATCCCGGTAGATGCACACCTCGGCACCGAGGTCGATGTGCCGGAAGGTCGCCTCCCAGCGCGGCGGAGCACCGGCCACCTCGGGCGATGGCAGAGCTGCTGAGCCCCCCGCCGGCGCCGCGCCTTCCCCTCCGCCGGCACCGGCCTCGCCGTCCGCCGAGGGCTTGTCCCCACAGGAAGCACCGAACAGTGTCGCCAGCGCCAGCACCGCAGCGGGCGCCGAACCTGATCTCAAAGCCCGCCGGGGCGGGAAAAGGTCGCGTTTCATCCCCGGCATCGTCTGCCGCCGCCCGGGGCGCAGGCAAGCGGAATCGCCCCGCCGGGCGCCCAGGTGGCTGGCGAGCCCTCCACCATCGCGGAAACCGGCCGATTTGCCCCGCCCCCTCCCCCCGCCCATTTGACAGGAAAGTTTCGAGACTTGCTCTAAAATACTTCAATGCGTCCTCCAAGTCGCTCCCTCCACGCTGCCGCTGCGCTCGCCGCCACGGTCTCCCTCGCGCCGCTTCCCGCCGCCGCACAACGCGATGCCGCCCCCGACCCGCCCGCCGCCGCGGAGGCACCGGCCGATCCCCCCGCCACCGCCGATCCCGCCGATCCCGCCGTTGGCGCAGAGGCCGCAGAGGCCGCAGAGGCCGGCGTGAAACCGAGTGCGGAGGAAATCTTGGCAGCGATCAAGGCGCTCGGCTCCGACGATTTTTTTGAACGCGAGAATGCCGCCAAGCAGCTCTGGCTCATGGGGCGCGATGCCGAGCAACCCTTGCGCGAGGCCGTGGCCGCCAGCGAGCCGGGCACCGAGTCGAGCTACCGGGCAAAGCGCATCCTCGACGAGTTCGATCTCGGGCTCTACCCGGACACACCAGAGGAGTTGCGGCGCCTGGTCGAACTCTACCGCAGCGGCGACGAGCGCACCCGGGCGCAGGCGATCAACCAACTCGCCGCCGAGGGGCACATCGACCTGCTCGCCAAACTGATCAGCCGCGAACAGAACCCCGCCTTGCGCGAGGAGCTCGCGGCCGTGGTCGGCGAGAACGCCCGGCGGCAGGCCCCGGCGAAGATCGCCGACGGCGACTTCGATGCCGCCGACGACCTGCTGCGCACCGCCGCCCTCGCCTCGTCCGGGATGCGCGACTATGCCGCCTTTCTGGTCGCGACCGGGCGCGCCGCCGATGCGATCGATGCCCAGCGGACCCGCGCCGACAACTCCGCCGCCGATCGCGAATTGCTCGCCTGGATGTTGCGCGCCGAAGGGCGCTTCGACGAGGCTGCCGAGGCCTACCGGGCCGCGGGCCGCCCCGAGTTCGCCCGCGCCACCCACGCCGCCGGCGGCGACTTGCTCGCCCTCGCCGAACTCGCTGCGGAAGGGCGCGACCGCGGGATCGCGCTGCTCGCCCCCCAGTTGGCCGCCGCCCGCCTCGGCGGCGCCGCCGAGGAGGAGATCGACCGCATCGTCGGCGACATCGAGGACTACGCCGCCGCGGTCCCGGACGACGCGACCGCCTGCATCGCGGCGCTCTGCCTCAACGGCCGGGGAGCGGAAGGGATCGCCCTCGCTGCGCGCTTCGCCCCGGAGGACGCCCTCGACCTCGCCCTCGCCCGCTACGACTTCGACACCGCAGCCCGCGCCGCAGGGCTGGAGTCCGCGGAGCCCGAGGCGCTCGACGCCTGGCTGCGGAGCTTCCTCGACACCTTCTCGGTGCGCCGAGAGACGATGGTCGCCGACGCCGTCGAGCCCGCCCGGATCGTGCTCTCGTTCCTCGCTGAAACCGGCCAGCGCGAGGCCTCCGCGCGGGTGCTGGACACGGTCGCCCGGCGCTTGACCGAGGACGGCTACAGCCCTTCGCTCATCTCCTCGTTCGCCCTGCAGATGGGGCACATCGACCTGGCGCTGGAGATCGCCGTCAGGGCGATGGAGACCGACACCGAGTTCCAAGTCGTCCAGGACCTGTTCGGACGCACCGCGACTCCGCTCTGGACCGAGATCCGCGCCTCGAAACCCGGGCAGAGCTACGAGGCGTCGCTGCGCGAACTCGGCGCCGCGCTCGGCATCGAGGGTTTCGGCGACGGCGACCTCTCAGCGGTCATCACCGCGATGCGCTCGCGCGCGGCGGAGGCGCCGCAGGAGGAGAAGCTCAACCTCTACCGGCAAGCCGCGGCGCTCGCGCTGGAGGCCAACCTCTTCAAGCTGGCGGCACAGTCGTTCCAGGACGCCTTGGCCGCCGACGCGGACGGCGCACAGGGCTGGTCCTGGTTTCTTCACTACCAGCTCGCCACCGCGTTGAGCGCCGAGGGGCGCCACGCGGAGGCGATCGAACACTACGACCTCGCCCTCGAAGGCAACGCCAACTCCCCCGACCTCCTCTACCTCAAAGCACACGCGCTCTCGCAGGCCGGCGATGCGGGGCAAGCCGACGCGCTGCGCCAGCGCGCCGCCGCGATGGCGCTCGGGGACATCTCCGACATCCGCAGCCTGGCCCGCAACGCCGCGTTCAAAGACGACCCCGCCTTCGAGCGCGCCGCCCTGCTTCTGGTGACCCGTCTGGCAGACGTCACCGACGAGAGCGAGGCCGTCGAACACTACGCCGCGAGCGCGAGGCTGGCGGGGGTCGAGGCCTCCGCGCGCCGGTTCGGCCCCGCCGCCGACGCCACCGAATCCGCAGCGGTCGCCCTGGTCGGCCTGATCGGCTCGCACGAGGGCCCCACCAGCTCGCTCGCCTATTCCTACGCCGCCCAGGTCGGCAAGTCCCGCGCCCGCGCGCTGCTCGACGCTGGCCGCTACGACGCCGCCGTCGCCCTGCTGCGATCGCTCGCGGAGACCAACCCGGCCGACAGCTCGCTGCTCGAGGACGCCTATCAACTCCTCGCCGACAACGGCAGGGGCGAGGCGGCGGAAGCCCTCTTCGCGACCGTCCACACACGCTGCCGCACCGCCGTCGAGCGCTTCCCGGAGCACGCCGAGCACAACAACAACATCGCCTGGCTGCTCTCCCGCTGCGGGCGCGAGCTCGACACCGCACTGGCCCACGCCGAGAAGGCGGTCGCGATCGAACCCGACAACGGCGCCTACCTCGACACCCTGGCCGAAGTCCACTTCCAGCGCGGCGACCGCGACAAGGCGGTCGAGTTCTCGCAGCGCGCCGTCGAACTCCTGGGCAGCGACCCCATGGTGCGGGCGCAACTCGAGCGCTTCAAGAACGGCGAACCCTCCGACCGGTAGCCCATCGGGCGCCGGCCACCAGGCCAAGGGCAGCGCAGGGCAGGGCAGCGCCGCACCTGCAAGGTGCCCGATCGATCCGGCGAGCGGGACCCGACTTTGGAAAGTCGGGCTACAGCGGCGCTCGGTTTCGAGAATGTGCCACAGGCACGTGGGGAGGGGGCGCCAGCGAAACTCCCGGCAGCGGGCCCCGCCCCGGCAGGCGCGGGAGAAGCTCTCGCCGGGCTACCCTGCCCGGTGTGCGGAAGGTCCTCGCTCCCTGCCGGAACGCTCTTTAGTGCTCAGGTGGTCTGACTCGTCAAATCGCCGCACGCCACTCCGACGCTGCGCAGAGCCCCTGGGCGCGGAGGCGGGACGCCTCCGGCACGGACATCGGCGGGACGCCGACGCCACGTCATCGAGCCGACAGCCTGCCCGAGCCGGTCACGACCCCGACGTCTGCGTCAAAGAAGACAAACCGCAGCCCGTGGCTTGGTGATCGGTCCGCGCTAAACCTCCTCCTCATCGTCGTCACCCGCCACCTCGCCGCGCAGGCGCGACTCGATGAAGCCGTCCAGGGCGCCGTCGGTGACCCCCTCGACATCGCTGGTGCGGTGACCGGTGCGGTGGTCTTTGACCATCTGGTAGGGTTGGAACACGTACGAACGGATCTGGCTGCCCCAGGCGATCTCCCCCTTCTCGCCGTACTGCCGCTCCATCTCCGCGCGCTTCTTGTCCTCCTCGAGTTGGAAGAGCTTCGCCCGCAACAGGTTCATGGCCACCGCCCGGTTCTTGTGCTGGCTGCGCTCGGCGCTGCAGCGGATCAGGATGCCGCTCGGGTGGTGCCTCAACAGCACAGCGGTCTCCACCTTGTTGACGTTCTGGCCGCCCTTGCCGCCGCTGCGGGTGGTGGTGATCTCGATGTCCTTCTCGTCGATCTCGATGCCGCCGGTGTCTTCGAGCTCCGGCACGACGTCGATGCTCGCGAACGAGGTGTGCCGCCGGGACTGCGCGTCGAAGGGCGAGATCCGCACCAGGCGGTGGACCCCGCGCTCGGTGTTGAGGTAGCCATAGGCGTTGTGGCCGATCACGTGCAGCGTCGCCGAGCGGATGCCCGCCTCGTCCTCCTCCTGGATCTCCACCAGCTCGACCTTGTAGCCCCGCCGCTCCGCCCAGCGCTGGTACTGGCGCAGCAGCATCGAAGCCCAATCGCAAGCCTCGACCCCACCGGCGCCGGCGTTGATCGTCAGGTAGGCGTTGGCGTCATCGTGCTCGCCGTCGAGCAACAGGCGCAGCTCCAGGTCGGAGAGGGCGGCCCCCAGTTCGTCGAACTCGGTCTTCACTTCCTGCGCGGAGGCAGCATCGCCCTCCTCGCGGGCGAACTCGATGAGGTCGGCGATGTCGCCGACGCGGCGCTCCAGCTCCAGATAGCCGCTGATCTTCTTCGCCGTCTCCGCGTGTTGGGCGGAAACCTTGGCGGCGCGCCGGTTGTCGTCCCAGAACCCGGGGGCGGACATCTCCGCCTCGAGCTCTTCCTGCTCTGCGTTCAACTTCCCCAAGTCAAAGATAGCGCCTCAGCTCGCCGAGGCGCTTCTTCAGGGAGTCGGTGTCGAATGCTTGCAGGTCGATGGAAACGGTCGCCATGGGCGGCTATGGTAGCCGGTCGCCCCCACCGCGCAAGCGCGCCTTCGGCGGCCGCGAACCATGAAGTGCCGTGGCACCCTCATCCGGCGAACGCCGCTGACCGAAACCTCCCTCATCGTCACCTGGTGCACGAGGGAGCACGGCATCGTCCGCGCGGTCGCGAAGGGCGCGCGGCGCCCCAAGAGCCCCTTCGCAGGCAAGCTCGACCTCTTCTTCGACACCGAGTTCGAGGTCGCCGCCAGCCGCAAGTCGGACCTCCACGTGCTGCGCGACCTCGCCGTGCTCGACCCGCGCCAAGGCCTGCGCGCCAGCTACGCCCAAACCCTCGCCGCCAGCTATTTCGTGCAGTTGCTCGACATCGTCGCCGAGCCCGAGACCCCGATCGCCCCGCTGTGCGACCTGCTCGAGCGGGCGCTCGACTACACCGCGGCGCGCAGGCCCGAGAGGCGGGCGGTCACCTACTTCGAAGCCGAACTCGCCCGCGAACTCGGCATCGCCGAGCCGGGCCGGCCTGCCGACGAATCCCTCGCCGGCATGTTCCAGCGCTTGCCAAAATCGCGGCGGGAACTGCTCGACCTCCTGTGAGCAGAAAATGTGATTCAAACGGCGATTGTGCGCTTGAGATTCGCCCCCGGTCGTCAATACATAGTAAGCGCCGGCAATTGGGGCAAAACATCCTGATTTTTTCGATTAATTCGCAGTAATTATACAAAATATTTGATCACCCTGCCTTTCTACTGGCGCTTAGTGAGACACTGACGACCATTTCTGAGATCCCACCTCCTCCCCTCCCCCCCATGAGCAGCCCCCAACACAGCGTCGTCCGCGTCTTGATCGAGCGGATCGAAACCCTCCAAGAAGAAGGCAAGACCGCCGAGGCCACGCGAGCGGCAGAGACGGCTGTCGATGCCGGCCGGCGGGCGGTCGAGGCCGATCCCGGTGAAGCCCTCCACCTGGTTTCGGCGCTCGAGATCCTCGGCGATATCCGGCGTGAATCAGGGGACTACCCGGCGACGGAAACCCTCTATCTCGAAGCCCTCGAGTGGGCGAAGGAGGTCGAGCTCGAGCCCGCGCAACTCGCCCGCATCAAGAGTAGCCTCGCTGCCGTCTACGATTTCTCCCAGCTCCCCGACTGCGCCATCCCGCTCTACGAGGAGGCCATCGTCCTCTTCGAAAGCCTCTCCCCGCCCGCCGAAGTCGACGTCGCCAACCTCCGCAACAACCTCGGCATGCTGTATAAGGACGCCGGCAATTTCGACCGCGCCGAGGACAACTACGCCCGCGCCTTGGAGATCTTCGAACGCGTGCTCGGCCGCGACGATGCGGATGTCGCGGCGGTCTACAACAATCTCGGCACCCTCTACTACGCCTGTGGCTACAGCGCCCAGGCGCGCGAGATGCACAACCAAGCGCTGGAGATCCGCGAGCGCGTCAACGGGCCGAACCATCCCGACCTCGGCCAGAGCTACAGCAACCTGGCCACCGTGCTCCACGAACTGGGCGAGGACGACGAGGCGCAGAAAAACTACGAGACTGCGCTGCGCATCCTCGAACACAATTCCTCGGGCGGCAGCGAGATGCTCTCGATCGTCTCCGCCAACTTCGCCACGCTGATGCGCGACCTCGGCAAAGTGCGGAAGGCGATGGCTATCGAACGCCGGGCGCAGAAGTTGCTGCGCCGCCACAGCGCGGTGGCCACGTAGCCGCAGGGCGCCATCGGATCCCGTCGGGAAAGGTTCCCCGCCCGCCACCAACTGAGGATAGGCATCGACGGGTGGCAGCGTCTCGGTGCCCGCTCGCTCGGTGCCCGTCAAGGCATCCTGGGCGTCCCGGTGGCTCCGCCGCGGGTTTCATTGGCGGGAGCCTTCCGGCGCCGCGCTTGTCGGGATGACACAACACTTCCTTGAGAGGGCTGGTGGCCATCCCCTCACACTGCCCTGACCGCCCTCAAGTCCGCGGCGCTGTCACCCTGAGCAACGCGAAGGGCCTCTCACCGCGGTCCGCGTCTCCGGAGCCATTCGTGTTGAACGATCCCACCGCCTCCCCGGCCCGAGCGCCATTTGGGTTAGCCTGAATGGCGCTCGGTGAAGGATAGGACATCGCTGGGTGGCAGCGTCCCGGTGCCCGTTCGCTTGGGGCCGTCATGGCATCCGGGGCGTCCCGGTGGCTCGGGCCGCCGGTTTCATGGCGGGGTCCTTCCGGCGCTGCGCTTGTCAGGATGACACAACACTTCCTTGAGAGGGCTGGTGGCCAGGCCCATCACACTGCCCTGACCGCCCTCAAGTCCGCGGAGCTGTCACCCTTAGCAACGCGAAGGGCCTCTCACCGCGGTCCGCGTCTCAGGAGCCATTCGTGTTGAACGATCCCACCGCGCCTCCCCGGTAGGGAACTCGACTCCGAGGGGCTGTTCCGCGCACGGCTAAAACGGCGGCACCCACGAGAATCTCCCGGATGGCGCTTGGTTGAGAGGAGGTGTCGGAGGCACGAGAGGAGGGAGCGCGGAGTGGAGCGCCAGCGGAACTCTGGGGAACCGGAAAGCGGAGCGAGCCGCCCCGGCAGGGGCGGGAGAAGCCTCGGCCGAGCGACGCACCACCTGAACCAAGCGCCATCCCTCACAGCCCGGATCGATGACCGAACCCCTGGCTGCGGTTTGCCTTCGTTGAAGCAATGGAGGCGGCAGCGATATCAACGCTGCAGGAAGCACGCGTCAGCCCAATCGGCGTGGTCGGCGATGTCGAGGTCGTGGCCCGCCTCGACACGCAGCGTCACTTGCGGCGCGCCTTCGAGTTCCACCTTGATCAGCTGCGCGGGTTCGCCGCCCCTCATGCGTTTGCGGAACAGTTCTTCGTCGCCAGCCAAGACGACGAACTCGCAGTCGCCGCGCCCGCGGGTGTCCGCATCGATGCCGATCTCGGCGAGGAAGAGATCGTAGGGCCCGTCGTTGTCGAAGGTGACCTCCGTGCCGGCCGCGAAGCCGAGGCCCTTGTCGTACGTCGTGTCGCCAATCTTGATCGGGGCCCCGGAGATGGTGCGGTCCCGCAGCCACTGCCGGGGCGGGGCGACGATGGGCTGGGAGCGGGAGGCGGCCGCTTGGAGGTCGGAGGCGTAGGCCAGCCGCGGCGAGCGGATGCCGATCCGCTGCACGGATGCCCAGGGCACGGCCACCTCGATCCCCTCGACCAGTGCCAGTCGGAGGTTGCCGTCCTCGAAGCCGAGCAGGTCTGCCTTGAGGCGGGTACCCCCGACCAAGCTGAGCGTGCACAGCGGCCACTCGTCGTCCTGGAGCAGCGGCGAGGCCAGTACGGCTCCGTAGACGCGCGTCCGCGGCACGGTTTTGAGGTTCGCCGCACCCTCCATCTCGAACGACAGGCCGGAGTCGTCGACCTGTTCGATCAGGCCGTCGACCTCCTGGAGTTCGGCGCCGCCGGTCAGGAAGATCGTATCGTAGTCGCGCGAGGCCTCCCATTCTAGGAGCCCCTTTTGAAACCTCGAACCACGCAGCAACTCGCCGAAGCGTAGGGCCCGCACGGCGTCGATCGGGATCTCCCAATCGCCGAGTCCCGGAACGGCGAACATCACCTGCTCCTCGATGATCTCGATCCCCGCCGAGGCGATCTCGCTGCCGCAGATGAGGACGACGCGGCCATCCGAAGTGTCTTCGACCTCCTGGGCATCGCCCGGGATGATCGCCCTGAGGCCCTCGATCTGCCAGTCTTTGCCCCCAAGGCGGACGGTCCCGTCGCCGCCGACCTCCTCGATCTCGCCGGGGATGAACTCGCCCTCCAAAGTGATCAAGCCCGGCTCTGCAGCGGAGCCGGAAGGGGCCGTGACGACCAGGGCGACGCCCAGCGACATCGCCCTCCAAGCAGAGGAGAGACTACTCATCGATGACGGGATATGGCGGTGCTCGGCCTTCCGCTCACTCGCTTCCCCCCTCGCCATCCTCCTGGACCGAGCGGTAGTACTGATCGACCAGATGCCGGTAGCGGGCGGGGTACTTGAGTTTCAGAGCGCCGAGCGCGTCGGTGGCGCGGTCCCGCTCGCGGAGGTCGTCCCACGCGCTTTCGGCGGCACCGCGGATGCGGCGCACGACGCGCGGGGCTTCTTGGGCGGTGGCGTTGCCACCTTGATTCGCACCGGCTCCGTTTCCATTTTGTGAACCCTGACCAGGGCTCTGACCGCCATTGGGTCATGTGCCTCCGCTGGGTGGCTGCTGCTGCTCCTGCTCCTCGGCCATGGCGATCAGTTCATCGAGCATGGTGACGATGTGCCCCTGCACGACCTGGGTGACTTCGCCCGCGTCGGTCAGGGTGAGCTTGCGGCGGGAGAACTCCATGTGGGTGGCGACATCGCCGATGCTGCCGCGGTGGACGCGCTCGAGCGACGCCATCAGGTCCCAGGCGGCGCCGACGAGGCGCGGGCTGGCATCGGGATACTGGTCGATGAACGCGTTCAGGTTGTCCGAAGCGTCGGTGCGCTGCAGCATGTTCGCGTTGCAGACGCCCTGATAGTAGAGCGACTCGCCGGTGCGCAGCGACGCATCCGCGAAATCGCTGCGGAGCTTCCGCAGATGCGGCAAGGCGTCCTCGAACCGCTCTTCGCCGATGAGGACGCGGGCGAGGTAGAAGGACGCCTCGGCGGCCAGGTAGGGATCGTCGGATCCCGCGAGCGTCTCCAGCTTGGCGATGCCTTCCGCCGGATCCTCGGCCGCCGCCCTGAGGGCTTCGGCGAACTCGGGGTGCAGTCCGCGCAGCACCCCGGTCAATGCTCCCGCCTCGACTCGGCCATCCGACATCCCATCCAATTTCTCAACGAGGGCGGGATCCGCATCGGGGGCGAGCGCGTCGCGAAAACCGCTGATCACCGTTGCGAACTCGTCCTTCTGGGCAGCGTTTGTGGTGCTGAGCGCCAATGCGGGCAGCGCGGCGAAAAGGAAAGAGGACCGCTTCATAGGCGTTAGACTAGGATATTCTGGGGGGGGTTCAATCGATTTCCGCCTCCGCCGGCGGCTGGCTGCGGGCGGCGAGTTCCCGCGCCGACTCGGTGATTTTCTTCTGCAGCACGGCGGCGTCTCGGATTTGGCGCAGCAGGATCTCGCCCGCCTCTCCGACCTCCCGCTGCACCTCGTCGTGGAAGTCGACGGTGCGGCGGTTGATGCGCAACTGGGTGAGCCGGAGCAGCTTCAACTCAGCGCTCGGCGGCAACAGCGGCGGCTGCCCCTGTTGCCCCTGCTGCTGTTGTTGTTGCTGTTGCTGTTGGTTCTGCATCTGCTGGGCGATCTGCACCGCCTCGATCAGCTCCTCCAGGGTCGTCTCGATCTCGCGTTGGGAGCGCTGGACGAAGGTGCCCGTCTGCTGGTCGTCGATCAGGTCGGCGATGGCGATGAGGTCATGCTTCATCCCCTCCACCACGTTGCGCACCACCACGCTGGCGCCCTCCCCGACCAACAATCCTTCGGCTTCCTCCGCCTTCTCGGAAAGCTCGCGCTCCGCGACTTCAGCCGAGCGGAGTTCGATGCGGTCGGCGCGGCGCAGGCTGCCGCCCTGGGCTTCGCGCTTGGCGTCGACAGCCGCAACGGTGGCGCTGGCCTCCTTCTGTTTCACCAGCATGTCGCGGAAGATCTGCTCCAGCTTGATCAGCGCCTCCATCTGCTGGTCCTGCCGGAGTTCGTCCAACTGCTCCTGGACCTCCTGCCGCGCGCGCTCGAGGTCCTCCAAGGCGTCGCCCTGATCCTGGGACGCGCCGCCGGGGTTGCCCTGCGCGAGGCTACCCGCCGCCTTGCCCATCTTGCCCTGGGCGGATTCGACCGCCTCCTTGGCCGACTTCTGCCCTTCGCGCAGAGGGTCTTGTTGCCCGCCCTCTTCCCCCGGCGAGCCGGCCAGAGAATCCCCCATCTCCTCGGCGAGCTGCCCGGTCTCCCCGGCGGTCCCGTCCTGCTGCTGTGCCAAGCCCTGCATGTCCTCAGGTGTCATGCCGGCGATGCGGTCGCGCTCCGCCTGAAGTTCTTGAAGGGCGCGGTTGAGATCGTCGAGGGCTTGCGACTCCGAGTCTCCGGCATCTTTGCCTTTGCCGAGCGCCAAGTTCTTCTCCGCCCCCTCCTGATCTTGTTCCGCGTCCCGCATCGCCTGAGCCCCGGGCCGTTGAGAAGGCTCCTCCTCGCGAGGCGCCGGTTCCAATTGATTTTGCGAATCCTCAGCGAAGGGATCGAAGGGCTGCTCACCGCCCTGCGGTTGCTCCCCACCCTCGGGCTGCTCCCCGCCCTGCGGCTGCTCACCGCCCTGCGGTTGCTCCCCACCCTCGGGCTGCTCCCCGCCCTCGGGTTGCTCGCCGCCCTCGGGTTGCTCTCCGTCCTGCGGCCGCGTGTCGCCGTCACGCTCACCTTCGGGTCCCTTTTCGACCTCCTTGCGTAGCTTCTCGGTGTCTTCGCGGAGTTTGCGCTGTTCTTCGGCGACAGCGTCGAGGCCATCGATCCCCTTTTGGGTCTCCTCCGCCGTCTTCTCTTTGAGTTCGGCCTGCCGGTCGATCAAACGCTCCAGTTCGGCGATCTGGCGGTCGAGATTCTCCAGGGCCTGATCGCGCTCGTTGCGGATGTCGCTCTCCTGCTTGAGCTGGGTCTCGTCGTCGATGAGTTTGTCGAGCGCCTCCTTCCAGCGCTCGAGTTTCTCGATCTCCTTCTGGATCCGCTGTTCCTCATCGTCGGCCAGCAGCATCTCGATCAGCGCTTTGACGTCCTCGATGGCGCGCCCCTGTTCCTCGTTGGCGGTATCGAGTTTCGAACGGTTGAGGAGTTCGGCGATCTCGTCCATGCGGCGCTCCAGCAGCATCTCCTTCGAAGCCTTGAAGGCTTCGATCAGCTTCTCGGCCTCCTCGGGGTTCTCCGCTTGCAGCGCCCTCGCGAGTTCGGTGAACTGCCGCTCGAGATCGACCACCATCCGCTTCACCCGCTGCTGGCGCACCCCGAGGGGCGTCTCGCGGGCGGCGCCCGCCCCGTCGGCCCCCTCCGCATCCGCCGGCGCCGGAGGGGTATCCGCCGTCTGAGCCGCCAGCGGCAGCGCCGAAACGCACAGGGTAAACCCGACGAGAGCCGCGGGGAGGATAGGGATCACACGTTTCATCGTTCGGTCAGGTCGGTTGAGGTTGGCTTCTCTGGTATAACGGCGCCGGGGCGGGTAGTCTTGCTACGAATCGGCGGGGGCGGTCGGGGCGGCGGCGCTATCACCCCCGCCCGCCCCGGGCTGGGACTCGGGCTCGGGCTTCGGCTCCCCGCCGCCGTCGGGGCGATCCTCGATGACCGTCCCGAGTTGCTCCGCCTTCTCGCCCTCGGTCAGCTTCTGGATCCGCTCTTGGGCGCGTTGGATCTCGTAGAGCAAATTGACCGCCATCTGGTACGTTTCGTTGCGCACCATGTGGGTGAGGACTTCGTCCATGGCGGCGATCGCGCGCCGCTGGGCATCCATGGCGGTGGCGAAATCCTCCGCCCGGGCAACCGGGTCGCCCTCCCGGCGGGCGGCGTCGAGGGCGAGCGCGGCGCCGGCGAGCTCGACTTCGGCGACCCGCTTCAGAGGGGCGATGACCTTGGTGTTGAGCCGCTCTTTGAGGATGCCGTCCTCCTCCTCGAGGCGGTTGTTGACGATCTCCTGCACCATGCCCTGCAGGCGCTCGATGATCGGCCGCAGGTTCGACGCCATCAGCTTCTGCTGCTTCTGGATGGCCACCAAGCGCTCGTCGGCGGACGGGTCGAGCTCCTCCATCTCGCGGGTCTCGGCATCGAGGGCGCCGACATCCGTGAGGAGGAGATCCTGCTTCTTCACGAGTTCCCCGAGGATCCCCCGCTGTTCTTTCTCGCGGCGGAGGAGGTCGGCGCGCAGTTCCGCGACGCCGACCACACGGAGGAGCAGCGGCGGCGATTCGCCGATGCCCGGCCCCGAGACCAGGTTGTTGTCCTCGGCGCGCACCGTCACGCTCAGGCGGGAGTTCACCGGCACGTCGAGCGGACCGATCTCGACCCCGCCCGCGATCTCCAGCTCGTTGCTCGAGACCTCAGTGATGATGCCGTCCGTCGGCAGCTCGCCGCGGCGGGGCTCCTCCTCCTCGCTGGCGTCTTGCTTCCACTCATACAGGAGCGCCACCTTCTCCACCGCATAGTCGTCCGTGACCGAGCCGCGGAACGGCAGCCGCACCCCCGGCACGACCATGCCGCTCACGCCCTCCAGCGCCACCTGCACGCGGGGTTTCTTGTCCGGGGAGAGGCGGATCTTGAAGCGCACCGGCTCGCGCGGCCCGAGCCCGACCAGCCCCTCCTCGCCGGGCAAAGCCATCCTCTCGGTGTCCTCGATCGCGAGTTCGTACGTGCCCGCCTCGAGGGCGCCGGCATCGACCGCTCCGCGGAACCCGCCGTCCGCGATCTCGAGAGGGTATTCGCGATCGCCGAGCTTCAGCGCCGCACGCGCAAGCGCTTTGTCCGTGCGGCCGGTGACCTCCAGGCGGGTGCCGCCGAGCAGATAATAGGGGCCGGCGCCGACCGGCAGTTCCCGCGAACCACCGCCGGTGTACTCGGGCGCCACCGCCATGAGCTTCAGTTCGGCGATGCGCGGCCGGTCGACGAGTTCGACCTTCAGCCACTCCGTCTCCGCCTCTCGGCTGCTGAGGCGGAACTCGACCGATTCCACCAAGTTCACCAGCTCGGCGACGAACTCCATGCCGTCGCCGCCGCGCACCATCGACTCGCGCCGGGTACCGGAGGCGGAGCGGACCTCCAACTCGACCTCGTCCGGTCCCGCCTCGAAGCCCGGCCCCGGGACGACCTTCGCCACCACCGGCCAATCGTCGCCGCGGGGGACGCGCAATCTGCCCTCCTCCGCCCCGGCGATCTCGAGGAAGTACTTCTGCGGCCACTGCGAATCCCCGAGCAGCACGTTGCGGTCGAACCAGGTTTGCGCCGGCTTGAAAAACGCCAGCGAGACGGCGCCCAGTGCCGAGAACAGCCCGAGGAACACCAACAGGACGGCGTTGAAGCGCAGCCGCCCGAACCGCAGGACCTTGGTCAGGTCTACCGCGCGGCCGGCTTCGGCTCCGCGCTCGATCGTCTGGTGCACCATCCCGCGTGAGACGTTGGGGTCGGAATCGAGGTCCATCCGCGCGAGCTCCAGGGCGGAGATCAGGCGCTCGTCGAGCCCCCCTTCGCGCTGCTCGGCCTGCAGCAGCAGGGCGTCGTCGCTCAAGCGCGAGAACAGCGGGCGCAGCAGCCAGCGCCAGAGCGCGTAGAGCACCGCCGCCGCCCCGAGCACCAGCATGATCGTCCGCTGCGGCTTGTCCATCCGGAAGTTGCGGTCCACGAGGTAGCTGATCGCGACGAAGCCGAACAGGAACAACAGAGCCTTGTTGACGCCGTCGATGAGGAAGAAGCGGATGACGGCGCGACGCATCGAGGCGATCACCCGGGCGAGTGAGCGCGGCAAGCTTTGGCGGTCCTTTGAGGGCATGGGAAGCAGCTAGTGGTCTTACAGCAGTTTGAAGCGCTTGCGCAGCGCCCACTCGAGCGTGAGCAGCCCGACCAGCAACAGCAGCGCGATCCGGTTGTCCCAGACGTGGAACGGTTTGCTCTCGTCGGTGAAGCGCGTGACGCGGTCGGGCAGGGCGGCGACCAGGCCGCCGAGCGCCGCCGCCGGGTCGAAGTACTGGCCGCCCGAATCGGCCGCCAGCGTCTGCAGCCGGCCGCTGTCGAGCCAGGCCTGTTGCACCTCTTTGAGCGGCAGGGTCACGGAGAAGTTCGTGTCCAGCTCGACGGTCTCCGCACCCTCCCCCGCGAGCGCGATCGAGACGCGGTGGGGGCCCTGCTGCACGGCGGCGAACAGCGCCTCGTAGGTGCCAGGCTGGCCGTCGACGGGGCGGAAATCGATCTCGGACTCTCCGCCGCCCGGCAGCTGGATCGTCGCGGTGATGTTCTCCTCTGCGAGCGGCGAGAAATCCTGAGCTTTGAGGCGTGCGCTGAGCCGAACCCGGTCGCCGATCTGGTAGCGGAAGCGCTCTGCCTCCACCACCCCGCGGCGCTTGCCGGCCAGCGAACGCCCCTCCACGAGGTATCGCGTCGTCTGGATCCAGAAGCGCTTGAAGAACTCGCCGTCCAGCCCCTTCGTCCGCCAGCGCCAGGTGCCGTCGAACCCGAGGTAGGCGGTCCGGCCACTGCCGAACTGGCCTGAGACGAGCAGCGGGCGGGCGACGTCGTTGCGCATGAGGTTCGGGTCGGAGTGTTCGATGAGCACCCGGGCTGCGGGCTTGGGCGCCATGGCGGGGAAGCTCCAGTAAGTCCCGGGCAGCTTCTTCCACTGTTCCGAAGTCTGTGCGGCGTCGTTGAAGAAGCGCATGATCGGCTGGTCGACGTTCGCGCGGACGATGCGCAGCGGCCATTCGCGGTTGTTGGTGGAGAGGAGGCTGTCGACCTCCATACCTCCGACGTCGCCGAGCATCACGGGCAACAGATCGGTGATGCCCGAGGTGCGCGCGCCGTTGAGGAAGCCACCGGCGAACACCGGCCCGGGCATGTAGAGGATGCCCCCGGAGTGCTCCCGGACGAACTGCTTCAGCAGGTCGATCATCGCCTCGTCGAACTCGATCGGGTCCGGGTCGAGCAGCAGCACGACGTCGTATTCGAACAGCGCCTCGCGGGTCGAGGGCAGGGCCTCGATCGGCGTGTTGCCCTGCTGCTGGCGACCGGGGTCGAGGCTCTGCAGCCAGCAGGACAGGTCGATCATCTTCTCGCGCATCAGCAACCGGGTGAGCGCGCGGTACTCCCAGCTCGGGCCACCAGACACCATCAGCACCCGCGCGTTGTCGTCGAGCACCTGCACCAGCGCCGGCGCCGCCGGCTGGTTGTCGTCGGTGTTGGACTCGTCGTCGAGCAGCGCGGCCCGGACGGTGTATTGCTTGGCGCCCGGCTCTTTCGGCGTGTGGCTGAAATCGATCCGCAGCTGCCCCCCCTCGGCGGGCAGGTCGACGTCGCGGGACTCGAGGACGATCTCGGAGCCGGCTTCCGCGCCCGGGCCGCCCGCTCCCGAGGGGGCTTCGGCCGGCAGCTCGACCAGCTCGACGCGGACCGTCTCGCCGCCGTAGCCTTCGGAACGCAAGACCGCCTGGATCTGGAACGGGTCGTTGTTCCAAACCTGTGGGTCGGCGTAGAGGTTGGCGACGCTCAGGTTGCGCGGGCGGTCCGGGTCGCCGAGTCCGACGAAGAACACCGGCACCGAGCGGGTGCGCGCCTCGTCGACCGCGGACTCCAGGTCGGAGGAAGAGTTGTGCTGACCGTCGGTGAGGACGACGATGGAAGAGGTCTGTTTCTCGGCAAGCGCCTCGCGGATCGCGCGGGCGATGTCGGTCCCCGTCCCGTGGGCCACCAGCGGCGGCAGGGAAGCCCCTCCCCCGCCGGGGGCGGGTTCCGCGGCGGGCGCCCCCTCCCCGGCGGCTGCGGCTGCGGCTGCGGCATCGACCGCGACCGCGGGCGCGCCACCGTCCGCCACCCCCTCACCGGCGGGTGCGGGTGCGGGCGGGTCCGACGCGGAAGGGAGGCCCCCATCATCGTCGCCACCGGGTGCGCGGCTCGGCGAGTCGGCCTCGGCGACGCGGTCGGAAAAATCGAGTACCCTCAGCCGCCCCTTCTCCTCCAGCCCCCCGAGGAGGCCGCTGCCCCGCGCCGCGAAGAGCGCCTCCAGGACGTCCACCCGCGTCGGGCGCTCCTCGCGCACCCGCTCCACCGTGCTGCCCAAGACGGTCGCCGCCGACCGCGCCGCGGCGTCGTCCTCGTAGCGGTCTTCGGTGTTCATCGACTCCGAGGCATCGCGGAGCAGCGCCACCACCGGGCGCACGACGTTGGACTCGGTGTAGGTGATCGACGGTTCGAGGAAGATGACCAACAGGATCAGGCCGACCAGCAGTCGCAGGAGCGCGAGCCCATGTTTCGCAGCCGGCGGGCAGGAGGCGTTCTCCCGGCGGTAGATCCTGAAGGTGAACCACACGATCGCCAGCAGCACGGCGATGAAGACGAACACGCCCCACGATTGCGGGAGGTTCGCGAACCGGAACGAGACCTCCGCGTCCTCGGGGATCTTCTCCCGGTCAAAGCCGAGCCATTGGAGCCAAGTGTTCAAAATCGGTGGGCGCTAGTCGTTGGGGAGGGTTGGCCGTTCAGCGGGCGAAGACGGGCAACATGTCATTGGGCATCTGCAGGATGATGCAGGCCATCGCGGTGGCGTATTCCGAGCCGTAGGAGTCCGACCAGGACCCGTCGCCGTTCTGCGAGCTGAGGAGTTTGTCGCGGATGCTCGGGTACCAGTCGTTCCACCAGTTCCCGCCCGCGTGCCACATCGCCTGCACCGCATAGTAGTGGCCGTAGAAGTAGTAGTGGCGCTCGGCGGAGTCCTTGCGCCGCTTCAGGTAGGCCAGCCCCTTCTCGATCTGCGGGCCGTCGTAGATCCCGGCGCTGAACAGCGACACGCAACCCGCGGCGGTGAGGGCGAAGGTGGTGTGCCCGCCGCCCAGCGTGTAGCGGAAACTGCCGTCGGCCGTCTGGCTCTTCTTCACATACTCGATGCACTTCTCGCGGGCGGCGTCGGGGACGTTGATGCCGGCATCGCGCGCGGCGCGCAGCGCCATGATCTGGCACACGGTCACCGACAGGTCGGCGTCGCTCTTGACCGGCTGGTAGCGCCACCCCCCTTGGTCGTTCTGCGCGGCCAGCGTGCAGCGGACCGCCGCCCGGAGCTTGTCGCCGATCAGCTTCTTCCGCGACATGCCGTAGGCTTGGGAGAGGCAGAGGGTCGCGAAGCCGTGCCCGTACATGTTGCCCACCGCCGCCGCCATGTTGCGGGCGATGTAGCCGGTCGGCCCGGTCATGCGAGCGAGGAAATCGGCGGCCAGCTCGACGTTTTTCCCGAATCGCCCGACGCCCGGTGTGCTGCCCTCGCTCATGAAGGCGAGGCCGCCGAGGGCGCAGATCCCGACGCTCCCGGCGTAGCCCCCCGTCCCGAAGGCGCCGCGGTTCGAGCCGCGGCTGATCTGCCGGCCGGCGAGGTGGCGCAGCCCTTTCTCGATCGCTGCGTGGGTCGAGGCCGTCATCAGCTCGTCGGCGGTCTTCTCTTTGACCTTGTTGTCGCCGTCGGCGGCGACCGCCGAGGGGAGCGCCGCGGAGGCGATGCCCGCCCCGGTGGCCGAGCGGAGGAACGCCCGCCGGCCCGAGCCCATGGAGTTTCGGTGTTTCATCGTTGAGTTCGTTCGGTTCATGGCGCCACCTCCACCTCTTCCTCCGCGGTCTGGTACAGCCCGAACCGTACCAACAGCGCATCGTACTGACGCGTCCGCTCATCGAAGCGCTCGGAGAGCTCGAGCAGTTTTTCGGGGTCGTCGGCCGAACCCAGCAGGGCCGACATCTCCTCCCCCATCGCCGCTTCGGCGTCCCGCAGACGGCGCTTGTTCGCCTCGACCACCTCGGCGGTCGGGCCGGGCTGTTCCTCCAGCGCGGCGTGCACGGCACCGAGCGCGACGATCAGCGCCTCATAGTCGTCCGCGTCACCGCCGGCGGCCGCAGCGACGGCGTCGGGGTAGCCCTCCAACACCTCGATCATCGCCGCCGCGATCCCGTCCATGTCTCCCAATCCGGAGCCACCGGCAGCGGCCTGATCCTCTTGCGCAGCGCGCCGGCGCTCTTGCTCGCCCGGGGTCAGGGTCGTGATCGAATACACCCGGCGCATGCCGATCCCGTAAAGTTGGCTGCCGTCGGAGTAGAGGTTCCCTACCGGTTGGTCCGCCTCCAGTTCGACCTGATGGCTCGCCACCAGTTCCCCTTCGAAGTCCAGTTGCACGACCCCGTCGCGGCCGGAGGTCGCGAACACGCCGGCATCGGTCAGAGCGGCGCGGCCGAAGCCGGGTTCGAAGGTCTTCTCCCAGAGCAGCCTGCCGCCGGAGGCGCGGTAGCAGCGCACCACGCCGCGACCGGCGACATAGAAATTGCCTCCGCGCACGCCCAGGGCGTGGGTGGCGGCGGTCGACTCGCCACCCGGGCGGCGCGCGCTCTCCCACAGCAGCTCGCCCGAGCGCCGGTCGAAGCCGACCACATGATCGAAATCGACCGGGGTCGCGATCACCGTGTTGCCGGCGGGGATCACCATCTCCTCCGCCCAGCCATCGAAGCCGCTCAACGAGGCCATGCCGGGCATCATCCTCCCGAAGCGCTGCATCTGCTGGCGCGCGGCCGGGTCGTCGGAGGTCGAGCGAGGATAGCGCACCGCCCAGTTCATCGCCCCCGAGATCGCATCGACCGAGAACACCATCCCGGCCCCCGTCCCGACGTAGGCTTCGCCGCCGGAGACCGCGATCATGATCGCCGACCCGGGCAGCACGCTCGCGGGCTCATCGGCGAGGAAGGTCTTCCAGAGGGTGGCGCCGCCCTCCGGCTCGAGGGCGGCGAGATACATCCCGCGATCCTCGAGCACCGGCACCAGGACCAGTCCCGCGTACGGCACCGGCGGACCGGCGAAGCAGGAGCGCTTCGGCACTTCCGCATCGGGCTCCGAAGCCGTCCGCACCCAGAGCACCTTGCCGTTGCGCGCATGGTAGGCCGCCAGCCGGTTCTCGCGGAAGCGGGTCGCCAGCACGCCGCCGCCACCGCGGTTGAAACGCATCATCTGCAGCTGCTGTTGATCGGGGGCCGCGGCCTCGTTCGCCTCCTGGGTCAAAAAGTCGAGCGGCTTGCCCTTGCCCTGCAGCACCAGCACTTTGTCGCGCACGACGCACATCGACTGGTGGATCTGGTCGCCGAAGTTTTGTAGTTCCAGCGGGTCGTTGGGCATGCTGTCGCCGCTGCCCCCGTTGCGCCCGTACTGGGCGGCCATCGCGTAGACCGGCGGGAACGGGTAGGCGTTCTCGAACCCCCACCAGCGCACCGCGCCGGTCGCGGCGTCGGCGCAGACCAGCGCCCCGTGGTTCTTGAAGTAGATCCGCCCGCCGTGGAAAAGCGCCTTGCCCGCCGGGAACCAGCCGTTCGCCGTCCAGTCTTCGAGCATCGTCTTCGGCGTCGCCGGCTTCTTGTTGTCGTTGCCGTTGGGGACATTGAGCCCGACCCCGAACGGGTTGTCGACCGCGTTCAGCGCCTGTTCGGTCGCGTCCTCCTTGGGGAACTCCGGAAACCCATCCGGCACGACCAGTTCGGTCGGCTGTCCCCAGCCTTCGGCGACAGCGCCCTCCTTCACCGCCGCCGGCGCCGGCATCACCCCGGTGCGCTCCGGCCGCCCCATCGCCATCGGCCAGAGTTCGCCCGCCCTGCTGTCTTCGCTCAGGTCGGCACCGGCCACCGCCGCCGCGTCCGCCTCGACGAGATCGAGGACAGAATCCGGCACCGAGGGGGTCACCCGGGTCCGCAGGTCGGCGATGATCGCCTGCGCGCGGTTCGGGTCGCCGACCCTCGCGTTGAGCGCCGCCAGGCGCAGCAACACGACGTCGCGCTCGACGTTCGACTCTGGATACTCGTCGAGCACCTTCTCCAGCAGGCGGATCGCGGGCAGGAACTCGTAGCGGTCGAGCTTCAGGCAGGCCAGTTCGAACGCGGCGTCGTCGCCGAGCGAGCTGAGGAAGAAGCGGCGCACGACTTCGGCCAGCGCCGCCTCGCGCCCGTCGCTGCCGGGCGAGGCCAAGATGCGCTTCGCTTCGCCATCGGCCTCGATCCGGTAACCGTCCAGCCCCTCCTCCGGCAGTTCGGCCAGCGTGCTCTCGATGTCACCGGTGACCGAGCGGTAGCGCTGGTACTCGTTCTCCAACGTCTCGAAGCGCCACTCGTCGCGGGTGAACACGAGGTCGTTGCTGCCGTCGATCACTTTTTGCCAGAGCGTGCTGGCGAGGTCGTAGCGCCCCTGCTTGGCGAACTCCTCCGCCCGGGCCAGGAGGTCGGTGGCATCGGTATCGACCTTCAGACCGGCGGTCTCCTGGCCGAAGGAGTCGCCCCCCTCGTCCTCCTCGTCCATCAGCAGTTCGAACTGTGCGCCACCGGCACCGGCGCCGAGCAGCGTCGCGGCGACGATGCGCCCCAGCAGCCCTCGGGGGCGGAGTTTCCCCGACTGGGCATCGCTTGGGTCTGTGGGTTTCATGGGTTCTCCTTGGTCTGGTTCTGTGGCGGCCTCCCCCTATCTACGCGCCCCGATCCACCAGCCGAACAACAATTCGACGGCGAGCAGCCCGCCCAGCACGTAGAGGATCAGTTTCCAAATCTCCGTCTTCGCCGCGTTGGCACCGAGTTCCCCGATGCGGCCGCCGCGGGCGACGATGCCGACCCCGGAGTCGCCCAGGTCGCCGCGCAAGACGGAGAGGCTGACCCGCCGGAGGGCGCTCTCGCCGGTGTCGATGTTGGCGGCGAACATCTCGGTGCGCGGCTCGCCACCCGCCGAGGGTTGCAGTTTGATCTCGTAGATCCCGCGTTTCTCGGTCTCGTCGAAGTCGACTTCCCAGACGGTGCTCTCTTGGGTCGCCCCCTCCGGCAGCCGGGCGGCCACGGGTTGTCCGTCCGCTTCGCCGGGTGCGATCACCGAGACTTCGGAACGGAACTCGCGCAGATCGACATACTGCTTCACGGGCTGGCCGACCGCCACGCTGCCCTCGCCGCTCCGGTCGCGCGCCATGTAGCGCACCATCTCCTGGGTGGTGATCAAGAACGCGCCGCCGTTTTCGGGGAAGGTCCCCCAATCGGCGTCCATGGGCGTCGTCCACATCATCACCTTGCCCTCCCCGTAGGCCTTCTCCACGACCGCCGGCGCGGCGCCCGGATCGGTCAGGGTCGCCAGCACGCGGACGCTCGAGTCGCCAGCGGCGCCGCCCCCGGGCGCTTCGTCCCCATCGCTCGCATCGCCGTTCTCGGCATCACCTCGGCCTTCGGCGTCAGCGGCGGCGGCGGCGTTGGAGCCTGCCGCCTCGCTGCGCCACCAGCGGAATATCTTCACGCCGTCGAGCAGTTGGCGGAGGTCGCCGACGAAGATGCGGAACAGCGGGTGGTTGTTCGTGGCGGGCTCCAGCAGCGCCCAGGTCTCCTCGGTCTCATCGCCCTCCACCGCGACGAGCCGCGACGGCAGCAGGCCATTGCCTTCTTTGAACAGCAGGTCGTTGTAGACGTCCTCGTCGATCTGATCGCCGAGCAGCACCACCAGCCCGCCGCCGTCCTCCACCCAGTTCTCGAGAAGCTCCACCCGGCGCGCGGTGACGCGGTAAAGGTTGGCGAGCAGCACCACCTCGAACTCGTCGAGCTCGACGTTGTCGAACTCCGTGTCGTCGACCACCGTCACCTCGACGCCGGAGAGGGCGTCGCCGTTCGGCGCCAGCACGTGGCGCAGGTAGTAGGTTTCCCCTTGGCCTAGCAGGCCCGAAGGGTCGCCGTCGACGACCAGGGCGCGCAGCCCCCGCACCACCCTGGCCGGGTAGAAACGCTCATCGTCCGCGGCCAGCAGATCCGCGCCCGCGTCCGGCGACGGCTCGAGGGAGACGTGGACAGGCACCGGTTCCGGCGCCGCGGTCCCGCCGCCCGCCTCGGCCTCCTCACCCGGCTCCGAACTGAAGGTGTAGGTGAAGGCCGCCACCCCGGTTTCGCCTGGGGCGATGCTGTCGATGGTCGCCTCCATCGGCAGGGTCTCGCCCGCGCCGAAGCGGACCCGGACGTCGTTCGCGCTCGCCCCGCCCGCGTTGCGCACGGTCACTTCGAACTCGGCTGGCACGCCGGCGATCACCGCCTTGTCGCGGGAGGCCACCGATTCGACGACCAGGTTCGCGTCGCCCTCGGCGCCGAGCTCCAACACATGACACCCGGCGGCGGTGGCGGCGATGCGCTTCAGGGTGTCGACGACGCCGGCGTCGGAACCGGCGGCCGCGGAGCCCTCCCAGTCCCTGGCGCGCAGGTCGCTGAGCACGTAGACGATGCGGTTCACGCTCGCCTTGTCGTCCTTGAGCCCCGCCTCGACGTGGAGCAGCGCCGCACCGAGGTCGCCCGCCCGGTCGCTCGGCTGCAGCGCACCGAACTCGTCGAGGATCTGGCCGGTGGTGTCGTCGGTGAGGGGCAGACCATTGGCGGAGAACCGGTCGGGTGCCGTCGTGCGCACCACGGTGAGGAGGTCGTTGCTGCCGGAGGCCACGAGTTTCTCGACGAAGTCCGTGAGCATCGCCGACGCCTCCTCCATCGCGCTCTTGCCGTCGGCGGCGGCGCCCATCGACAGGGAGTCGTCGAGGACGATGATGTGTTCGGTCTGCCCCGAGGCGAACAGGTTGGCGCCCGGGTTGCTCGAAAAATAGGGGCGGGCGAGCAGCAGGCCGATCAAGACCATCGCCAGGCAGCGCAGCAGCAGCAGGATGAACTCCTCCAGCTTCACCCGCCGGCGGTTGAGGCGCTGCGCTTCCAGCAGGAAATCCATGGCCGCCCAATCGACGCGCTTGAAGCGCCGGCGGTTCAGCAGGTGGATGATCACCGGCAGCGAGACCGCAGCCAGCCCGGCGAAGAACAGCCCGGAATTGATCACCGCGCGGCCCTCCCCTTCCTGGTGTGGTGTTTACGGAACGCCAGGTAGCGGGCGAGCACCGCGCCGAGCGGTTCCCCGGTGTCGATCAGTGCGTAGTCGACCCCGAGCTTGTCGCAGACCTTGCGCAGGTCTTTGCGGTAGCGGCCGACGATCTCCAGGTAGGTCTTCCGCAGCGCCCGCGGGTCGGCGTGCACCTCGTCGGTGCTCTCCATGCCGATGAAGCGCGTGTTGTCCTCGAAGGGGAACTCCAGCTCGTCGCGGTCCATGACGTGGAACACCACCACCTCGTGGCGGCGCAGGCGGAACTGTTGCAGGGCCTGCCGGACCACATCGACGTCCGCGAACAGGTCGGAGAAGATCGCCACCAGGCCGCGGTTGCGGATCTGCGGCACCAGTTCGAGGAAGACAT
>JAUIGD010000358.1 GCA_030430255.1 Verrucomicrobiia bacterium
CTCCCGCGCGATTTCGCCGACACCTACGACGCTGAGAAATACGCCGAATCGCAGCGCTACACCCGCGCCGGCGCCCGCTTCGGCATGGTCCAGGCCGCGTTCGGCCTCGCCGTCTTCCTCGCCTTCTGGCTGCTCGGCGGCTTCGCCTGGCTCGACGGCCTCGTGCAGGGCATGGCCTCCGGCACCGTCGCCCGCGGCCTGCTGTTCTTCGCCGCCCTCTACCTCGCCGGCGCCCTGCTCGCGCTCCCCTTCGACATCTACGACACCTTCGTCATCGAGGAGCGCTTCGGCTTCAACAAGACCACACCCGCCACCTTCGCGGCCGACAAGCTGAAGGGGCTCGTCCTCGCCGCCGCCCTCGGCCTGCCGATCATGGCGCTCGTCCTGTGGCTCTTCGACACCGTCCCGAACGCCTGGCTCTGGGCCTGGGTCGCGGTGACCGGATTCTCGCTCCTCATGGCCTACCTCATGCCGGTCGTCATCCTGCCGCTGTTCAACAAATTCGAACCGCTCCCCGATGGCGAGTTGAAAACTGCGATCGAGGCCATGGCCGCGAAGTGCCGGTTCCCGCTGACCGAACTCTCCGTCATGGACGGCTCCAAACGCTCGAGCAAATCGAACGCCTTCTTCACCGGCTTCGGCAAGAACAAGAAGATCGCCCTTTTCGACACCCTGGTCGAAAGGCACTCCGTCCCGGAGTTGGTCGGCGTCCTCGCCCACGAGATCGGCCACTACAAGAAGCGCCACATCGTGCAGATGATGGCCATCGGCATCCTCCACACCGGCGCGGTCCTGTTCATCCTCGGCTTCTTCCTCGGCAACGCCGAGCTCTCCGCCGCCTTCGGCGTGCAACAGCCGCAGATCTACTGCTCGCTGGTGTTCTTCTTCATGCTCTTCAAGCCCATCGAAAAGGTCCTCTCGGTGCTGATGAACCTCCTCAGCCGCAAGAACGAGTTCGAGGCCGACGCCTATGCCGCCGAGGTGACCGGCGACGCCCCCGCCATGGTCGCCGCGCTGAAGAAGCTGTCGAAGGACAACCTCGCCAACCTCACCCCCCACCCCTTCTACGTCTTCATGCACTACTCCCACCCGCCCATGCTGCAGCGCATCGCCGCGCTGATGCCGGCGGCGTGACTTGGCGACGTGGCATCGGCGTCCCGCCGATGTCCGTACTGGGGGCGTCCCGCCTCCGCCCGCCCCTGCCGGAGGGCACGCGTCCCCGCGTGTCGCCCGGATGCACCGCCGCGCTCCCTCCCGCGCAGTGGGCGAACCAAACCGTTCCCCCTTGACCCACCCGCCATCCACCGCCTCCGTCTCAGGGCAAACTCCCACCATGCGCCCCTCCACCATCGCCCTCACGCTCACGCTCGCGCTCGCCGTCTCGACCGCCGCCGCCGCCGCCGCCGCCGCCGCCGCCGAAGCGCCGAACATCCTCTTCATCCAGACCGACGACCAAGCCCCCTGGGCGCACGGTTTGTCCGACGCGCAGGCCGTCACGCCGCACATGGACCGGCTGTTCCGCGAGGGCGCGTGGCTGAAGAACTCCTACACCGTCACCCCCGTCTGCAGCCCCTCGCGCGCCAGCCTGATGACCTCGCGCTACGGCAGCGAGCTCGGCATCACCGACTGGATCCACCCGAAGCGGGAGCCCGACCTCGGGCTCCCGGCCGACGTCCCGGTCTGGCCGAAGTTCTTGCAAGACGCTGGATACACCACCGGGCTCGTCGGCAAATGGCACCTGGGGCTGCTCGACAGCCAACACCCCACCCGGTTCGGCTTCGACGAGTTCATGGGGCACCGCGCCGGCGGCTGGTCGACGGCGAACCCCACGCTCGAGAAGGACGGCGAGAACCAGAAGTTCGAGGGCCTGACCACCGACATCCTCGCCGATCACGCCATCGACTTCCTCCGCCGCCACAGGGGCGAGCGCTTCCTCCTCTGCTGGCACACCCGCGCGCCGCACACCGCCTGGCTGCCCGTCTCCGAGGAAGACCGCGCGCCCTACAAGGACCTGACCGACCCGGTGATCCCGAACCCCGGCTACCCGGGGCTCGACGTGAAACGCGTGAAGAACATGACCCGCGACTACCTCTCCAGCGTGCGCGGCGTCGACCGCAACCTCGGCCGCGTCCTCGCGGAGCTGGACTCGCTCGGCCTGCGCGACAACACCGTCGTGGTGTTCACCTCCGACCACGGCTACAACATGGGCCACAACGGCATCTGGCATAAGGGCAACGGCCACTGGGTGCTCAAGTCGCCACCCGCCGCCACCGAGAACATCCCCAAAGGGCAGCGCCCGAACCTCTACGACAACTCCCTGCGCCTGCCGACCGCCGTCCGCTGGCCGGGCGTGATCGAACCCGGCACGCAGGTCGAACAGAGCATCACCAACCTCGACTGGTTCCCGACGCTGCTGTCGATCGCCGGCGTGGACCTGCCGGACGGCACCAAGGTCCGAGGGCGCGATTTCTCGCCGCTGCTCAAAGGCGGCACGGCCCCCGCTTGGGACGACGACGTCTACGCGGAGTACTCGACCAAGCACCAGAGCCGCACCCACATGCGCGGCTACCGCACCGGGCGCTGGAAGCTGATCCGCGACTTCCTCAACGAGGGGCGCGACGAGTTCTACGATCTCGAGAACGACCCCGCCGAAGCGACGAACCTGATCGCGTCCGAGAAGCCGGAGCATCGCGCCGCCATCGCCGAACTCGACACGAAGATCCGCGCCATGCTCGCCGAACTCGGCGACCCGCTGTCAGAGGCATTGGGAGCCGAATAGGCGGCTGCCGAAACCCCACCATCCCGCTGCCCGATCCCAGAGAGATCCTGCTCGCCATCCCCTGCTTCCGGGAGAGCGAGCGCCTGCCCGCCTTCCTCGAGGCGCTCTGCTCCGCGGTCGAGAGGTCCGGCCTCGCGGTCACCGTGCGGCCCGTCGACGACGGCTCCGGCAAGGGGGAAGCCGACGCCATGCGCGCCCTCTATGAACGCCTCGCGCCCGCCCACCCCAGCCTGGCCGAACCGCTCTACCTCGCCGAAAACCAAGGCAAGGGGGGTGCGATCTACTCCGCCTGGGACGCCGCCGCCGAGGGGGCGGAGGCACCGGACTGGCTCGCCTTCGTCGACGCCGACGGCGCCGTCTCGCCGTCCGAGACCGTGCGCCTGCTCGCCGCCGCCGCCGCGCTCGAACCGGGCGCCAGCCTGTTCGGTGCCCGCGTCGCCGCCGAGGGCACGGAGGTGCAGCGCACGCCGCTGCGGAAGGCGCTCGGCCAGACCTTCCGCCTGCTCGTCCGCCTCGCGTTCCGCCTGCCGATCCGCGACACCCAATGCGGCGTGAAGGCGGTCCCGAGGGCCTGCTATCAAAAGGTGCGCCCGCTGCTCGTCGAGCGCCGCTTCGTGTTCGATGTCGAGCTCGCCGCGCGCCTCGCCCGGGGCGGCTGCCCGCCGCGCGAGTTCCCGATCTCGTGGACCGAGAGCCCCGGCACCCGCCTCCGCCTCCGCTCCGCCCTGCGCATGGCGACCTCCCTCCTCGCCGTCCGCTGGCGCCTGTGGCGCTGGCGCGGGTGAGCGGACGACCTACCCGATCTGACCCACCCATGAAAACCCTCGCCACCCTCCTCCTCGCCACCTTCCTCGCGGCGCCCATCTCCACCGCCGCTCCCGGCGAAGCACCGGCCGCCCGACCGAACATCCTGTTCATCCTCGCCGACGACCAGTCGCCCTTCGACTTCAAGTTCTACAACCCCGGCTCGGTGCTCGACGCCCCGAACATCGAGCGCCTCGCCCGCGAGGGCATGGTCCTCGACGGCGCCTACCAGATGGGCTCCTGGTCCGGCGCCGTGTGCACCCCCTCCCGGCACATGATCATGTCGGGGCGCTCGGTCTGGCACCTGCCCGGCCAGAGGCGCCGCAAGCCCGACGCCGGGGCGAAGAACCCCTCGCTCGCGCCGCCCGACCTCGCCGAGCACACGCTGGCCGCCGTCTTCAACCGCGCCGGCTACCAGACCATGCGCACCTGCAAGCGCGGCAACAGCTACGCCGCCGCCAACGCGCAGTTCCAGATCGTCCACGACGCCACCAAACGCGGCGGCACCGCCGAGACCGGCAGCGAGTGGCACGGCGACCGCGTCATCGACTTCCTCGGCGCCCGCGACCAGGCGAAACCCTTCCTGATCTACTACGGTTTCTCCCACCCGCACGACGTCCGCGACGGCACCCCCGAGCTCCTCGCCAAATACGGCGCGACCAACCACCGCGACCGCGGCACGCTCCCGCCCGCCGACGAAAGGCAGCCCGCCCTGCCGGTGAACTACCTCGGGGAACACCCCTTCCCACACGGCCACCCCAGGCTGCGCGACGAGGTCTCCGTCTCCGGCGTCTGGGAGCGCCGCGACGAGCGCACCATCCGCAATGAGATCGGCCGCCAGTTCGCCTGCAGCGAGAACATCGACATCCAGGTCGGCCGCGTGCTGGAGAAACTGGAAGCCGACGGCCTGCTCGAGAACACCTACGTCATCTACACCGCCGACCACGGCATGGCCATCGGCCGCCACGGCCTCCAGGGAAAACAGAACCTCTACGAGCACACCTGGCGCGTCCCCTTCATCGTTCGCGGGCCGGGCATCGAACCGGGCACCCGCGCCCAGGGCAACATCTACCTCATGGACGTCCTCGCCACCCTCTGCGACCTCGCCGGCATCGACGCCCCCACCACCAACGAGGGCACCAGTTTCGAGCCCGTCCTCAAAGGCGGGGAGGCGACCGTCCGCGACGTCCTCTACGGCGTCTACTGCGGCGGCACCAAACCCGGCATGCGCGCCGTGCGCCAAGGCGACTGGAAACTGATCCAGTATGACGTCCTCGACGGCGCCGTGCAGGAGACCCAACTCTTCAACCTCGCCGCCAACCCGCACGAGTTCCTCGACCAGCATCCGCGCGACAAGTCGACCCCCTTGGAGACCGACCTCGCCGAATCGCCAGAGCACGCGGACAAACGCAAAGAGCTCGAAGCCCTCCTCCTCGCGGAAATGGAGCGCCTCGACGACCCCTACCGGCTCTGGTATCAGAAGTAGCCCCCGTGGCATCGGCGTCCCGCCGATGTCCGTGCCAGCGGCGTCCCGCCGCTGAGCCAATCGCCCAAAAACCTGGAGGGTGGAGCTCCGTCTCCGCCGTAACTCCAACCAAAACCCTCACCGCAAACCCACCCGCGCAAAGGGCAAACCAAACCGCCATCCCAGCGCCACCTCCCTCAAAACTCAAACCTCCCCAGTCGCTACTCTTCACTCTCCTCCGCTTCCTCCCATTCTCCCCTACTTCATTCTCCCCTTCTCCCAGCCCCCACACCACGCTACCCTCCACCCATGACCCGCACGCTCGCCGCCGCCACCCTCACGCTCATGGCCGTCATCCCCCCGCTCCTCGCCGCCCCCGACGAGTTCAACTATGACGAGGCCAAGGTCCCCGAATTCACCCTGCCCGATCCGCTCGAGGGCGTCGGTTCCGCCGACGCCTGGCCCGCGCGCCGCGCCGAACTGTTCTCCCTCATCGAAGCCGAAATGTTCGGCGAGGCGCCCGCCGCCGTGCCGGTGGAAGTCGTCCGCGACATCCCCGACACCGAGGCGCTCGGCGGCAAGGCGACCCTCTCCCAGCCGAAGCTCCGCTTCGCCGGAGTCGAGGTCCGCCTGCTCATCATCCGCCCCGCCGCGATCAGCAGCCCGGTCCCGGCCTTCCTCGGGCTCAACTTCGCCGGCAACCACACGGTCATCGACCACCCCGACGTCGCCCTCACCACCGCGTGGATGCGCAACAAGGACGACGACAAGGCCAGCGCCGACGACCGCGGCAAGAGCGCGGGCCGCTGGGACGCCGCCTCCATCGTCGGCCGCGGCTACGCGCTCGTCACCGCCTACTACGGCGAGATCGACCCCGACTTCGACGACGGCTGGGAGAACGGCGTCCACGCCGAACTCGGCAAACCCGACGGCCCGGGCGCCTGGGGCTCCATCGCCACTTGGGCCTGGGGCCTGAGCCGCATCCTCGACCACCTCGACGAGGACGTGCCCGCGATCGACGGCCGCCGCGTCGCCGTCCTCGGCCACTCCCGCCTCGGCAAGACCGCCCTCTGGGCCGGCGCCGCCGACGAGCGCTTCGCGCTGGTGATCTCCAACAACTCCGGCTGCGGCGGCGCCGCCCTGTCCCGCCGCCGCTACGGCGAGACCGTCAAACGCATCAACACCGCATTCCCCCACTGGTTCTGCGACGGCTTCCTCAAGTACAACGACGACGAGGACGCCCTCCCCTTCGACCAGCACACGCTGCTCGCCCTCGTCGCCCCGCGCCCGCTCTACGTCGCCAGCGCCGAAGACGATCGCTGGGCCGACCCGCACGGCGAGTTCCTCGCCGCCCTCAACGCGTCCCCCGTCTACGGGCTCCTCGGCCAGGAGGGCCTGCCCGCCGAATCGATGCCCGCCGTGAACGAACCCGTCACCGGCGGCCGCATCGGCTACCACATCCGCACCGGCAAACACGACGTGACCGCCTACGACTGGGGCTGCTTCCTCGACTTCGCC
>JAUIGD010000359.1 GCA_030430255.1 Verrucomicrobiia bacterium
TGCGCGCGGCGCTGGCCTCCCGCGCCGAGGACGGGGACAGCGTGACGGTGGAGAGCGCCGAGCAGCTGCTCAACGCCCGCGCGAAACAGGAGCAGATCGACGCCCCGCCGGTGACCGAAACCCCGCTGAGCATGGCGCAGGTGGCGGAGACGGCCGGCGCCCGGCAGCTGCGCGCCGGGGAGGCGGCCCGGGCGGGTGGCGCGGCCCCGCGCATCAGTTTGGACACCGGGCGCGGTGTCAGCGAAACACGGAATACGGCAGAGCCGGCGACCCCAAGACCGAACGGCCGCGCCCCGGTGTCCGAACCGCAGCCGACGCCGGCCGGCCCACGCCCCGCCGGCGAAGTGCCCGACTACACGGGCGGGGACGGGCCGGTCGGTCGCCGCGACCTCGACCTCGCGGCGCCGAGCGATGGCTCTTTCACCGACGCCGACTACGTGGCCACGGGTGTGCAGCGGGTCGCCAACCTGGAGCGGGGGCGCTCCGATGACCCCGAGATCGAGGCGGAGCGCACGAAGGAGCTGCGCACGGCGAAGGCGGGGCTGGCCGTCTTCCACCACCAGGGCGGCATCAGAGACGGCAGCCGCCTGGATCCGGCGACGCAGGCCGAGTACTCAGAGATCGTCCGGAGCCAGATGCGCGTGAATCGATCGAGGGCTTCGGTCGCGAGCCGTGGCGTGAAGCCATCGCACGCCGGCGCGGCGTTGAAGAAGCTCAGCTCCGGGAGGGCGCGCGGATTGTTCAACGAGAGGGTGTTGATCTACGCGACGCCCGCCGAGTTCCTCGACTCTGGGTTCGCCGCCGCCTCGCGCTACAGCGAGGCCGAGCAGGCCGCGATCGCGCGCCCCGACACCGAAGGCTTCTACGACGGCGGCACCGGGACGGCGGTCCTGTTCACCGAGCAGATCGGCGTGCGCAAGGGCGAGACCGAGGAGCGCGCCGTCGCCCGCGTGTTGCTCCACGAAGCGGTCGGGCATGGCGGCCTCGACTTCCTGATGCGCGGCGACCGGGCGTTCGCGGAGCGCTTCGACCAGCTCGCCGGCGAGATCGAGCGCGCCCACGGCGCCGAGCTGGAGGCGATCGCGGAACAGGCTGGCTACGGCCTGATCGCCGCAGACCGGCACGCGCTTGCCCTGGAGTGGTTCGCCCGCCAGGTGGAGGCACAGGCGCCCGCACGCTTCGGTTTGAAGGGCTTGGCGGCGCGGCTCTGGGACGCCTTCAAAGGGGCGGCCGCCCGGCTGTTCGCCCGCTTCTCCCGGCGCGCGGCGACCAACGCCGAGCTGCGCGAACTGGTTGGGCGCGCCGCCGAGGCGTGGCGCTCCGGATCCGCGCCTCCGACCACCGAGGCGGGGCTGGCCGTGGAGGCCGACCTGCAATTCTCCCTGGGCGGAACGGCGGTGTTCCACCGCGAAGGGCAGCCCTTCCGGGTGAACGACCGCCTCGCCCGCTCCCTGCTCACCGGCTCAGCTTTGCCCCGGTCGATGACGCGCATCGTGACGCACCACGAGACGGAGAGGCACGCCCTCGACGAGTCGAGCGCGCGGATCGGGCGCGACCTCAAGACGGCGATCGAGGCCAGCGCGGAGCGCCGCGGCAAGGAGCTTCCGGAAGTCTACGAGGAGGTGGGCAGGGTGCTCGAAGGCGACCAAGCGGCGGTGCTGGTGCTGCGCAAGGCCGACCCCGTGCTCGCCCAGCGCGCGAGGGTCGCCCGCAACCATCTCGACAACCTCTCTGTCGCGATCGCGCACGCGCTGCCTGGCGGGCGCCTGCGCCGCGCGGTGCTCGACAACCTGGGCAAGTGGATGCGGCGCAGCTATGCGGCCTTCGACCCGGCGAGCGGCTGGAACTACGACAACCTCCGCGATGCCGCACGCGAGGGCCGGGAGATCAACGGGCGCCAGGCCAAGCGCATCTTCAACGAGGGGCTGGCCTTCCTGGTCGCGCGCTACCCGAACGCGACCCCCGCCGAGATGGAGGCCATCATGCGCGACCTGATGGACCGCGAGACGCTGCCGGCGATCGCCGCCGGATCGGAGGTGCGCGCCGAGGTGACCAGCCTGTTGATCCGCGACGACATCCCGAAGCCGATCCGCGCGCTGATGGGCGAGGAGACCAACGCCGTGGACCGGTTCAGCCGCTCGGCGAGCTTCCAGGCGAACTTCCTGCACCGGACGCAAGAGCAGATCGCCTTGCGCAAGGTGGGGCTGGCCAACGGCCTGTTCTCCGACAAGCGCGGTGGCGTCTACACGAAGGAGATCCCCGCCGGCGAGCTGGGGCTGGCGTGGGCGGGACTCAAGGGGCTGTGGACCACGCCGCAGCTGTGGCAAGCGCTCCAGAAGAGCAGCGGCCAGGTGCGTGGGTCGGACATCGGCAGCTGGCTATGGGAGGGGCTGCGCTGGACCGGCCACACCGCGAAGCTCAACCGCGTGGCGCTCAACCCCGATAGCTGGATGGTCAACGTCCTGGGCAACGTGGCGGCGGTGACCCAGACCGGCGACCTGTTCTACATGGGCTTCTTCCGGAGGGCGATGGAGGCGGGCGCGCTGATGCGCAGCGGCAAGGCGAAGAGCGGCGACGCTTTCAATGTCGCGCGCGAGTCGGTGGTCGATGCGCAGCGCGCGATGATGGCGCGGCTGTCGGCCGCTGGGGTCACCTCCCAGACGCTCCGCCACCAGGATCTCAACGCGACGATCCCGCGCCACCTCTTGCAGTGGCTCGAAGACGACACGAGGCGCAGCCGGACATCGGGCGCCGCCTACGGGGCGATCTCCGGTCGCGCCATCGGCCAGGGCTTCGGGCCCACGGCCGAGGCCGCTGCCGCGGCAGCCGGTGCGATCGCCGGCGGCGTGGTCGGTTACAAGGCGATCGATACGATCAACCGCCGGGTCGCGGCCCTCACCATGGTGGGGCCCGACCAGATGGCGCGCGTGGTCGGCTTCCTCACCAACTACGAGGTGGGGATGCAGTCGGGCATGAAGCCAGACGATGCGTTCAGCTGGGCCGCCGAGCGCACCCGCAACACCTTCCCAGACTACGGCAAGCTGCCGAACCTGGTCAGACAGCTCTCCAAGGCGGGCGTCGCCGGATCATTTGTCGCCTTCCAGTGGGAGGTGTATCGCAACACCTTCTGGAACCTGCGCTACGCGGTGGAAGAGATCCGCAGCGGCAACCCTGCCCTGGTCGGGCGCGGGGTGCGGCGCCTGGCGGGCGTCTCGACGCTGGGGATCCTCGCCGCCGGTGGCATCGCGGCGCTGTTCGGCGCGGCCGGTGCCGACGACGAGCGCAGCAAGCGGTGGAGGAAGTGGTTCGCCGCGGATTGGGAAAGGCACTCGATGCTGGCCTTCCGGGAGTGGGGAGAGTCGGAAGTGACGTACTTCAACTCGAGCTACCTGGTGCCCCAGGCGACGATCCTGGAACTCGCCGTGGCCGCCCGGGACGGGGCCGACCCGATCGAGGCCGTGGGCAACGTCTTCGCCCAGGTCCATCAGCAGTTCCTCGGCTCCTCGGTCCACCTGGACCCGATCCTGCAAGCCTACCTCAACACCGACGGCCGCGGGCGGCCGGTGTCGACGAGGAAGGGCGCCGGCAATGCGAAGGACCGGCTCGCCCATATCAGCCGCACGATCCTGGAGCCTGGCTGGACGAACAAAGTGGAGCGTCTCGGCTACGCATGGCGGAACGCGAAGCGGCGCGGTCGCGGCTACTCGATGGACGAGGAATTCGCCAGGCTGCTCGGCGTCCGGCAGTACACCCGCACCTGGGAAAGCTCGATCCGCGGCGCCTACGCCCGCCTCAAGGCGGAGAACAACCGCATTCGCGAGCAGGGCAACCGCGAGTTGGCCAGCGGGGTGGCTGGCTCCGAGGTGGCGGCCGTCGAGAAGGCCAACCGGGAGATCGTCGCGCTCAACGGGGCGCTGGCAGAGTTTGAGCGCGACCTCGCCGTCATGGGCGTGCCGAAGAAGCTCCGCGAGGAGGGGCGGTCGAACTCGAAGATCGGAGGGCGAAACTTCGCGCCAGTCGAGATCAACCCCGAGACGGGGCGGGGGAAGGACAGCCCGCGGTTGCGATCGGTGCCTATCCGGAGGTAGGGCTGCCGTCGGCACGACATGGCAGGTTGACGCCGGTGAAGCGCCAGCAACTGTTCATGCTGAGATGGAGCCGACCTGGTCAGACATCATCCAAGGAGTTGAGGCTGCGGTCGCCCTCTGCGTCGCCGCTTTCGGTTTTGGTGTGCTCTGGCGCAACCACTCGCGCGGGCGGCGCCTCAGTGAAGCATACGTGCTGATAAAGAACTGGTGGGATCAGTTCTACCTTCACATCGAAGACGATGCTGAGTGGAGGCGGATTGAGCAAATAAGAGTTGCTGTTGATGATTTCATTAGAGATCACAAATTTGGCTCCCATCAGTTCAAGTTCAGTTCGAGAACTAGAGCGAAACTGCTCGATATGGTGGGTTTTAACCCTGCCCTTCAGTCAAGTCGCGCCGAGTGCGAGAAGTACACAAAGCTCCCGTTCGATGGGATCGACTTCGAGACTCTATGGATCCATATCTACACTGCCGCGATCAGGTTCAGGACTGCCTACCCGGATTGCGACCTCACCAACGCCGTTCAGAATGTCGAGAGTCGGATCGCTTGCCTGAAAGCGCTAGTTGGGTATCGCTCCCCACCTAACCCATAGCGAGGTGGCAGTGGCTCCGGTCGCGCGGGAACGCCATTGAGGGAGCGGGCGGCGCCGCGAGGGTTTGAGCCACGATACAACTGCCATGGCTCAAGGAACCATCACATCGGCCAATCCCAGCCCTTCGCTGGGCACCCACAAGGGTGAGAAAGCTATCATCGTCGCTGGAACCTGGGGGGCGGCGGCCGAGGTGAAGCTGCAATGGAACTCGCCGAACCAAGGGTGGCAGGATACGGGCAACACGTTCACGGCAGCATCTCCGAGCGATGCGGTCCGGCTGCCCCAGGGGGAGTTTCGGCTGCTCGCCGACGACACGGACGGGGCGACGGCGCTTGACTACATCATCGATTGATGGCCGGGCCGCAACACCTCTCGATCCCGCCGTGCGGCTGCGGCCCGGGGCTGTCACTCACGCCTGCCGGATCGGCGCCGCCGGATCCCGGCGGTGGAGGCGATTACGAGTTCGGTGCGTTCACGCCGGTGGCGCACTTCGATCCCGGCGAGGGCATCACGATGGACGGCAGCAACAACGTCTCGCGTTGGGATTCTGCCGTCGCCGGCGGGTGGTACGTTGAGCAGACCAACGGCGCCTACCAGCCTGTTTGGTCGGCCGCTCTACTGGGGGGCAATCCCTGCGTCAGCTTTGGGGGAGGCTTAGTGCAACTGGTGGGGACTGCGGCCTCTCTAGCAAACCCGTGCCTACTAATAGCCGTGTCCACCCAGGCCGACGCCAGCAACTTCAACGTCGTCGGGGACTACGACGCAGGCGACGTCGGCAGGCGGAACTGGTACCTTCGAACGGCCGGGAGCGGCGACCTCTGGCTTTCCGCCTATGACGACACCGACTCCTACCGGAACATGGCGAACATCCCGTTCGGCGATGGCGTGGACGGGGCGGTCGCGATGATCCTCCAAGACGGAAACCAATCGGTCTACTTCACCGGCGAGGGCTGGGACGCGACACCTGGCACCCGCGGCTACCCGGGCACCCACACGCCGGCGGGGTTCTCGATCGGTGGGATTCTCAACACGGGCGGCGGGTGGAATGGCCTGATCGGCGACGTGATCCTCTGGGACGCGGCTGGGATCGACCAGGCATACCTCGACGCCCGCATCGCCGAGATGGCGACCAAATACGGATGGTAGGAGGAGAACCATGCAGTACTTCCGCTACACTGGCCCCACGGCGCTCGCCGAAGCTCAAGCTGCGGCGCTAGAGATCCACACCTTCCTGCAGGCCCAACTCGACGGCTACGCGGCCGACAAGTGGGCCGACCCGATCCCGCACCCCAGCGATCTTGAGTGGTTGGTTCCGGTCGATATGATCCACCGCCGGAGCTACGTCACCATCCCCCCCGAGACGCTGGCCAGGATGGCGGCTCGCGAGGTGATCGACCAGGAGCAAGCCGAAGCGCTCGGCTACTTCCCGAGTGGCTCGGAGGTGTGAAGCCCGTGGGTAGCAGCGCGGGTAGCACTGCCTTGATAATCGGGAATTTCCGGCGTCTGTAGGGTGCGGGCCTGTAGCTCAGCGGTTAGAGCAGGGGACTCATAATCCCTTGGTCGTCGGTTCGAATCCGGCCGGGCCTACCTCACTGTAACCGCCTCCGATCAGGCGCGTAACCCTATCATGAAACGCATCCGCCGCCTCCTTCTTTGGGTCATTCTACCGCTTGTGGCCCTGGTCGCGGTCGCGGTGGTGGTGGTCAGCTCGATGATCTCCTCGGCGCTGACGCCCGATTCGGTCGCCGCCCGCATCGAAGCCGAACGCAACTGCCGGGTGCAGATCGGATCGATCGACCACAGCCTGCTGGGGGGGGAACCGGTGATCCGCGACCTCCGCACCGTCGCCCGCGACGCCCACGCCGACTCCGGCACCCCACTGGCTG
>JAUIGD010000360.1 GCA_030430255.1 Verrucomicrobiia bacterium
CGCGGCACAACCCCTGGCGCCGCCCGGAAAACGCGCTGGCGAAGTACCGCCGCTCGCTGGCCCGCTTGGAGGTGCTGGGGATGCTGACCGCCGCCGAGGCGGGCCGCCTCGGCGAGTCCCCGCCCGCCGTGCTGCGCGCACTGCCCGCCGACCGCGCGCCCGCCTTCGTCGACGCCTTGCGCCGCGAGTCCTTCCCCGGCGGCCGCGTGCCGCCCGGCCGCCACCTCACCACGCTCGACGCCGAACTCCAGCGCGAGGCCGAGGCCGTCCTCGATGCCCAGCTCTCTGCGCTCGCCAAAGAGGACGTGCGCAACGCCGCGCTGGTGGTGCTCGACAACGCCACCGGCGACGTGTTGGCGCTCGCCTCCGCCCACACCGAGCGCGGCGATGCCACCGGCGCCTTCAACGCGGCGCTGGTGCCCAGGCAAGCCGGCTCGACCTTGAAGCCCTTCCTCTACCTGCACGCCTTCGACCGCCGCGCCATCACCGCCGCGACGCTGCTCCCCGACACGCCCGACGCCGTGCCGCTGCGCTTCCCGGGCTACGAGCCGGAGAACTACGGGCGCACCTTCAACGGCGCGGTGCGGGCGCGGGAGGCGCTCGCCCGCTCGCTCAACGTGCCGGCGGTCGTCGCGCTGCACGAAGCGGGCCCGCGCTCGATGTTCGCGGCGCTGCCAAGGTGGGGCCTGCGCGGCGAGCCGCGGCTCGAGGACCACGGCGCCGGCTTCGCGCTCGGCAACCGCCAGGTGAAGCCGCTCGACCTCGCCGCCGCCTACGCCTCGCTCGCCCGCGGCGCCCGCGCCGCGCCGCCGCGCTTCCTGCTCGACGCCCCGCCCGCTCCGCCGGCGGCGCTCGCCACGCCCGCCGCCGCCGCGCTGGTGGCGGACATCCTCGCCGACGACCGCGCCCGCTCGGCCAGCTTCGGCAGGCGCTCCATCCTGCACCTCCCCGGCCACCGCTGCGCGGTGAAGACCGGCACCAGCAGCTCGCACCGCGACGCCTGGACGGTCGGTTTCGACCGCGACCACACGGTCGCCGCCTGGTTCGGCAACCTCGACGGGCAGGTCATGAGCGGCAGCCTCACGGTCGAGACCGCCGCCCCCGCCTGGGCGCGCATGATGCGCCACCTCGCCGCCGCCCGCTCGTCGCGACCGCTGCCGGGCGCGCCCGCGGCGCTGGCGCGGGCCTCCATCGATTTGCAAACCGGAACCCGCCCCTGCCCCGCCACGCGCGAGACCGGCGTCGAGCTCTTCCTGCCCGGCACCGCCCCTGCCGACGACGGCGCCAGCTATTATGCCGAGGACGGCGCCCTCCAGTTGCCCGGCGAGTATGCCGCCTGGGTGCGGTCCGGGCACAACCGGATCGGCGCCCGGCTCCGCCCGCCCGCCAGCGGGGGGGAACTCGCGGTGCTCAGCCCGCGCGACGGCGCCCACTTCCGGCTCGATCCGCTCCTTCCCCGCGGGCAGCAGGCCGTCCCGCTGGCGCTCGACCGCGGTGGCGATCTCGCAGTGCAATGGAGCGTCAACGACGTGCCGCTGGAGACCCCGTTGTTCCCGCTCACCCCCGGGACCCACCGCATCACCGGCCGCACCGATCGGGGCAGCGCCACCGCGACGATCACCGTCGAGGCCGATTAACCCGGATCGATCACCACATCCGCAGGCGAGGTGCCGCCATTCGTTGAGGCTGAGTAGGCGGCGGCAGGGATCGGCGAAGCGGCTGGGTGGACACCCTGGCCGAGCCGGTCACCACGCCAACGCCCTCAGCGTCAACGAGGGCAAGCCGTAGCCCGGAGCTTGGTGATCGATCCGGGTTAGGAGCGCTCCCGCACGAGAGCGGCCCGGCGCGCGGGGAGGCCGGAGGCGGGACGCCCCCGGCACGGACATCGGCGGGACGCCGATGCCACGGGCTACGGGCGGCCGAAGATCCCGCGGCGGCGGGTGGAGCCGGCGGCCTCCGGGGTGCTCTCTTCGGCGTTGTCTTTGTAGCGCAGGATCCCGTTGCGGCGCAGGTTGCTCACGAACAGCTCGACCTCCTCCTTCAGGCTCTCGTCCTCGAGCAGCGCCCGCAGCAGGCCGTCGCCGGTGTTCAGCTGGTCGATCGCCGCGTCGGCGCCGGCCGCCGCGTCGGCGAGCTTCTGCAAGCCCGGCTCGAGCTTGGCGATCACCTCGTCGCCGCGCTGCAGCAGCGGCCCGACCTTCAGCGCCGCTTCGTCGAGGTTGGCGCTGGCGGATTTGAGGTTGGCGAGCAGGTCGCGGAAGCTCTCGGTGTTCTCGTCGGTGAGCACGCGGCCGTTGAGCGCCTCCAGCGCTTCGGTGAGCTGCGTCATCGCGGTGTCGAAGCGGCGCAGGTTTTCCTCGCGGAGCACGTCCCGGTCGAGCTTGGTGATCGCGCTGCCGAGGTCGCCCAGCGCCGTGCGGATGTCCTCCAACACCACCTCGCCCTTGTTGGACAGGCTCTCCGCCGACGAGGCGAGGGCGCTGAGGCCGAGCGAGCTCTCGCCGTCCAAGGTCGAGCCGGCCGCGACGAAGGTGCCGTCGAGCCGGTCGGGGGCCCGCACCTGGACCAGGGCGTCGCCGAGGAAGCCGGCGCCGCCGATGGAGAAGGTGGAACCGGTGGGGATCTGGAACTCCTCGTAGATCTCCAACTCGACGATGGTGAGGTCGTAGGTCTCCGGGTCGATGCTCGGGGATCCGGCGACCCGGCCGATCTTCACGCCGCCGAGCTGGACGGGCGAATCTTTGACCAGGCCGCCCGCGTCCTCGAAATGCAGCGTCAGCGGATAGCTCTTGCGAAACAGCTCGCCGAATTTGCCGAAGTTGAGAATCAGGCCGCCGAGGACCGCGATGCCGACGGCGAGGAACAGGCCGACGTACAGCTCGATGCGTTTTTCTTTCATGGCGAGGGGACGGCGAAGATAGCCCCGGTCGGGCCCGTGCGCACGCGCGATGGCGGGATTGTCATCTGACGCGGATCGGTCACCCGGCAGCGGGCTGCAGCCCGCCCTCGTCGGTCCGGTCAGGGGGGATGCGCCCGGCGGTGGCGCCCGCCCTCACAGCTCGCCGCGCGACCGGCCGCGCAGGAAGTCCTGGATCCCCTCGTCGGGGCAGGCCTCGAGCTCGGCGTAGGTGCCGGAGAACACCACGCGCCCGCCGCGCAGGAAGGCCACCCGGTCGGCGATCTTCCGCGCGCTCTTCAGGTCGTGCGTGACGACGATCGAGGTCACCCGGTATCGGTCTTGCATCCGCTTGATCAGGTGGTCGATGGCATCGGTGGCGATCGGGTCGAGCCCGGCGGTCGGCTCGTCGTAGAGCATGCAGGCCGGGTGGGTGATCATCGCCCGCGCCAGCGCGACGCGTTTGCGCATGCCGCCGCTGAGGTCGATCGGCATCTTCTCGATGTGCTCGGCGAGGCCGACCAGATCGAGGGCCTCGGTGACCTTCTCCAACAACACCGCGGGGTCGCGCTCGCCGCCCTCGCGGAGCGGGAAGGCGACGTTTTGCCCGACCGACATCGAATCGAACAGGGCGCCGTTTTGAAACAGGTAGCCCACCCGCCGCCGCACGGGGGCGAGCTCGCGCTCGCTCATGGCGGCGATGCACTGGCCGTCGATGCGGACCTCGCCGGAATCGGGGCGCATGAGGCCGGGGATGTGTTTCAAAGTGACGCTCTTGCCGCCGCCGGAGCCGCCCAACAAGACCATGGTCTGGCCGCGCCCCACCTGCAGGTCGACGCCGCGCAGGATCTCCTGGTCGCCGATCGACTTGCGCACCTCGCGCAGGTCGATGAAGGGCGTGTCGTCGCCGGCGGACTTCATCGGGCGGCCCCGCCGAGCGCGACGACGCGATAGTAGAGGGCGGTCTCGGTCACCAGGTCGATGTAGCGCGGTTCGGAGACCGTGGCGCGGACCTGCCATGAGCCCTGTTCCATGTCTTCCGAGACCTGCACTTCGAAGCTCTCCGCGCCGGACGCCTGCCAGGTCAACAGCAGCGTCCCGCCGATGGCTTGGACCTGCAGCGGCCCAACCGAAACAGCCTCGGGGTCGGTGCGCGACTCGAGGCGCAGGTAGCGGCTCGCCGCCGTGAATTCGCGTTCGGGCAGCTCGGTCGAGGCCTCCGAGGTGATCTGGGCGACGATCCCGTAGGCGGGCGATAGCCAATAGTAGCTGCGCACGAACGCGTCGGCGAGCGTCAACGGCATGCCGCCGACGTCGGCGACCGAGGAGGTGGTGGTGATCTCTTCGAGCCGGATCACCTCGACGGTGCCGAGGGATGGCAGCTCCGCTGTGCCGTGGGCGTCGACCTCGATCGACGCGGTCACGTTGTTCACCACGTCGAAGGTGCCGAAGCCGGGCACGTCCACTTTCGACGGGTAGGAGGTCTGCGTCGCCCAGTCGGCGCCGAACTGCATCGTCGCGATGAAGTCGACCACCGGCGGGGTCAGGACGACCGCCGGCGAGGCGGGGCTGGTGGCGGCGTCGTGGAAGCCGTGCAGCTCGCGCCCCGCTTCGGTCAGGTTGTAGAAGCTCCACGCGGGACCGCCGGTGGAGTCGAAGGTCGACTCGCGCGCGATCGAGGCGCCTGGGAACGGCCCCGCGACGCCCGAGTCAGCCGGATGGATCGCGCGCTCGCGGAAGCGGTCGTCGTCCGGGCCTTCCGAGAAATCCCAATGTTGCGGTCCGCCTTCGCCGCCGATGTGGCCGGTGACGTCGGCGCCGTCAGCCGCGTGCGTCAGGTAGACCATCTCGACGCCGATCTCGTAGCCGAGCTGGTCGCTGGTCACGGTGACCTGTCCGGGAGCGCCGGCCAGCGCGGCGGCCGAACCGATCAGCACCGCACCCCGGAGGCGCCCGTTGGCATCGGTAAACATCCCGAACCGCTATCGGGGCGGCCCGCCGAACACAAGCGGATTCTCAGCGGCGTCGCCGCACCATCAGCCGGTGAGGAAGTCCCGGTAGAAGCGGGCGCCGCGCTCCAGTTCCGCCTCGTCGATCCATTCGTCGGCGGTGTGCGCCTGGGCGATGTCGCCCGGGCCGGCGGCGACCGCCGGGATGCCGCCCTCGTCGGCGAGCACCGCGGCGTCGCAGAACCACGGTGCCCCCACGGCGCGCGGCCCGCACGGCAGGGCGAGCAACCTCTGCACGAAGGGGTCGTCGACCGGCGTGTGCAGCGGTTCGCAACGCAGGGTCGGGCGCACTTCGACAGGGGCGCCGGCACCGCCGCCGTGGGCGGCGACGAACGCGCCCAGCAGCTCCAGCGCACCGTCGCAGCCAAGCCCCGGCGTCACCCGCAGGTCGCAGCTGGCGACGCAGCGCTCCGGCACGATGTTCGTCCGCGTGCCGCCGCGCACCGTGCCGACGTTGATGGTCGGGTGGCCTAACAAGGTGTCAAAGTGGTCGCCGCCGGCGAGCGCGGCGCGGAACTCACCCTCCAGCGCGGTCACCAGCGACGCCATCTTGGCGATGGCGCTGTCGCCCCGTTCGGGGGTCGAACCGTGGGCGGCCCGGCCCCTGACCTCGATGTCCAGCCAGAGCGTGCCTTTGTGCTTGTGGACGACGTCGCAGGCGGTCGGTTCGCCGACCAGGGCGAAGGCGAACTCGCCCGCGTGGCGCCGCGCGAAGTCGCGCGCGCCGGGTTGGCCGGTCTCCTCGCCCATGAAGCCGGCGAAGGTCACCTCGGTGTCGAGCGCGGCGATCCGTCCCGCGCCGAGCTCGGCGAGCGCCCACAGCATGGCCGCCATGGTGCCCTTCGTGTCGCAGGCGCCGCGGCCGTAGAGGCGCCCATCGCGCCGCTCGCCGCCGAAGGGGTCGACGGTCATGCCGCCGACGCCGACCGTGTCCAGATGCGGCCCGAGCACGATCTTCGGCTTGCCCGTGCGGTCGGCGGGGAAGGTGCCGACCACGTTGGGCCGCCCCGGTTCGACCTCCTCGTAGTGCACCGCCGCGCCCAGTTCCTCGAGCAGTTCGCCGACGAACCGCGCGATCGCGCCCTCGCCGCAGTTCTCCGCGCCTGTCCCCGGATCGCCGTCCGGGTTCACGCTCGGCACGCGGATCAACGCCGCCAGCAGGTCACCGACGCAGGGGAAACGGTTCACAAGAGCCATCCGTCAAGGTAGCGGGGCGCGGCGCTTTGCAAAGCGCGCAGCGAGGAACTCGGATGATCGATCCGGGCGAGGTTGGGCTAGGGGGCTGCCGGCCTTGCCCGTTCCGGCGCGAAACGGTTTACAATGGGTCCAGATTGCCCCGCTGTCTCGTCGCTGGGTGCCGCCGTTCTAGCCCGGATCGATCACCAAGCTCCGGGCTGCGGCTTGCCCTCGTTGATGCTGAGGGTGTTGCCGTTGGGAACGGCTCGGGCAGGGTGTCTACCCAGCCGCTCGCCGATCCCTGCCGCCGCCGACTCAGCATCAAAGAATGGCGGTGCCTCGCCTGCGGATGTGGTGATCGATCCGGGCTAGCCCGAATCGCTCACCAAGCTCCGGGCTGCGGCTTGCCCTCGTTGACGCTGAGGGCGTTGGCGTGGTGACCGGCTCGGGCAGGGTGTTCACCCAGCCGCTTCACCGG
>JAUIGD010000361.1 GCA_030430255.1 Verrucomicrobiia bacterium
CGAGTTGCCGCACGCGGTTCACGCCCCAGCAGGCGGGGCGGATGCACGCGTGGATCGACCACCGGCTGCGCTCTTGGGTCGAGGAACAGAGCCCCGAACTCGCCCCTCCGACCATCCCCGTCGCCCGCTCGACCGGCGTCGATTCGGTGCGCTTGGAGTGGACCCACGCGCAGGGTGGGACTCTGCGCTTCCGGGTGCAGGTCTCGACCGATGGGCTTCAATACTCAGCCATCGCTTCGGGGAGCACCCAGTCCCGGCCCAGCATCCACCGCTTCTCCGGGCTCGAGGCGAACACCAACTACCTCTTCCGGGTGCAGGTGGAGGACCCATCGGACGGTCGTGTTTCCCCCTGGGCGTACTCCGCCAAAGTGAAGACGGATGCGCCGGATGGCCCACCGCTCGCCCCGGGCGACCCCGAACTCGAGCTGCTGGTGAACGGGTCGGTGGAGCTGACGTGGAGGGATCGCTCGAACGACGAGGAGGCGTTCGAGATCGAGCGCTCCGTCGCGGGTGGGGCGTTCGTGAAGATCGGCGAAGTGAACGGCGGAAGGCTCCTCCCGGGCCGCTACCGTGACAACGCCACCGCCGCGGGGACCCACTATCGTTACCGGGTGCGCGCGCGCGGGCCGGCGAGCTTCCAAAACCGGTTCTCAGATTACACCGAGCCGATCGGGGTGACCACGGAGCGCCCGCCGCTCTCGACGCCGCGGATCTTCGACCACATCCACTATTCGGGTGCGGAGTTTGTCTTCGCGTTCAGCTATCAGGGGCCGGAGGTGGTTGGGTTTACCGTGGAACGCTCCACGGACGGCACCCGTTTCGCCCATTTCCAGCAGCTGCCGGCGAGCACCGGGGTGGCCTACTTCAGCGACGCCACGACGGCGCCCCGGCAGCGGTATCACTATCGCGTCCGGGCACGGGACGCGGAAAGGGTGTCGCAGTGGTCGAACACCTACGAGGTCGTCCGTTACGAGTACGCCCCGCTGCAGAACGATCCGGCGGCGGGGGTGACGGTGAACTCCCTGCGCCCCAACTTCGGTTGGGGTGTCGGCGACCCGACATCGCCAGCACCGCTCCGCTATCGCGTCCAAGTCAGGGAAGGCAGCCCCTCGGGGAACGTCGTCTACGACGCGAAAACCCCCGCCACCGGGATCGGCACGCCCGCCGGATCGGCCTTGCGATACTCCACCGACTACCATTGGCGCGTCGCGGCACGGGACCCTTACGGCTTCTGGGAGTGGTCGGGCTACCGGCATTTCCGCACCCCCCCGCAGCCGCCGGTCCCGGTCCCCACGCTGATCGCGCCGGCCGATGGGGCCGCTGGGGTGAGCCGCACCGCGAACTTCCGCTGGAACGCGGTGGACGGGGGCGCGATCTACCGTCTGCAGGTGGCGGAGGATGCCCAGTTCACCAACCGGCGCGTCGATGTGATCCAGTCGGGCACCGCGTATCGCGTCCCCGATGAAGACGGCGAGCGCCTGCGGCGCAACCGCACCTACTACTGGCGGGTCCACGCGCAGGATGCGGCTGGGCGCAACAGCCAGTATTCCGAGGTGAGGGAATTCGTCTCCGCGGACGCGAAGCCCAACCAGGTGCCCGACCTCACGGGGCCCGCCGACGGCGTGTCCGGTCAGGCTTTGCGCCCGACCCTCGGTTGGACGTCGATCAGCGAATCGCAGGCACCCACCTACGAGATCCAGATCTTCCGCACGACGCCCGCCGGGGTCGTGCAGGCGTTGGTCCTCGACGAGAAGGGGCACCCGAACGTGGCTGGCGGCCCGGAGAGCTACCGGGTGCCTGCTGGCGTGTTGGAACACAACACGCGCTACCGCTGGAAGGTGAGAGGCGTCAGCCCGACCGGCATCGCCGGCGACTGGACGGGGACTTGGGACTTCCGGACCAAGGAGGGGCCGCCGTCCGTGCCGGTCCTCGCCTCGCCCGGCGACGGGGCGACGGGTGTCAGCCGCACGCCGACCTTCCGTTGGGACGCTTCGGCCAACGCCGCGATCTACCGCATCCAGGTGTCGGAGGCGCCGGACTTCAGCAGCACCCGCGTCGACCAGATCCTCTCCGGGACCTCCTACAGCGTACCCGACGAGAACGGCAAGCGCATGCAGCGCCTAACCAAGTACTACTGGCGCGTGCATGCGCAGAGCGCGGCGGGCGACAACAGCCAGTGGTCGCCCACGCGTAGCTTCACGGCGCGGGACCAGGCGCCCAGCGGCGTGCCGACCTTGGTCTCCCCAGCAGACGGGGTCTCGGGCCTCAGCCTGCGCCCGCGCCTGAGATGGAGTTCGCTCAGCGCCTCTCAATCGCCGACCTACGATGTCGAGGTGTTCCGAGTCCGCGACGACGGCAGCTTGGTACAGGTCCTGTTCGAGAACCGCCTCAACGATGCCGACGACCCCGACCAGCGCCGCATCCCGGCCGGGGTGTTGGCGAGCGGGAAGCGCTACCGCTGGCATGTGCGCGGCGTGAGCCAGTCCGGGCTCAAGGGCGATTGGTCCGGCACCTGGGACTTCCGGGTCGCCGACTGACAGGAAGGGCCGCCCCGGGGCGATGACGCTCCGGGGCGACCCACGCCTCACCGGACAAGATCCGATGCGAAAGGCGCCCGACGATCGATGTCGGTTCCCCGGCAACGACGGAGATCGTGCCGGACGTGGCGGACATGAGAACACGATTCGAACCACGCATACCATGATTGATTTCGACACACTGAAGGGCGCTCGCGGGGCGGAGATCACCTCGATCGCCGTGCTCGTTGCGTCCGCCGCAGGGCTATTTTCGACCGAGGCTGCGGTCGTCGTTCGAGGGGAAGCCCGAGGACGAGACGGGGGTGGGGGTAAGGGGTGCGAGCTCGAGGTCGTGACCACGCCGGCTTGGGCGCCCGATCCGGACGACTTTGCCAATGTCACAGCGCAGACCGAAGACATCGAACTGGTCGGGTCGGCGGACCCTTCGGCACCGGTGGTCTTCCGGTTCGAGTGGGTCGGGGACGACAGTCTCCTCACCGGTATCCCCGAAGTCCGGTTTCGCGGCCACGTCGAGATCCATACCCGTTACCTCTTTCAAGGGCGGCTGGTCGCCGACTACAGCGCTGGTCCCGCATCGGTTCAGATCTTTGCGGGGCCATCGATCATCCCGCGCGGAGGTTGTGACTTCGATGACCTCCTCGACGACGGGATCGACCATCAGTTGACGCTCGATTTGACTCCGGGTGAGGAGGCTCCTGGCGGCGTGGCGGACGCCGCGCGGGTCTACTTCCAATCGAACGATGGCGGGGGGATCCTCGGGGAAACGTTCACCAAGCTCGATCTCTCCGGTGGCAGCGGGGCTCCTGGAGAAAAGGGTGGCGATGGTGGCTCGGCGCGATTGCGCACCGTGTCTGCGGGGATCACCGTGGAGGTGGAGGCCAACGGTGGCCGGGGGGGCGACGGCACTGCCGAGGTGCGCGCGGGTGGCGATGGAGGCAGTGGCGGGAGCGTCGCGCTGGAGGCGCCCCAGCTGAACGCGTTCTTTTCTCACAGCCTCGACCTACGGGGCGGGGATGGGGGAACGAGCTTCGATGGCGGCGCTCGCGGAGGCGACGGTGGCCGCGGCGGCGAGATCTGGGCGAACGACCTGCGGGTGTGGTCGGAAGATCTCGACTGGGACGTCTCGGGCGGACGCGGGGGTTGGGCGCGCGCGGTAACGGTCGAGGTCGAGAGGGGGCGCGGAGGACACGGGGGAGCCGGGGGGCGGGTCTCGCTTTCCTTGGAACCGAACGAAGCCGGGAGCGGGTACGAGATCGATATCGATGGCGATGGGGGGCGGGCGGGAACCGGGTATGACCCGGACTCAGCCGGGAGCGGAGGAGACGGTGGGATCGTGGAGATTCACGCGTCCCATGGTGACCGAATCGAGGAGATCTCGGTGAGTGCGGTTGGTGGGGATGGGGCGGACGCGGGTACCCGCGGGAGTGCGACCGCCGAAGCGAGGGACGGGAAGGACGGGGGGCGTGGTGGTGACGGGGGGCACGGCGGCTACGTCGCGCTCCCCCAGAACCTGCCCGCCGAGGCCGACGTGACGTTGATCCTGGATGGAGGGGACGGTGGGAACGGGAGCGGTGGGACCCGCGGATGGTCCGGCAGTTCTGAGATCGGGCGTGGTGGCGATGGCGGTGATGGCGGCCGCGGTGGTGATGGTGGGGCTGCGGGCTGGCTCGACGGAGCGCCTTTCGGTGCTGGAGGTTCGCCCGGAGGCGGAGGGGATGGGGGAGATGGTGGCAGGGGGGGCGGCTGCAGGGGGCAGGCCGGCTGGGACGCGAGCGGGGGAGATGGAGGGGACGGCGGAAGAGCGGGGCGCGCTGCTTCGGGAACCGACGGGGCGCTGGGTGGCGAGGGTGGAGCCGGGGGGCGCGCCGATACTTGGAGCGGGGAGGCCTGTGGGAGCGACGGATCGGATGGTCGACCCGGTGAGGACAGCACCCATCTGCCCGACCCCGCGAGACCGGCACCCTCGCCTTGGCACCCCATCTTCCGCCTCTCCGACTTCCACCCGAAGCCGCTCGTGATCGTTCCCGGGATCGCGGGAAGCGTTCTGGTTTCGAACAGGCAGTCCGGACCAGCGGAGCTTTGGCCGGCCCTCATCAGTCCGAACGACGCGTTGCGCCCCCTCGCGAGGGTGAGGAATGGCGGCGGTGTCGCCGACCGTCCGGGCGAGGCGATCGTCGCCACCGGGCTGATCGATCGCGTCGGCGGACTCTTCGGGACAGACGTCCACGGTAAATTGCTGCAGCACCTCGGGGAAGTTGGCTATGACGAGTACGACCTCGGCGGCGATCCCGATCGGATGGGGCCGGGCGAGTTGTTGGAGCCGGGGCGTTTCCGTCACGCGCCGACCTTGTTCACTTTCCCTTACGACTGGAGGAGGAGCAACGCGGAGGCTGCGGCGGGGCTCGCGGCTTACGTCGCGGCGATCAGCGAACTCCACGGAGGCGCGCAGGTTCAGATCTTGGCGCACAGCATGGGTGGTCTGGTGACGCGGCGCTACCTCAGTGATACCCCCGCGGCACCCGTGGCCCAGGTCGTCACGGTGGGCACACCGTTCTGGGGCGCCCCGGTCGCCGCCTACCGGATGCTGGTCGGCGAGTTCTATCCTTTCGGTGCGCTCAACTGGATCAACAACGAAGCGATCACGGAGATCCTCCCAACATTCGCCGGCTTCGGGGAACTGCTCCCGTCGCCGCTCTACTTCGCCCGGTCAAAAGCGGTCGCGCCGCTGGCGGAAGACGGGTGGGATCTGGACGGTTTGGGGACGGACCACGATGACCTCGATATGGCCGCTTACGCGGCTCACCTCCGGCAGGCTGCACCGGGGTGGGATCCGTATGGGGCGAGCGTCCGCTTCCACACCCGGGCCCAGGATGACTGGAGCGGCGATCCGAAGGGAGGGCGCTATCTGCACATCGCGGGGGACAAGCACTCCGATGATCGCGGCGAACGGACGACCGTCGGCGTTGTCGCCCGCCGTCGCTGCGCCCACAGCTTCGTCTCCCATCAAGCGAACTGTACCGCGGTTTACACGGAGGTGAAGGGTCACGGTGACGGGACGGTGCCTCTGCTCAGCGCGCTGCGTGGCGACGCCTACCGCGCACCTGGATCCGTCGTTCGGGTGTTGGTTGGTGGGGAGGAAGTTGAGCACGTGGCGCTTCTGCGCAACCCGTACACCTGGGAGTGGGCGCACGCGTTCTTGACCCGCGGCGCGCTCCGGGAAGACCCGTTGGTGTCGACCTCGTGCCTCCCTGTGGTCCCGAAGGACGAGGCCGGTCCGGGGACGTGGCGGGTGACGGTCGCGGGACGTGGTTTTGTCGGGATCAATGTCGATGGTGCGACGAACGGAGGCGGCAGCGAGGACGATTTCGCCGGGGGAGGGACGGCGCCTGCCCCACCCGGTGCCTCGATCACCTACTCGGGGAAGCCGTGGAGCCTGTCGGGGGCATCGAGCGGGTCGAACCTGCTGCCATCGGTCCACATCGAGGTCGATCGGGGAAGCCATTTGTTGGTTGCTGACACCCTTGAGGAGCCGGTCGCCCGGAGCCTCCTGTTGGGATTGGTCGACGCCGGCTTCCTCGCGGAGCCTCCGGGTGGCTTCCCAGAGTCGCCGGATCTCGAGTACCTGGTGGCGGCCACGGGCTTGAGCGACGAGCAGCTCGCGCAGCTGAACGGGTTCGGTTTTGCGGATCTGGTCGAGAGTTCCCGTTTCAAGAATCGGGTCGAGGTGCTGGTGGAGGAGATCGATGCCGCAGGAGTCGTGGTCGGACGCCGGATCTTCGAGCTCCACCGTGATTCAGGGCGCGCCTACGGCAGTGCTCAATGGGCGTTCGAGATCAACCCGGACGGGACGATGTTCGCGATCATCGACGACAATGAGGATGGGGAGTGGCAGGTCGAGGAGCTGCGCGCCCCGGCGCTCGCGCGGCAAGCCTCGACGGGGATCGACACGGTTCGGCCCGACATCGCGTTGGTGGTTGATGCGGCGGCGCAGGGCG
>JAUIGD010000362.1 GCA_030430255.1 Verrucomicrobiia bacterium
GCGGGACGGAGAGGTGGCTGTAGGTGCCGGTGAAGGAGTAGTCGGCGAACTCGGTCTTCGCGGACTCGTCGCTGTCGCGCCAGGAGGTGGGGTGGTCGTTGTCTGCGTCCGGGTGGACGAGTTCGAGGCTGGTGCCGTCGCCGTTCGCCCACTGCGGCCAGTCGCCGCCGACGTGGTAGTCGACCTGGTCGGCGAGCCGGCCGTCGGCATCGTCGAGGCGGAGGAGTTCGCCCTCGTTGGCGAGGTTCGCGGAGTAGTCGCCGACGACGCTGGAGGCGGCGAGCGAGGGGTAGCTGGCGAGGAGCCAATCGCGGTTGGCGGCGATGACCAAGTAGGCGCCCGGGGCGAGCTCGGTGCCGGGGGGGAAGGTGTAGTTGACCCCTTCGGTGAAGGACCAGCCGCCGAGGTCGACCGGGGCGGCGCCGCGGTTGTAGAGTTCAATGAACTCGCCGTTGCGTTCGTCGCTCGGCGGGTCGCACATGATCTCGTTGATGACGATGTCGGTGGTGCGGGTGGGCGAGTTGGCGGCGTTTTGCGTGTGGCCTGGGCCGCGGAACCACTCGGAGCCGACGGGGTCGCTTTGGAAGGACTCGGTGCCGGGCCGGTGGCGGAAGGCGTCGGCGGCCAAGACCGTGTTCCCGGACGCGAGGTGGACGCGGACCTCGCCGCCCGCGTCGGGCGCGAAGTCGACGGCGAAGCTGCGGTATTCGCCGGGCGCGAGCGTGCCGTTCAGGGGGACGGCGTCGGAGAGGTCGGGGGCGGAGGCGACGGAGGTGCCCGCGAGGGCGACGGGCGAATCGGAGCGGGCGTAAATCTCGACCCAATCGACGTTCCCCGAGGGGGCGAAGTGGACTTCGCTGAGCGCGAGCAGGTCGGCGACGGCGGGCGCGGTGGAGGTGATCCAGGCGTCGGCGCCGAAGACGATGTCGGAGCTGCCGGAGCTGGCGTTGTGGACCTCGACGGCGAGGACGTTGGTGCCGACGCGTAGGGCACCGGAGACGTCGGCGTCGAGGATGGGGCCGTAGCTGGCTTCGCGCGCCTGGCCCGGGGTCTGGTAGTGGATCACGCCGGCCGGCATGTTGGCCCGGCCGATCTCGGAGCCGTTCAGATAGACGACGATGCCGTCGTCGTAGAGGCCGTCGAGGCGGAGGGTGGCGGAGCCGAAACCCTGCCCCCACTCGAACTCGCGGCGGAGGTAGTAGGTGTAGCGGCCGCCGGTCGTCCACGGGGTCTGGAAGCCCGGGGCGGGCATGGTGTTGGAGGCGCTCTCTTTGCCGAAAATGCCGGGGCCTTGCTCCCAGCCGGAGTCGTCGAAGCCGAGCTCGCGCCAGGCGGTGCCGAGGTCGGCGTTGGCGATGTTTTGATCGTGGCGCCACTCGGAGCCGAGCGTGGAGATCTGCTCGGTGGTCTCCGGCGCGGCGGTGCGGCCGGTGCCCGGGGTGCCGCCGCGGCCGGCGCTGGCGCCCCAATTGCGGAAGTCGGCGCAGCTCCCGTACGGGCTGCGCAGCTCGAGCGAATGCCCGGTGCCGTCGGCGATCACAGGCCAGCGGCCGCGGTCGTTGTAGGTGACCGCGCACGAGAAGACGCCGTTTTTGTCGCGCAGCTCGAGCGTCTCCCCGGCGTTGTTGAGCGCCCCGGCGTAGGGGCCGAAAACTTTCACCTCCGGGGGGACGCCGGGGTAGGCGGCGCGGAAGGCCGCCTCATCGACGTTGGTGACGAGCACGCGTTCGAAGGCGCACATGAAGGTGCGCTGCGGCTGGGCCTCATCGAAGTCGGGGAAGGTGTAATCGATCCCGTCGCTGAAGGTCCAACGGGCGAAATCGACCGCGGCGGCGGCGGAGTTGTGAAGTTCGATGAACTCCGGCTGGCCGGGGAGGGGGTTGTACTGGATCTCGCTGATCACGACCCGCTCCGCACCGGCGATCCCGCCGAGCGCGAAGCACGTGAATAGTGAGCCGAAAACGGGTTTCCGGGAGGTCTTCATGGGGGTTTTGGGGTTGGGGCGCGCGGCGATCATAAGCGCCGCGTAATGGAGCGTCGCAGAGAACCGCGCCGAACACAAGGGGAGAGCCTCGGCGGGGGGGGGGGCCGCTGAGCGGCCGGTATCGGGCGTGCCCTCCCCGGTCTTTCGACGGGCGGCCGGGGGCTGCGAACGGAGGCGCGTGGCGCGGGGGCGGTTACCGCCCGATGCTGTGGTAATCGAAGCCGCGCTGCCGCATGGTGGCCGGGTCGAGGAGATTCCGCCCGTCGAACAGCAGCGGGGTGACCATGTTGGCCTTGACGGCGTCGAAGTCCGCATTGGCGAACTCGGGCCAGTCGGTGGCGATGATCAGCGCCTCGGCGCCCTCCGTGGCGGCGAGCGCGCTGTCGGTGTAGCGGATGCGGTCGGCGAGTTGGGCGCGGGCGCCCTCGGTCCCTTTCGGATCGTAGGCGCGGACCTCGGCCCCCTCTTCGGCGAGCTTGGCGGCGAGCTTCACGGCGACGGACTCGCGGGTGTCGTCGGTGTCCGGCTTGAAGCTCAGCCCCCAGAGGGCGATCTTCTTTTCGCGCAGCACCCACAGCTTCTCGCGGATGCGGTCGACAAAGCGGTCGAGCGCTCGGGCGTTGATGGCTTCGACCTCCCGGAGCAAACGGAAGGGTTCGCCGAGCTGCTCGCTGATGGCGATGAAGGCCGACACATCCTTCGGGAAGCAGGAGCCGCCGTAGCCGATGCCGGCGTTGAGGAAGTGGCGGCCGATGCGCTTGTCGGTGCCGATGCCCTCGGCCACCTTCTCGACGTCGGCCCCGCTCTTCTCGCAGATCGCCGCGACGGCGTTGATGTAGGAGATCTTCAGCGCGAGGAAGGAGTTGGCGGCGTGTTTGATCAGCTCGGCGGAGTTGATGTCGGTCGCCAAAACGGGGGCGACGAAGGGCTCGTAGAGCTTCCGCATGAGGGCGAGCGCGCGGTCGCTGTTGGCGCCGATGACGATGCGGTCGGGGTGCATCAGATCATCGACGGCGCAGCCCTCGCGCAGGAACTCCGGGTTGGAGACGACGTCGAACTCGGCGCCTTCCTCGGCGTAGCGGCGCACGGTCTCCGCGACCTTCTCCCCGGTCTTCACCGGCACCGTGCTCTTGTCGACGATCACCCGATAGCCCTTCAGGACGGCGGCGATCTCGCGCGCCACCTTCTCGATGAAGCTCAGGTCGACGCTCCCGTCCGGCTGCGGCGGCGTCGGGACGGCGATGAAGACCACCTCTCCGTGATCGACGCCCTCCTCGGTGCTGGTGGTGAACTGCAGGCGGCCGGCGGCGACATTGCTCTTGATCAGGTCCTCCAAGCCCGGTTCGTAGATCGGGACTTTGCCTTCGCGGAGGGACTCGATCTTGGCCGGGTTGTTGTCCACGCACATCACGTGGTGCCCCGCTTCGGCGAAGCAGGTGCCACTGGTGAGGCCGACGTATCCAGAACCGATGATGGTGAGTTTCATATCCTGATGGGGTGGTTGGCGGCGGGCCGTGGGCGGAGGGGGGCGCTGGCCTGGGGTGGGGCCGTCGGTGGGCGCCCGGATACCGCGGGTTCAGCCCTGCCGGATCTTGGTGAAGTCGCCCTCCTCGCAGCAGTTGACGAAGCCCTCCGTGTAGGATTTCAGGGCGTCCCAGATCTTGCGGATCCGCTTCGACTCATCGGCGGTGATGGAGTCGTCCTGCGCGGCTTTGCTGATCTCGGCAAGCAGGGCGCCGAACTGCTCGACGATCTGGGTGGTGGCGGGCATGACCTCGTAGCCCTTCTCGCAGGAGGATTCTGGGTTGCGGACAAAGTAGCCGCCAGCCTTCTCGCAGAGCCACTCGACCAAGCGCGGATCCTTGGTGGTCTCGAGGAGGGTGAGGATGCGGTCGAGCGGGTTGCGGCTACCGCTGCCGAGGTCGGTGTTCGGCTGCGACCACTTGTAGACGAGGGAGAGCGACACGCCGAGTTCGGAAGCGACCTCTTTCGGGCCGCACTGATCGCAGGCATCGCGGATGACTTCGTGGGATTCCATCGCCGGTTGAATTGATTGAAAGCGACGATGTTCGCCCCGGGGCGCCGGAATTGCAAGGCGCCCGGCCGTCGCGCGGGGCGGCCGATGCCGGCCTCGGTAAGGCCTCCCTCAGAGTTGGGTGTAGCGGTGCAGGAGCTGGAGCCGGTCGGCGATGTGCCCCTCGGTGAGGGGGACGAGGCCCTCGACGCTGAACGACTCGCAGTTGAAGCTGGCGAGGACCGTGCCGCGGGCGATGGCGTGCTTGATGGCGGTGAAATCGGGCTTGCCACCGCCGGACTCGGCGGCGAGGTGGCCGGCCAACCCGCCGAGGAAACAATCGCCGGCGCCGGTGGGGTCCTCGACGTGTTCGAGCGGGTAGGCGCCGGTGCGGTAGAAATCGTGTTCGCCGCGCCCGAACAGCAGGGCGCCGTGTTCCCCGGTCTTGATGATGACGTTGTCCGGCCCGAGGCCGAGCAGGGCGCGGCCGGCTTTGACCAGATTGGTGGTCTCCATGAAGAGCTTCGCCTCGCTCTCGTTGATGACGAGGAGGTCGATCCTCCCGAGCATCTCGAGCAGTTCCTTGCGCTCGGCCTGGATCCAGATGTCCATGGTGTCGGCGATCGCGTAGCGAGGCTCGCATTGGCCCAGGACGTCGAGCTGGTTGCGCGGGCTCATGTTTCCGAGCACGACCATCTCCGAGCTGCGGTAGGTCTCGGGCAGTTTGGGCTCGTAGGCCTCGAGGACGTTGATCGCGACCGAATGGGTGGTGCGGTTGTCCATGTTCTCATGGTATTCGCCCGACCATCGGAACGAGTCGCCGGCGCTGTGTTCGATGCCGTCGGTGCAGACGCCGCGCGTCCTCAGGGTCTCGAGGTGGGCGGCGGGGAAATCTTTGCCGACGATGCCGACCAGGCGGGTGGGGGCGAAGAACGAGGCGGCCATGGCGGCGTAGGCGCCCGAGCCGCCCATCAAATCGGTGCGGTTGGCCTTCGGGGTTTTGACGTCATCGATGGCGACGGTTCCGGCGACAAGTACGTTCATAGGTTCGGGGTGATGGATCAATGTTCGGGGGCTGCGAGGAGCGCTTTGGCGCGGCGGATATACGCGGCGATGTCGCCGCTTTGCAAGAGGTCGGAAACGATCACGACGTTCTCGGCGCCCGCGGCGCGGACGGCGGGCAGGGTGTCGAGGGTGATGCCGCCGATGCAGTAGATCGGGATGGCGCCCCCGACACGGCGCTGCGCTTCCGCGATGTCGCCGAGGCCGATCGCCGGCCGGCCGGGCTTGGTGGCGGTGGCGTGGAGCGGGCCGAAGCCGATGTGGTCGGCGCCTTCGTCGAGGGCGGCCTCCGCCTGCGCGAGGGAATGCGTCGAGCGCCCGATCAGTCGGCAGCCGGAGCGGATCCGGGCGTCGGCGATGCTGCCGTCGTCCTGGCCGATGTGGACGCCGTCGGCGCCGACCTCCGCGGCGATCTCGGGGAAGTCGTTGACGATGAAGGGGACCCCGTGATCGGCGCAGATCGGCCGGGCTTCGCGAGCCATGCCGAGGATCGCGTCAGCCGTGTGATCCTTGGCACGCAATTGAAGCAAATCCACCCCGCCGGCACACAGCTCATGCGCCGTCGCGGCGACGGCGGCGCGGGAGACGTAACCGAGATCGAGGATGGCGTAGAGCTGGCCGGGCACGCCGCGCCCTACTCGCGCTGCTGGGCGGAATCAAGCGGGGGAGGGAGAGCTGGGGACAAGCTCGACGCCACTCGGGGTTGGGGCAGTATACCAGAATTTCAAATCAGTAGTCGCGTTCGACCACCTCATAATTGAGACCCTTCAAGTAGTCCAATAGCGCCGACTTTGATTGGCGCACGAAGTCATCTTCAACTCCGAGAGAGCGTTCTACGGGCTGTTTCTCAATACCTATTCCCCGCTCTCCTCCATCCAGATCGAATGCGAACTCAACATATCTGGCGCCGAGTTTGCATCTTATCGTAAAGTCTTTCGACCACTCAAATTCGTAATCACTTTGAACATAGTGCGTCATGGTAGTCCGGTGATGTCCACCCAGTTAATTTCAATGTCAGGTCTAGTCGCGAGAATGGGCAACTCATCATCAAAGAAGATGCTTGGTGTCCTCTGGTCAATCTTTACGCCCGGCGATAGTCGAACGTTTACCTTTCCCTTGGCGGATTGGGCGAATGCGATCGACTCGGCTCGTGCGAGTGTCTTGTCTCCCCGGGCAAGTGCCTCTAGGGCTTCGCCTGACAACTGCACGACCTCGTCTCCGGCCTCAATTGACGCCTTCCGTGCTTGGCTTCCGACATAGAATGCACGTGTCTTTGTAGCCGTTTGCTTGGAGCAGCAAGAGGAGGCGATCCTGATGCCGCGTTTGGTGAGGAAGGCCTTGAGTGCGCCGACGCCGGTGGCCGCGTCGACGGAGGCGGCGACGATCTCGACGTTGCGGGCGGCGTCGCGGACGACGCCGAGGCGGGCGGCGTAACCGTCGAGGGAGTTGTAGAGGAAGTCG
>JAUIGD010000363.1 GCA_030430255.1 Verrucomicrobiia bacterium
GATCCCGCCCAAGGATCCGCCCTATCCCAAGGGCTCCCGAACGCTTTTTGAACGCCTCCCGAAACGACTGAACCGATGCCCCGAACCCTCGCCCGCCTCCTCGCCGCCGCGCTCGTCACCCTCGCATTTTCAGGCTGCAAGCTCTTCCTCGAGAAGCCCACCCCCAGCCTCATCGAACCTAGGGCCGCCGTGCCGCGCGAGTTCCTCTTCAGCTGGCACGAACCCTACAACGAGTGGATGGACGCCCCTGTCCGGGTGTACTACAACAAAGTCCCGCTCGACCAGATTTTCAGCGAGGCGCCTTTCGAAGGTCTGTCCTATCGGTTCATCGAGCAGCCGGAAGACATGCCGTTGGTATCGGTCGATACGCTGGGCATCAGCCGCCGCCAACTGCTCTGGTCTGTCGCCCATGACAACAACCTGCAGATGAGCCTGAAGACGCTCCCCGACGGCCAGCCCTCCGTGGTCATCATCCGCCACCGCGGTGACAACAACACCTACCGCGGCCGGGTCGATCCTGTCCTCACCCGCTAGCCGGACGGCGAGCCCCCTCCCCGAGCAGAACGACACCATGCCCATCCTCCGGCACGGCGCCGTCGCCGCCACCGCGGCCCTGCTCACCTATGTCCCGGTCGCGATCGCCTTCCAGTATGTGGCCGGCTCGCCCGTCGCGCCGCTGATCCTCGCGCCCGCTCTGACCTCGGGCGCACTGTGGTTGGCCGCCAGCTTGGTGCAGCCGAGATCGAAGCTCAGCCTGTGGCTGGTATTCGGTGCCGTCCTGCCCTTCCTCACCTTCGCGCTGGCCTCGTGGTGGCTCCCCCACACCGGCGGTGTGGGGCACGCCGACAGGGGCGCCCTCGCCCCCCTCTCCGCCGCGCTGGGCCAAGCCCTCCAGATCGCCCACATCCTCATCCCCTGCGGACTGCTGATGGGCGGGCTCGCCCACCTGATGGCGAGGGCGATCAAATAGATCCGCCCTCAGCACATTTTTTTGTCCGCCCGGCGCGCCGCGGCGACTTAATAGGGTGATGTCGCGCCCCGACCACACGCCTGACGACGCCTACCTGCTGCGCGCCTTCACCCGGCGGGGCGACGAAAACGCCTTCCGGCAACTCGCCGAACGCTACGCCGGTCTGGTGTATGGGGTCGCGCTTCGCCGCGCCCCACACGCCGCCGACGAGGTCACCCAGGACACCTTTCTCACCCTGGCCCGGAAGGCCGGCTCCCTCGACGCCTCCGCCGGCCTCGGGGCTTGGTTGCATACGGTCGCCACCCGGGCGGCCTGCAACGCCGGGCGGAAGGAAACCCACCGACGCCAGACCATGGCCGCCCTCTGCGATCAACACCTCACCGCCGCTGCGGTCGATGTCACGCCCCCCGAGGCGCTGCTCGCCGAACTCGACGAAGGCCTCGCCGCGCTGACAGATTCCGACCGCAGGCTGCTGCTGCTCCGCTATTTCGAATCGCTCAGCTACGCCGAGATCGGCAGGGCCTTGGCCACTTCGGAGGAAGCGAGCCGCAAACGCGTGACCCGCGCGCTCGGGAAACTCTCCCGCGCCCTCGGCCGGCGCGGGGTCGCCGTCCCGGCAGTCTCCTTGGCTGCAGCACTCGGCACCGCACTAGCGACCGACGCGCCCGCCGCCACTGTCTCTCTGGCCGCGAGGACCGCCACGGCCAGCGCCGGCGCGACCTCCACCGCGGTCGCGGCCACCACCCTCACCGCCATGAAGACACCCTCGCTGACCGCCGCGGCCGCCGCCCTCCTGATCGCCACCTCGCTCCCGGTCGCCCTGCAATGGCGCGTCGCGCACGCCGCGCGGACCGCTGCCGGGGAGGCGGGGGCACCCCTCCCCGCGCCGGATGGGATCCCCCCGCCGAGCGATGCGGCCGCCGCCGCCGACACCTGGACCCGACGCCCGGGCGGGGGCGGGTTCGATCTCGCCGCCCTCGCCGCGGCGCTGGCCGAAGTCCGCGGCGGCGGCGGCGACGGCGACCTCGCCCGCATCCTCGACCTCCAAGCACAGATGTACGGGCTGCAGCCGGCGCAGTTCGCAGACGTCGCTGCACTGCTCGCGGGGGCGCCCAATCGCGACGCCATCGTCCCGGTGATCGATGCCTTCTTCTGCCGTTGGGCGGAGGAGGACCCCCGCGCCGCGCTCGGCGAAACGCTAGCCACCCGTTGGGGACACCACACCGGCAACGCCCGCGTCCAGGCCTCGCAGGTCTGGGCCGCCACCGACCCGGAAGCAGCCGTGGATTGGTGCGAGTCCCAGCCCAGCGACCTCATCGGCAGCATCCTGAAGATGTGCGTCTTCCGGCATTGGGCGGTGCGCGATCCCGAGGCGGCGCTCGGCCGGACCGGGCGTCTGCCCGCTGACCGGCGCGCCAGCTACCGGTCCGAACTGCTCTCCGTGTGGGCCGGCTACGCCCCGCGCGAGGCGCTCGCCTGGGCGGGGTCGGTCGAGGACGAGGCCGAGCGCTCGGCCCTGATCGAGGGCACCCTCGAAGCCGCCGCCCAGGCCGACTCCGCGACCGCGTTCGACCTCGCCCTGGCGCTCGACGACCCGATCCTCAGCACTAGTGCGCTCCGCTACGCGTTGATGCAATGGACCAACACCGACGAGGCGGCCGCTGCGCGGGCCTTCCTCGCCCTGCCCGACGCCAAACGCACGGCGGCGCTGGCCGGCTATCTGGAGCAGCTGCTCGTCGATGACCCGCCCTCCGGCCCACACGACCACGAAGCGGCGATCCGCGATTGGCTGGAGGCGCGGGAGGAAGGAGGGGGACGATGAGCTGGGCCAAGCTCACCCTCGCCACGGCCGTCGCCCTCGGGGCCGGCTGGATCCTCGGACGCGTGCTGTTTCCCCCGCCCGTGGCCGCGGTCGCGCCCGCCGCCGCGACGCTCGCGGAACGCGGTGGCCAGCGCGCGGCCTCGGTGCTGACCGCCGCGGGATCGCGCCGCTCAGAAGCCGAACGCAGCGCGCGCGCCGCCTTGGATCACCTGGTCGCCGCACGCCGCTCCGCCAACCCGCACCGCGCCGAACTGGAATCGACCCTCCGCCTGCGCGCCATGGGCGAAGCCGAGGTCCGCGCCCTCGCCGAGGCGATCGCCGAGGGCGGCCGAGCCTTCACCCGCTACGAGACGGGCTACCTGACCGCCGTCTGGCGGCGACTCGCGAAAACTGCACCCGAGAGCGCGATCCAGCTCGGGCTCTCGCTGACGAACCGCGACCTCAAACGCGCCACGACCAAGGCGGCCGTCGACGTCTGGAGCCAGCGCGACCCGCGCGCCGCGCTGGAGTTCCTTCTCGATGCCGAGCAGCGGTGGTTCATCGACGGGCGGGACATCGCCCTCGGCCACCTCGCCGCGCGCGATCCGGGCGCCGCGGTGGAGGTTCTCGAGCGGGTCCGCGCGAGCGACTGGTTCCCCATCGCCCGCCAATCGGTGTTCGATGCTTGGCGGCAGACCGACGCCGGCGCAGCCCGGGCGTGGATCTTGCGGGAGCTCGATGGTGACCCTGCCGCGGCGGTGGGCGTGTTCGCCCAAGCCGACCCGGCATCCGCCATCGGGTTCGCCCGCGCGCATCCGCCCGACCCCGCCCTGCGCCGCGCGGTCAACGACACCATCGTGTCGCGCTGGATGCGGAGCGATCGGGCCGCCGCCCTCCAAGCGTTCGGCGACCTCCCCGAGGATTGGCTCGACAACGCCGCGCTGCGCAACTTTGGCTTGAACGCCGCCCACTCGCTGTCGGCCGACGAACTCGACACCGTCCGGGCCCGCCTCCCCAACGACGCGCTGCGCGACGCCCTCGCCCGTGGCATGATCGACCGCGCCGCCACCGGGGGCCGGTTTGCGGACGCGACCGCCCAACTCGCCGGCATCGCCGGTGACGAAGCCCGCGCCGCGGCCGCCGCATCGATCGCCGCCGAGTGGACTCGGGCCAGCCCGGCCGAGACTTCGGAGTGGCTCTCGACCCTCGAGATCGGCGCCGTCCGCGATCAGGCCGTCGCCCGCTTCGCGCAGACGCTGGAGCCCGCCGAACCCGCGTCCGCACGCACCTGGGCCGAGACGATCTCGGACGTCGATCTCCGCGCCCGCACCCTGCGCACGCTGGGCGGTGACGGATCGGGGCGCTAGGAGGCGGCGGCCGGAACCGGAGAAGCGGATGGGTGAACACCCTGCCCGAGCCGATCACCACGCCAAGGCCCTCAGCGTCAACGAGGGCAGGCCGCCGCCCGGATCTGGGTGAGCGATTCGGGCGATCCCGAATGGCACTCGGCAATTGTGGGGCATCGACGGGGAGGCGTCTCATTGCCCGCCCGCTTCGCACCCGGCAGGCCATCCGGGACATCCCGGTGGCCCGGCGCGCCAGTTTCAGCGCGGGGTCCTTCCGGCGCTGCGCCCGTCAGGATGACACCGCACTTCCTTGGGAGGGCTGGTCGCCATCCCCACAGCCCTCCTTCAACTCCCCTGAATTGTCACCCTGAGCACCGCGAAGGGCCTCTCACCGCGATCCGCTTCTCCGGAGCCCTCCGCAGTTCAATGCCCCCAACGCCCCTGGGCTAGCCCGAATCGATCACCAAGCTCCGAGCTACGGCTTGCCCTCGTTAATGCTGAGGGTGTTGCCGTTGGGAGCGGCTCGGGCAGGGTGTCCACCCAGCCACTTCGCCGATCCCTGCCGCCGCCTACTCAGCATCAACGAATGGCGGCGCCTCGCATGCGGAGGTGGTGATCGATCCGGGCTAGGAGGCTGTCGGACTTAGCGCTTTCGAGCCCGAACGTTTTCGAATCTCGATCCAAATGGTCACGATGGTGGGGAGTTGATCGAGATCAGCGACGAGACAGCGGGGCGATTTGAGCAAATCGGAAATCGATTCACGCCGGAACGGGTAAGTCCGACAGGCTCCTAGCCGCCCTTCAGTTCCACCGAGCGGAGGCGCATCAGTTCCTCTTCGTCCGCCGCGAGCCGCGCGCACTCCACGCTCAGCCAGTAGGTACCCGGCTCCGCGATCTCGACAGCCCCCAACACCTGCTCCGTGAACTTCGTCCCCTTGGGTGAGCCGGAGAGCAGCCGCGCGCCCGCGAGCGTCACCACGTAGTCGCCCCCTCCGCCCTTCGGCGTCGCCGCGTTGACCACGACGGAGTAGCGCCCCGCCGCCGCGAACCGCAGCGGCCAACGCACGTAGTAGGCCGAGTTCGTCCAACCGGTCACCGCCGCCTCCTCGCGCCGGTAGGCGAAGCCGCTCTCGCCCGCGACCTCCGCCTGATCGCCTTTCAAAACGGCGCCCGCCTCGGGGACATCGGTGCGCAACTTGAGGTTCTTGGCGATCTGGTCGCCCGCCCGCTCAGCCGAGACGGCCATCCGTGGGTCGTCCGCCATATTCTGTGCCGCGCCCTGCGCCGCCTCCACCGCCATCCCCGCCAGGGCACCGAACAGCTCCCGCTGGATCGTGCGGGTCACCTTCCCCGACTCGAGCAGGGTCACGACGCGCCCGACACGCTCCTCCTCCGGCCGGTCCGAGGGCGCCTGCTGCAGGTAGAGGAACGCCTTCATCGCGTGCCCGCGGAGGATCGGGTCCTCCGAGTTCACCGCCATGTCGAACAGAACCTCCTGCGGCCCCGCGTCCGGCCAGCCCGCGAGCCCCAGCAAGACCGCCTTCTTCTCCTCTTGGCTGCCGCCCGCCAACACCTGTTGCAGGCGCGCCCAAGCCCGTTCGCCACCGAGGTTGCCGAGGATCGTCAACAGCCGCAGCCGCTGCTCCCCCTCCGCCCCGCCGAGGGCCTCGAGGACCGGCGCGCTGCGCTTGGCCAAGTCCGGCTGCTTCCTCGCCACGCCGATGATCGCCCCCTGCAAGCTGTCCAGCCCCGACTCCGACTCCACCTTGCCCATCGCGTCGAGCAGGACCCCGACGTTCTCCGGGCCGCCGAGCTGGCCGATGCCGTAGATCGCCGCGTCGCTCACCTCCGGGTCCTTGCTGGCGATGTTCTGGATGAACACCGGCAAGGCGTCGGCGTTGGCCCTCGAGATGACGACCCCCATCAGGCCCGCCCGCAGGCCCGCCGGCCCCGACTTGATCTGGTCGACCAGCGCCGCATCCACCTCCGGCCCCTTCAGGCGCCGCAACATCGACATCGCGCCGACGGTATTGTTCGAGTTCGCCCCTTGGTCCTTCATGAAGGCCACCACCGTCTCCACCGTCTCGCGGTCGCCGCGCGGCAGTTCCTCCTCGGTCAGGGCCAGCACCTCGGCGTTGCGCGCGTCGAGCTTCTCCTTGTTCCCGGCGCGCACGAAATACACCGCGACGATCGCCACCAGCAGCACGGGGATCGCGATCACCGCCCAGATCGGCACCGGGAACGGCGCCTTCGCCGCCGGCACATAGCCAGCACCGGGGGCCGCGCCCGCGGCGACACCCGGCGGCGGCGCCCCGGGGGCTCCGGCAGCGACCGGCGGCGGC
>JAUIGD010000364.1 GCA_030430255.1 Verrucomicrobiia bacterium
CAGATCTACGAACCCGCCATCCTCACTTCCAACACCGCGACGCCGCTGTCGCCCGGCGGCGACAACCAGATCCAGATCACCAACGCCCCGGTCGCCGGGCACCCCGGGGCGCTGAGGGCGACGGTGCTGGTGGAGGAGATCCTGCTGAGCGACGCCCGCTTCAGCCTGACGGGGGTCGACGTGGGCGACCGGCTCGATCCCGCAGGCGCACTCGGGGGCACGGTCGATTTCGACGAAGCAGGAGTCTCCCCGGGCACCTATTCGGGCACGTTGACCTTGCGGACGAAGATGGTCGGCAACACGAGCAATTTCCTCAACGGTGCACCGGCCATCCCGGACCTGGTGTGGGATCTGAGCCACACGGTGGGCGCTCCGTTGCCCCCCCCTGAGATCTTGGGTTTCGCCTACGATCCCGCCACCAACACCACCACGATCACCTATCAATCCATCGCCGGTGAGACATTCAAGTTCAGCGCGGCGGGGAGCCTCGGTGGGTATGTCGACCTGCCCGATCCACCCGTCGGCACCGGGGCGATCATGGACTACACCCACAACCCCCCCGCTGGGGCGACGCGCTATTTCTACAAGGCGCGGAGGGGCGGTTGATGACCCGAGGGCACCTCCCGGAACGGGTAGGGCTGACATGGCTGAGGAGAAGGCGACCGGGACGGCGAACCGGCTGCTTGGACACCCTGCCCCGAGCCGGTCACAACGCCACCGCCCACAGCGTCAACGAGGGCAAGCCGCAGCCCGGAGCTCGGTGATCGATCCGGGCGACGCCATTTCGGCTAGGCGATCAGGTCGTGAACGACGCGTCCGTGGACGTCGGTGAGGCGGAAATCGCGTCCGGCGTAGCGGTAGGTGAGGCGTTCGTGATCGAAGCCGAGCAGGTGGAGCATGGTGGCGTGAAGGTCGTGGACGTGGACGGGGTCTTCCACCGCCTTGAAGCCAAACTCGTCGGTGGCGCCGTGGATGTGCCCGGGTTTCACGCCGCCACCGGCCATCCATACCGTGAAGCCCCAGTGGTTGTGGTCGCGACCGTTGATCTTGCCTTGGTTGGAGCCGGGCTTCGGCATCTCCACCGCGGGCGTCCGGCCGAACTCGCCGCCCCAGAGGACCAGCGTGTCGTCGAGCATCCCGCGCTGCTTGAGGTCGGTGAGCAGGCCGCCGATGGCTTGGTCGCACTCGCGCGCGAGACGGCGGTGGTTGTCGGCGAGGTCGTCGTGGCTGTCCCAGGGCTGGCCGGCACCATGCCAGAGCTGCACATAGCGGACACCGCGCTCGACCAGGCGCCGGGCGATGAGCGTCTGGCGCCCGTGTACCCCACCGCCGTAGAGCTCGCGGATGTGCCCGGGCTCCCGCGACACGTCGAAAGCGTCCGTCGCGTCGAGCTGCATCCGATACGCGAGTTCGTAGGATTGCAGACGAGACTCGAGCTGGGCGTCGCCGGCCCGCTGTTCGAGATGGCGCCGGTTCAACGTGTGCAGGAGATCGAGTTGGCGGCGCTGCTCGCCGAGCGACAGTTTCTTGTTCTCGATATCGGCGATCAGTCGATCGATCCGCTCGTGCTTAGAATCGATGTAGGTGCCCTGGTAGGCCCCCGGCAGGAACCCGGCCTGCCAATTCTGCGACTCTTGGATCGGGTAGCCGCCGGGGCACATGGCGATGAAGCCCGGCATGTTCTGATTCTCGGTCCCCAGGCCGTAGCTGATCCACGAGCCGACGCTCGGCCGCACGAGGCGCGCCTCGCCGCAGTTCATCAGCAACAGCGACGGCTCGTGGTTGGGGACGTCGGCATGCATGGAACGCACGACGCAGAGTTCATCGGCGGATTTCGCCACGTGGGGGAAGAGGTCGCTGATCTCGATGCCCGACTCGCCGTGCTTGGCGAACTCGAACGGCGACCTCATCGCAGCTCCGGTCGGGCGCTCGGTCTTGAGGTAGTCGATGGGCAACTTCTTGCCGTCGAATTCGGTGAGCGCAGGCTTGGGGTCGAAGGTGTCGACCTGGGACGGCCCCCCATTCATGAACAGGTGGATGACCGCTTTCGCGCGGGCGGGGAAATGCGGTTCGCGGACAGAGAGCGGGTTGCTGGTGTTGGGTTGCCCGAACGCCTCGTCCGCCAGCAGGCTGGACGCCGCGAGCGCGCCGAATCCGGCTCCAGACCGGGCCAGCATTTCGCGACGGGTGTAGAAGAGTTGCTCGGGTCTGGCGTCGTGGTGCATCGTTGTGCTGGCTCCCTGTCTTACTCCCGGCAACGTGGCGATCTGAGCAGGGATCTGCAAGGGGGAGCCGCTCGCGGTTTCGGCGCGCCGCGCAGAACGATCCGCGGCCCCGGAATCCCGGGGGGGGTGAGGTTGAGGCCCCTGGGCGGGCGAGACGCCGGGCGGCGGAGATGTCCCCCTTTCCCTCTTGCCCCGCACCCCGAGTTCGGCAATGGCAAGGGGCGAATGCTCCCCCTCTCCCGTCGCGCCCTTTACCCCTGCGCCTTGGTCACCGTCCTCGCCGCCTGGCTCGTCGCGATGACCGCCGCAGGGAAGTGGGGCATTTTCGACCAGCTATGGCCAGCGTCGCTGACGATGGCGTTCGGTTCGTTCGTCGCGGGCTCCACCCCGGTCGGCGGGGGCGCGGTGGCGTTCCCGGTCTTCACCAAAGCGCTCGCGATCGAACCGGCTGAGGCCCGGACCTTCAGCCTGATGATCCAGTCCGTCGGCATGACGATGGCCTCGATCTTCATCTTCGGCCACCGCATCCGAATCTACGGCAGGGTGCTGGCGATCGCCGTCCCGTTCGGGATGGCCGGCCACGCGCTCGGCACCTTCGCCCCGGCCCTCCCCTACCCCTACCCTCGCCTGCTGTTCACGATGGTCGCCCTCGTGTTCGGGGTCTCCCTGTTCTCCTCCCACTGGCTGCTGCGCTGGCACCCGTCCCCGATCGATGCCCCGTTCCGACCGCGCCGAGCGGAGAGCACCCACATCGCCCTCGCGGCCGCGCTGGGCGGCGGCATCGCCACCACGACGGGGTCCGGGGTGGACGTGTTGATCTTCATCGTCATGGCGCTCGCCTTCGGGCTGCACGAAAAACGCGCGATCCCGACCAGCGTCATCGCCATGACGGCGGTGTCGCTGTTCGGCTTCGCCCTCCGCGGCACGACCGGGCGCATCGAGCCGCCGGTCTGGGACTACTGGCTGGCCTGCGCCCCCATCGTCGCCGTCGGCGCGCCGCTCGGCGCCTACGCCGCCGCGCGGCTCGGCCGCGACGCGCTGATCGGCGGCCTGCTGCTGCTCATCGCCGTCGACTTCGCCACCACGCTATGGCTGATCCCGCTGGACGGCACCAGCCGGACCTTCATGGCCGCGTCGGCAGCAGTCGCCGCCGCCTATCTCGCCGGCGTCTTCGCGCTGCGGACGAAACAACGACGCCGGCGCGGCGACGATCGGGAGGGGCTCACGCGCTGAGCGGGGCGGGGACCGGTCTCAGGACTCCGCCTTGACGGTCTCGAAGAGGTCGAGCGCCTCCTTGGGCTTCAAGCCGTCGTGGACGACGCCGCCGACCGCCTTGATCATCGCGACCGGCGCGTCCGACTGGAACACGTTGCGGCCCATGTCGACACCGGCGGCACCAGCTTGGATCGCGTTGTAGGCCATCTCCAGAGCCTCCAGTTCAGGGAGCTTCTTGCCACCGGCGATCACGATCGGCACCGGCGTGCAGGCGACCACGTTCTCGAAGCCCTCCGTGTAGTAGGTCTTCACGATGCTGGCGCCGTTCTCCGCCCCGACGCGGGCGGCGAGCCCGAAGTAGCGGGAGTCGCGCGCCATGTCCTTGCCGACCGCGGTCACGCACATCACCGGGATGCTGTGTCTGTTCCCGATGTCGACCAACCGGCTGAAGTTTGCCAAGGTCTTGGCCTCGGTGGCCGCATCGCCGACGGCGATCATCGCGGCTAGCGCCGACGAGTTCATGCGGATCATCTCCTCCTCGCTGAGCAGGACATTGTGGTTCAACTCCGTCAGGATCGTCGTCCCCGTGTCGGCGCGCAGGCAGACGGGCTTGTTGTTCTCCGGCGGGATGCAGGTGCGCAACGACCCGCGGCAGGCCATGAGGCAGTCGGCATGTTCGGCGAGCGGAGCGATGTTCAAATCGATGCGCTCCAAGCCGGAGGTCGGCCCCATGAGGAAGCCGTGGTCGAAGGCCAACATCACCGTGTTGCCGCTCTTCGGGTTGAAGATCCGCGACAGGCGGTTCTTCATCCCCCAGTCGCTATTGTTGAGTCCTTTGAGGAAAAACTTGGAGGTGTCGGCGGGCGTGTCGAGGCCGAAGCGCTGCCCGTCGCGGATGTCGTCGAGGTCTGCCATGGTATGGGTCGGTAGGTGGTTGGTTGGGTATTTTTTGGAGAGTTGAAAACGGTCGTCACTCGATCGGCGACGAGACAGCGGGGCGATTAGGGCAAGTTCTTACACGGTTCGCGCCGGAACGGGCAAGTCCGACAGGCCCCTAGCCCGCAGCGTGGTCGGCCATCGCCCGGAAGATGATCGCCACCGAACAGGCTCCGGCGTCCGGGTGGCCGACCGACTTCTCGCCCAAGGTCTTGGCGCGCCCCATCGTGGCGACCATCCCCTCGCTCGCGTCGCGGCCGGCGGCGGCCGCGGCAGCGACATCGGCCAGGGCCTCGCCCAGCGGCTTCCCCTTCGCCGCTACCGCCGCCTCGGCGGCGGGTGCGAGGGCATCGACCATCGTCTTGTCGCCCGGCTTGGCTCCGCCGCGGGTCATCACCCCCTCCGTCCCCGCTTTGACAAAGTCCGCCAACCCTGCGCCGTCGAGCGCGCCCCTGCCGGCGAGGGCCTTCCCGCCGGCCCTGAAGAAGGTGCCGAACACCGCCCCCGAGGCGCCGCCCATCGAACTCATCATCGCCATCCCCACCGAGGTGAAGGCCTTCTCGACCGAGTCGATGCCCCCCGCCGCGAGCTTCTCTCTGGCGGCGGTCATGCCGCGCGACATGCCGATGCCGTGGTCGCCGTCGCCGAGGTTGCGGTCGGCGTCCGTCAGTTCGGGTTCCGCGGCGATGATCGCCTCCGCCGCGGCCGTCAGCATCGCGACGACACCGGCGGCGTCCAGTTCGTTGTTAGCCATTAGTTTGTTAGAGTTTCGTGTAGCAGACCGATTCGCAAGGCGGGTCCCAGTAGCCCTTCAGCTCCGTGTCGAGCTTGGTGATCGAGAACGAGATCCCGGCCATCTCCTGACAGGTGACCAGGGGACCGACCATCGTGTCATAGACCGCCACCCCCTTGTCCGCGAGATAGGCCTTCGCCTTGCGCAGGCAGATGAGGCACTCCATCATCGTCGTCGCGCCGAGGCTGTTCACGAGCAGCAGGATCTCGTCGCCCTCCGCCAAGGCGTCGATCTCAGCGTCTTCCTCGAAGTCCTTGAAGATGAGATCCAACATCATCGGCGTCAGTTCGTCCGCCTTCGCCATCGGGATCTCGCCGACACCGGGTTCGCCATGGATGCCCATGCCGAGCCCGATCTTATCGTCATCGATCTCGAAGGTCGGCTTGCCCGTGGCGGGGATGGACCCGGGCGCCATCGACACGCCGACCGAGCGCGTGTGCAGCACCGCTTTCTTCGCCGCCGCCTCCAATTCGTCCAGGGTCTTCGCGGTCTGCGAGGCGGCGCCCGCCATCTTGACGATCGGCACCAAGCCGGCGATGCCGCGCCGCTTTGCCTTTTCGGTCGGCGGCGCCGAGCAGACGTCGTCCCAGATCAACACGGTGCGCACCTCGATGTCCTCGTCGCCGGCCAACTCGGCGCCGATGTCGAAGTTCATCACGTCGCCTGCGTAGTTGCCATAGAGGTAGAGCACGCCGTTCCCCCGGTCTACCGCCTGTGTGGCTTCGAGCACGATGTCCGGTGGCGGCGCGGCGAAAATGTCCCCGCAGGCGGCGCCGTCGGCGAGGTTCGTCCCGACCAGGCCGTGGTAGATGGGTTCGTGGCCAGATCCTCCCCCGACCAGCAGCGCCACCTTTCCGTCGGGGATCTCTTTCTTGACGATCGAGCGGGTGCCGACTTTCTCGCACTGGCCGTCGTAGGCTTCGACGAGGCCTTCGAGCAGTTCGTCGGCGACTTTGAGGGGGTCGTTGATGAGCTTCTTCATAGGGGTGGGGGCGGTTGCCAAGGCGGCGGGAGGAGGAGCCGCAATAGGCGCACCGGGGAATAGGGGCAAAGCGGAACGCGCCGCAAGCGAAATCCGTCCCCGGTGCGAGAAGACCGCAGACGCGGGAGGAGCGACGGGCTGGATCCGGCGGGCTTCCGCCCCCATCGCTCACCGAGCCGCAGGCGAGGCGCGGGCAAGCGACGCCGGCTAGCCCCAATGCCTTTAGGGAAAGAGCGAAAGTAATTCTTGTACTTTTCCATAATAGGTATAGTTGGGGCGGATGCC
>JAUIGD010000365.1 GCA_030430255.1 Verrucomicrobiia bacterium
CCGCGACGCTAAAGCTGGCGCCGCCATCGGCCGTCGAAACGAGGTCGCCCTGGCCGACGAAATGCGTCGCCGCGCCAGTGCTGACCACCGCTTGCAGCGACTTTGAAGTGGGGAACCGGGCGAGCCGCACCGGCGTCAGCGAGGGGTGCGTCTCGACCACCTGGACGACGCTGCGGAAGCTGGTGTCGACGGCGTTGGGCGCGGTGACGCGGAGCACATATTCGCCGCGGTCGGCGGCGCTCGCGCCGGGCTTGAAGAACGGCAGCGCGGTGGCGCCGGGGATCTCGGCGCCGTCTTTCAACCACTGGTAGGACAGCGGCTGCTGCGCCCGGCCGTCGCGGTCGTCGATGAAGGCGTCGAGATGGATGAAGCCACCCCGGAGCACGGCGACCTCGCGCACCGGGTCGCGGGCGAGCAGGAACTGGGTCGATGAGGTCGTGCCGGTGTCGAACTCGACGTCGTCGAGGTAGGCGGTGTCGCGGAAGTGGTCGTTGCCGTCGTCCTTCGCGTAGACCCACTCGAACAGGTGGTCGCCGTCGCCGGTGAAGAAGGCCTCCTCGTGCCACTCGCCGTCGTCGCCGGAGAGGCGCGCGACCTCGACGCCATCGATGCGGAACTGCAAGGTGTCGTAGCGCGCCTCGCAGCTGGCACGCCAGCGGAAGCGGACCTGCCCGCGGCCGCTGCCGGTGGCGCTGACGACCGAGGTGCCGCCGGCGCCGATGGCGCCCGCCATGAGCGCCGTGGGGCCGACCTCGACCTCCGCCCGCTGTGGGCGCCAGGGCGCGTCGCCGCCGCCCGTCACCGCGAGGCCGCCATCGAGGGCCGCGGCCACCGCCGCCGCACCGTGGAAGACCACGTCGGCGGTGCGGCTCTCGGTGGTGCCTTCGGCGTTGCTGGCGGTCGCGTGGTAGAGGCCGCTCTCGCTCACGCTCAAGGTCGCACCGGTCTCGCCGGCCAGCGCGACGCCATCTTTGAACCATTGCAGGGCGATCGGCGCGGCGCCCAGCGCGCTCGCCTCGAGCGTCGCCGTCTCGCCGGTCACCGCGTCGACCAGCGCCGGCGGTTGGGTGGCGAACACCGGGGCGCCTGCGTCGGCGGGCAAGACTTCCAAGCGGTCGATCACCGCGTGGACGATCGGGCTCTGCGGGTTCTGCAGCAGCCAGGTGACGGTGTGGGCGCCGGCCGGCACGGCGATGGACTGCTCGTGGAAATCGAGCCGCGTGCCCTCCCCCTCGAAGACCGAAACGCCATCGACCAGCACCCGGTAGGCGTTGGTGTCGTCACCACCGTCGCGGTAGCGCTGCTGCCAACGCAGGATCGCCGGCCCGACCAAGCGGCCGTCGAGCCGGCTGTCGACGCCGTCGATCACCGGCCCGGTCTGGGCGGAATCGACGCCGTCCGCCGAGCGCTGGATCTGCCGCCCCCAGCGGCTGGCGCCGGTGGTCGTGAACACCAGCGCATCGTTTTCGACGGCGTCCGCGATCGCCGCCGGCGAGGCGTCGAACACCACCACCGAGGCCGGGCCGCTCTGGGCGCTGCCGCCGACCGCCGCGGTGGCGTTCGCCCGGTAGCTGCCGGAGTCCTCCGGCGCCGGGTTCTCGATCACGAGCTCCGTCCCCTCCTGACCGGCGACCGGGTCGCCGTCGCGCGTCCACGAGAAGGACAGCGGCGGGGTGCCGAAGGCGCCGGCGCCGAGGCGCAGGGTCTGGTCGGAATACAGCGTGACGCCGACCGGGCCGAAGCCCGGCAGGAACTCGGCGGCTTGGCCGGCGGCGGGCTCGGCGATCACCACCTCATCGAGGAAGGCGCGCGAGCCGGGGTCGCTGCGCAAGTTGTGCTGCCACGAGAGCGTCCGCGCGCCGCTCGGGACCCGCACCGTCGCCGTCTCGAACACGCGCCGCGCACCGGGCGAGGCCACCTGCTCGTCATCGACGAAGCAGCGCAGGAAGTCGGTGGTGAAGCCATCGGGCGCGTCGAACTGCCAGGTGAAGCTCACCTCGGCCGGCCCGTCGATCGGCGCCGCGCTCTCCAACACCGCGGTGCCGAAACCCGCGGGCCCGTTCTGCGCGGCATCGACGCCGTCGTTCGAGACCGCCCCCTGACCGAACCAGAAATCGTCGCCGGCGCCGAAATCCCCAAAGCCCGCAAGGCGGGTCCGCCACGCCTGGCCCGGCGCGTCGAGCGCCTCTTCGAGGGTCTGCGCGGCTGCGTCCCCACCCGCCCCGAGGCCGGTGGCGATGAGGGCGAGTGGTAGCGAAAGGATCGAGTTCGCCCGCGTGCGGGCGCAGTGGTTTCTGGGCATAGTTCCTCCTATCCCCGGAGGCTTAACACGACCGCGACCGGGGGTGCAAGCCCCCTTCCCCCCCTTCCCCCATCAGGCGCCGCCACCCGTCAGCGCCGCCAATACCACTTCCATCCGCTCGAGCGCCTCCGCGACCTCCGCGTCGCTCACGGTCAGCGGCGGCAGCCACCGCACCACGTCCGTCCCGGCCGGGACGGTGAGCAAGCCGCCCTTGTGCAGAGCATCGATCACGAACAAGGCCGGGGTGCGCCCCGACTCCGCGAAACCATCGCACGCCGCGACCGCCTCCGGATCGAGGACGAAGCCGAGCATCAACCCGCGACCACGCACCTCGCGGACGAGCCGGCTCCCCCACCCCTCTGCCGCCGCCACGATCCGCTCCCCCAACTCGCGGGCGCGCCCCGGCAGCCCCTCGTCGAGGATCGTCTCCACCACCGCCAGCCCCACCGTGCTGGCGAGCGGCGAGCCTCCGTAGGTCGAACCGTGGCTCCCCGGCCCGAGCAGGTCGCAGAGCCGCCCGTCGCCAGCCGGCCGATCTTTGAACCAGGTCGCACCGATGGGGAAGCCCCCACCGAGCCCCTTCGCCCACGAGATCGCATCCGGCACGATGCCGCGCGCGTCGCCCACGGCCTGCCAGCCGTTCACCTCGCCACAGCGCCCGAGGCCGCACTGGATCTCATCGAACATCAGCAGCAGATCGTGTTCGCGCGCGAGATCCGCGGCGCACCCGAGGAACTCGAGATCGGCGACGTGGATGCCGCCCTCGCCCTGCACCGGCTCGAGCAAGACCCCGACCGTGTCCTCCCCGACCCCGGCGCGGAGGGCGGCGACATCGTTGAACGGCAGGTGTTTGAACCCCGGCATCAGCGGTCCGAAGCCCGCTTTGATCTTCGCCTGCGCGGTCGCCGCCATGCCGCCGGTGGTGCGGCCGTGGAACGAACCGGTGAAGGTGACGATCTCCCGCCGCGGCTCACCGTTCGCCCGCGGCGCGACCTCGCCGAAGCGCCGCGCCAGCTTGATCAGCGCCTCGTTCGCCTCGGCGCCGCTGTTGCAGAAGAAGCACTTGCCCGGAAAGCCGACCACCCGCTCGGCCAGCGCCGCCGCCAGCAGCGCCTGCTCGCGGGGCCGGTAGAGGTTCGAGCAGTGCACCATCTTCTCGGCCGCGCGGCCCAGTGCGCGGACCTGCGCAGGATGTGCGTGCCCCAGCGAGTTGACGGCGACGCCGCCACCGAAGTCGAGGTAGCGGCGCCCTTCCTCGTCCCAGAGGACGCAGCCCTCGCCTCGCGCGGCGTCGATCGCGAAGCGGCCGTAGTTCGGCGCGACGTAGCGGGCGAAGAGCTCCGCGGTGGCGGTGTCCGGGTATGCGTCCTCGCTCATGGTCTGATCTCCGTGCCGATGCCCGACTGGGTGAACATCTCGAGCAACAGCGAGTGCCCGATCCGCCCGTCGACGAGGTGGACTTTGCCGACGCCGGCGCCGATCGCGTCGACCGCCGAGCGCAGCTTCGGCAACATGCCGCCCTTGACCACCCCTTCGTCGGCGAGCCCTTCGACCTCGTCGCAGCGGATGGTGTGGATCAGGGACCCCGGGTCGGCGGGGTCGCGCATGACGCCGAGGACATCGCTGATGTAAACCAACTTCGCCACCTTCATCGCCGAGGCCAAGGCGCTGGCGGCGAGGTCGGCGTTGACGTTCAAAGTGGCGCCCGTGCCCGCTTCCGACGCCAGGGGCGACACCACCGGGATCGCTTCGTAGGCGGCCAGCGCCTCGACGATCTCCGTGCGGCACGAGGCCACCTGGCCGACGGAACCGATGTCGACCCGCCCGCCCGATCCGTCGCGCCCGTGCATGCGCTGGCCGACGAACACGTCCTTCCCGAACACGCCCACGCTGCGCGCCCCGTGCGTCTTGAACATCGACACCAGCGCCGGGTTGACCTCCTTCGCCAAGGTGCGCTCGACCAGGGCCACCGACTGTTCGTCGGTGACCCGCAGCCCGGAGACGAACTTCGGCTCGATGCCGGCCGCCGCCATCGCCGCCGAGATCGCCTTGCCGCCGCCGTGGACGACGACCGGGTTGATCCCCACCGCCTCCAACAGGACGATATCGCGCACCAGCGCGTCGAGCAGCGACGGGTCCTCCATCGCCGAGCCGCCCAATTTGATGAGCACCGCCTGGCCGCGGAAGCGCTGGATGTAAGGCAGCGCCTCGATCAGGACAGCCGCCTTCGCGGCCGGGTCAGCGATGGGTGTTGGGCTCATGGGCTTCAACCGATAGCCGGGCGCGGCCGGGATTCAATCACCGCCCCTGAATCTTCAGCGCGTACTCGAGGCGGTTGTAGGCCACGTAGCCCTCGGAGAGGTCGGAGGTGTAGACCGTGTGCGCCCCTGCCCCGATGCCGAGCTCGATGCCCACCGTGAACTCCGGCTGCGAGGCCACGCGCTTCAGCACCTCGATCGGCGTCTCCGCCACCACGCCGCCGACGGCTGCGGGGTGCCCGTCGAAGGCGATGCGCACCTTGCGCTCGTCGACCCTCGCGCCGGCGTAGCCGACAGCGTCGATCACCCGCCCCCAGTTCGGATCGGAGCCGTTCCACGAGCACTTGACCAGCGAGCTGTTGGCCACGGCCTCCGCGACGCGCCGGGCATCGCGATCGGACATCGCGCCGCGGACCTCGATCGTCACGAACTTGCTGACGCCCTCCCCGTCGCGCACCAAGGCCTGCGCGAGCCGCAGCATGACGCCCGCCAGGGCTTCGCGGAACAGGGCGGAGCCGGGCCCGCCGCCCCGGATCTCGCGGTTGCCAGCCGCGCCGTTGGCCATCGTCAGCACGGTGTCGTTGGTGCTCATGTCGCCATCGACGCTGATGCAATTGAAAGAGGCCGCCACCGCCGCCCGCGTCGCCGAGCGGAGTTCGTCCGGCGCCACGGCCGCGTCGGTGGCGATGAAGCCCAACATGGTCGCCATGTTGGGCGCGATCATGCCCGCCCCCTTGGCCGTCCCGGTGACCGTCACCTTCTTACCGCCGAGTTCAAAGCGCGCGCCGGCGACCTTGTTGACCTTGTCGCTGGTCATGATGGCGCGGGAGAAATCGTCCAGCCCGCGCCGCGCCAGCGCCTTCGCCGCCCCCGGGGCTGCGGCTTCGATTTTCTCGACCGGCAGCGGTACGCCGATGATCCCGGTCGAACAGACGAAGACCTGGTGCGCGGCGAGCCCGAGCGCCCCCGCCGCCGCGCCCGCCATCGTGCGCGCGTCGGCCTCCCCGCGCTCGCCGTTGCAAGCGTTGGCGTTGCCGCTGTTGACGATCACGGCGCGGAGGTCGCCCCGCCGCAGGTGCCGCTGAGAGAGCCGCACCGGCGCGGCCTTGACCCGGTTCGTCGTGAAGGTCGCCGCCGACACAGCGGGCCGATCCGAAACCAGCAGGCCGAGGTCGAGTTTGCCCGACTTGATGCCGCAGGCGGAACCCGATGCGCGGAACCCGAGCGGCAGCTGCGGGCTCTTCGGGACCGTGATCTCAGACTTGGATTTCTTGGGCATGGTGGCTTGGCAGGCAACGCAGGTCGCCGATGCACGGGCGGGGTTCAACATCGAACTCGCCTTCCGGCCAGTGGGCGGTGGCCGAGGGGAGGAGGGCGAAGGCCGGCGGCACAGGTCCGGCTCCGCAGCCACCCTGGACCGCCACCCCAGCGCCTCCGCATTCGCCGCTCCGCCGCACCCCGATGCCTCCCCCTGAAACCCTTAGCCCCGCAGCAAACGATTGTCTGCTACGGGGCTGTTCGCGGGCGGGTAGGGATGTGCATCGCTTGTATAAATCGAACCAGCCCGATGGTCAACTTTTTCTTGTTGAGATAGATGACAATCCGGTCATCGGGCAGCGCGGCGCTCCCCCGATAGTTCGCGAACATGAAATTTTCGCAAGGCTTGGGGTGGAGGCTTGATGGCGGGTTCTGGATGCCCGTTAGTCCACCGCTTGAGTGCAGCCATACCAATCGTCGACCGCTATCTGGGACGACAGATCGCGGTGGGCACTGCCATTGGGGTGGCGGTGCTCAGTTTGGTGTTCGTCTTCGGGACACTCTTCAAGGAGGTGTTCGAGCTGCTGGTCGATCGCGACCTGCCGCTGGGCTCGGTTT
>JAUIGD010000366.1 GCA_030430255.1 Verrucomicrobiia bacterium
CTCGGCGAACTCCTCGCCCGCGACCCGAAGCCCGAGGCGGAGGGGTGAGCGGATCGATCGGCGGCCGAGCCACAACGCAGTGTGGGGTGAATCGCTCCGCCGGGCGGCGACCCGATCCCGGAGGAGCCGCCGCTTCTTCCTCGCAAAAATCTGGCGCCGCGAGGCGTATCCAAACGCGCCCTAGCCCGGATCGATCACCAAGCTCCGGGCTGTGGCGCGCCCTCGTTGACGCTGAGGGTGTTGGCGTGGTGACCGGCTCGGGCAGGGTGTTCACCCAGCCGCTTCGCCTGTCCCTGCCGCCGCCTACTCAGCGTCAACGAATGGCAACGCCTCGCCTGCGAATGTGGTGATCGATCCGGGCTAGTCCCGCTGGCCCATCGTGCCCATCGTCGGCTCCTTGGTCGGTTGCATGGTCGCCTCCGTGATGACCGGGATCGTGAAGTCATCCCACTGCTCGTAGGACATCTTCCCCCGGATCTTGTACCAACCCATCTCGCGGAAACTCGGCACCGGCCCGCCGAAGTCGACCGGCACGGAAACAGGTCGGGCATCGGCGATGCAGCAGTTCATCAGCAGGCGGAATACACGAGCGCGCTGCTTGTTCGGATCCCGCAAGGTCTCCGCGGTCACCTGGCCGATCGTCTCGATCGGCAGCCCCTCGACCACGTCTTGTACCTCCTCGTCGCCGCCGGTGTAGAAGATCGAAACCACATCGAGCAGGTAGTCCCCGTCCGCGTTCCGATCGACCTGCTGTTGGAAATCCTCGAGCGTGTATTTCCCCCATCCCGCTGCAGCGGCCGCCTCGCCACCCTCATCGGCCTCGCCCCCTCCCGATGTCGCTGTGTCGCGCGCCTCCTCCGCCTTCCTTCTGAGATCGAACTTCTCGGGCGCCGCCCCCACCGGCCCCTGCTCCATCGCGTTGCGGTTGTTGGCGATGTAGTGGTCGGAATAGCGGTCCGGAGAAAACGCTGCCCCGGCGACCAACGGCACCAACAGGATCGCGGCCGTCACCGCCATCCCAGCCCACGTCTCCCCATGGTGATGGTCGTGATGGCCCGCATGATCGTGATCGCACTCGACGCATCCCTCTCCATCGCTGTGATCGTGCCCATGGTCACCGGCCGACTCCTCCTCGGCCTGCCCATGGGAGCAACCGCCGCCACTGCAGCAGTCACCCTGCCCGTGGTCATGGTCATGGTCATGCCCGTGCCCGTGCCCGTGGTTGTGCCCGTGGTCGTGGTCGTGGTCGTGGTCGTGCCCACAATCGGCCGCTGCCCTATTGGAGGTGATCACCAGGAAGATCCCCACCATCAGCAGGCCGATTCCTGCGGCCAGGGCCAGCGGTTGGAAGCCGTCCGCCTGGGTGAGGTATTTGACGATCCTGCCCTGAACGAAGAACAGAACGAGCACTGCACCGATCGCGACGAGGATCAGACCTTGGATGATTGAGGAAGCTCTCTCAGACATGGGATAGGGGGTGGGTGGAGGGATCACCCGCGGATGGGGAAGATGGCCCCCCAACGGATAAAGATGAGCCCGATCAGGAGGAACAGCCCGAGCGCGAGCAGGACGACGAACCTCCGGCGAAATACGGAAGCGTACATGAAGACGAGTTTCACATCCATCATCGGCCCGAATACCAAGAACGCCAGCTTTGCGGCAGCGGAAAAACTCAGCGATTGGGCAGCGAGGAAAGCGTCCGAAGTGCTGCAGAGCGACAGGATGAAGGCGAGCGCCATCATCGTGGGGACGCCGATCCAATCCGATGCCCCGAGGCGGTCGACGTAGCTCTGGTCGATCTGTGTTCGGTAGAGGGCGGTGATCAAGACCCCGATCGTGAAATACATGCCGGTATCCAAGAAGTCCCTCGCCGCGGTCCGGAAGACCGCGACCAGCCGGTCGGGGCGCCCCTGCGGGGCTCGGGGCGCCACTTCTCCGGACAAGCTCTCCTGCGGGGTCGACGGCCGGGCGGCCTCGAGACCGCGCAGGACACTCGGGCGGAGGATCTTGCGGATCGAAAACTGGTGCACGATCACGCCCACCAAGACGGTCACAAAGTAGGCGATGCCGATCCTGGACAAGACGTAAAACGCGGGATCGGGCTCGGGACCTCCCCCTGGGCCGGGCGAGCCGATGAAGGCCCGATAGGTGCTGTAGGCGACGATCGGGTTGATGATCGGCGCGGACAGCATGTAGGTGATCGCGCATGAAACTGGCAGCCCTTTCTGCACCAGCCGCCGGATCACCGGCACGATCGCACACTCACACACTGGGAACACCGCGCCCAGCAATCCACTCAAACCGATCGCCGCGTAGCGGTTCTTCGGCAGCAGCCGATCCATCAGCCCGGAGGGGAGGTAGACGTCGATCAACCCAGAGATCAACGTTCCGATGAAGATGTAGGGCAACCCCTCGAACAAAATCCCCAAGAAGCTGACGAGGAAGTCACCATATTGGCTGGGATCGGATGAAAACATGGATGCGGGGGGAGGGCGCGGACGCCCGCTGGACTCTGCCCGTGCCCGACAGGCTGCGCAAGCGCCCGACTCGGAACCCGGAGCAAAAAAAGTGGGGGCGCGCGCCTACGGCACCGGAGCGGTTCACCGAGTGGCCGAGAGCATGGCATTCCGGCGTTCGCCCCCGATCGGCTGAAGCGATACGGATCGATCACCCCAACCGCAGGCGAGGCGCCGCTGATCGTTGATGCTGAGTAGGCGGCGGCAGGGATCGGCGAAGCGGCTGGGTAGACACCCTGCCCGAGCCGTTCCCAACGGCAACACCCTCAGCATCAACGAGCGCAAGCCGCAGCCCGGAGCTTGGTGATCGATCCGGGCTAGTCCTCCGACCGCGTCAACGCGAGCCGCACGAGCTTCCGGTCGGTGTCGGGCGGGACCTCGACGGTGACCTCCCTCAGGGGCGGCGATCCCACCACCGGGAAGTCGGATCGCACGGCGGCACCGGTCGTGACGGCCGCACCTCCCACCACCTCGACGAGCGTTGTCCAGAGCTCGCCGTCCTCGCTCACCTCAACCGCGTAGGTCAGATCTTCCGCCCGCGGGTCGCGGAGGAATCGGACCACCAGGCCGCCACCCCCACCATCGACGAGATCGAAGAGCGCCCCGGCGGGGTCGGCTCGCTTCGGGTCGAGATCCCCCGCATACTCGAGGACGCCGTTGAGAAGGTCGCCATCGAGATCGGCGCCAAGGTCGACCGCCTCACCCTCTTCGAAGTGTTCGGCGGCCCACTGCTCGAAGCGGCTCGGGGCGGGCGATGTGAAATCGACCTTGAGCATCGGGCGGTCGGCGGCGGTCGCCTCCTCGCGGCTGAAGTAGCGCTTGGCCGTGAGGCCCGCCTCGTCGCCGATCAAAGCCCAACCATGGTTGTCCGCCGGCGCGTCGAGGAACGCCTGCACATCGGCGGTCAAGGTCGCGGAGGTCCAGCTGTAGAGGCCGCTCGGGCCGACGCTCGCGCTCGCCGAATCGACGGCGGCGACGTCGCCCCCGGCCGTCCAAGGCTGCGAGTCGAACCGGGCGAAGGTCCAGGTCGCGTCGCCCGTCTGCGCTGCGGTGCCCCGCCCCTCCTCGCCGGAGGCGTCCGAATCGCCCTCCCCCCAATCGCTGTTGACCCGGCGCAAGCCGACCGGGGAGGCGCCGGCGATCGTCTTGTTCATCCGCAGCGTCAGCTCGGCGGCATCGACCTGCGCCCCGGCGGGCACCGCCCCGGCGACGTCGAAGTGGAGCAGGCCTCGCCGCAGTTGGCCCTGGTTGGTGCGGCCTGAGAAGAGATAGCGCCCCGCCCCGTTGGCGAGCGCCCCGCTCTCCGAGAACAGCGTCCCGTCGCGGTCGGGCTCGAGCACCACCGAACCGGATTCGCCGCCCGCGACGGCTACCAATTTGAACACCGCACCGGTCGGCTGGTCGGTATCGGGGTCGGTGGCGGAGGGCGCGAGGGTGCGCTTCGCCATCACGTAGAGTTCCCCGGCTTCGTCTTCGCCGAACCCGGCGATGTAGAAGGGGAGCGGGTTGCCCCCCTCGACCTCCAACACCGCCAGAGCGAAGCCGCCCGCGTGCTCTTCGAGCGCTAGCAATGTCCCAGCCGGTTGGCCGAACGAACTGCTCCAGTCGGCGAACACGTACGTCCCGGCCAGGCCGGGGATCGACGTCCCGCGATAGACGAAGCCGCCCGTGATCGACAGGCCAATGCGCGGCAGGGGGGTGCCTTCGGAGCCCGGGTGGGCATACTCGGCGACCGGCTCGATGAACGGCCCGACCCCCGGCGCCGCGGCGTCGAACACCGAGCTGCCCTCGCGGTTGCGCCAGCCGTAGTTGCCACCGCCCGTGACGATGTTGACCTCCTCGAAGTCACGCTGCCCGACGTCGGCACAGAACAACCTGCCTGTCCCGCCGGGACCGTCGTCGAACGAGAACCGCCAAGGGTTCCGCAGTCCGTAGGCGAAGATCTCCTCGCGGACACCGCCGCCCGCCCCCACGAACGGGTTGTCCGGGGGGATCGCGTATGCCCCGCCAGGCGCGGTGTTCCCGGACGGGTCGATGCGCAGGATCTTCCCCAGCAAATTTGTCCGGTCTTGGCTGTTGCCGAGCACCCCCGACGGGCGGAGGGCGTCGCCACCGGTGTGCCCCGCGTTGTTGTCGTCCCCGGAGCCACCGTCGCCCGTCGCGATATAGAGCATCCCGTCCGGCCCGAAGGCGATCTGGCCGGCGTCGTGGTTGAACTGCGGCTGCTCGAAGGTCAACAACACCCGCTCCGAGGCGGCGTCGGCGAGGTTCGGGTCAGCAGAGACGCGGAACTCCGAAATGACGCTGCGATGGTCGACCGGCGCCTCGGCCGTCCCCGGAGCCGCCGGCGATGGCGCGCTGTAGTAGACGTAGAACAGGCCTTCGCCCGGGCTCCCCGCCTGGCTGTAGTCCGGGTGGAACGCGAACCCCAACAGGCCGCGCTCATCGAAGCCGGGCCGCTCCGGCACCAGCTTCGCTTCGACATCGAGGAACGGCGTCGGCAGCAGCGCGCCGGACGCGTCGACGATCCAAACTCTGCCGCGCTGCTCAAACACGAACAGCCTCCCGCTGCCGTCACCGGCGTGGGTCGCGCCGAGCGGCGCGAGCAGCTGTCCCTCCGTCACCACCTCCAGGGCGAGCGGCGGCGGCGCCGCGCGGGAAACCGGAGTCAGACAGAATGCGAGCGGGAGGGTTGCCGTCGCGGCACCCCGTAAGAGATGGGAGTTTTTCATGGCTGAGGGTGTTCCCCCCGGGATGTCCCGCGAGATAACGACCGAATTTTTGATCGATCAGTCCAATAAGTCAATCGCGCGGCGGGAGGAAACCCGCCAATTTCGCCAAGGGGGGCGATCAGCGGAGCATCTGCAGCGTCCCCTGGTAGATATCGCGGAGGGCACCGCGCCCCCCGCCCAGCCGGCCGGTGACCGCCATGCCGATCATCGCGTTGCTCAGGGCGCGCGCGAGGGCGCGCGGCTCGCGGCCCGGCGCGAGCTCGCCACGGTCCCGAGCCCGCTTCAGCGCATCGCGGACCGCCGACTCCAGCAGGCCGAGGGTCTCGCGCAGCAGCGCGGCGATCTCCTCGTCCTCGGCGCCGACCTCGACGATGGCGTTCGCGACGAGGCAACCGCGGGAGCGCTTGTCGACGGCCAGTTGCTCGAAGAAATGCAGCGCCTTGCGCACCTCGCCCAGCGGGTCATTTCCCTCTGCCAGATGGGCGAGGATCGCCGCGAGGTGTTTCTCCCGGTAGCGGTGGATGACTTCGATGAAAAGGGCGCGCTTGCTGCCGAACAGGTTGTAGAGCGTCTGCCGCCCGACACCCACCGACCGCAGGAGATCCGTGAGCCCCGCCTTGTAGCCATGCGCCCAAAAGAAGTCCAGAGCGCGGTCCAAGACCTCGCTGCGGTCGTAGTTGGGCGGGCGTCCTGAAGGCATGGCGCGAACAGGAACAACCTGTATCCCCGGTCGCGAAGCCGTCAACGCTCTCAGCCGAACCCGCTCCGATCCGGGTGGCGACACCGCCACGCGGGAGATGTCCTCCCGCGGTGCAGCCCGTATCCGAGGAGATCGCGCCCGCCGCGAGCGCCGGCGGGCGGTGCTGGAACCTTCCCCACTCCGCCACCACGGCTGTCCGCGAGCCCGCTCGATCGGGTTCGCGTAGAGCTTGAGACGGGAGCCGTTCGCGCCCATACTCCGCCCCACTCTCATCCCCCGACCCCTCCCGCGATGCCCGACGACGAGCCGCAACCCCTCGACCTCACCGACCTGAACTTCATGCCCGACTGGCTGCGCAACCCCGCGCAGCCGCAACGGGAGTTCGACGACCGCCCTCTCGAACGCCCGGGCAAGGGGCGCGGCAAGGGGCGCGGGGGTGCCCGCCCCGACGACCGGGGCAAGGGCGGCGGGCGCGGTCGGGGCG
>JAUIGD010000367.1 GCA_030430255.1 Verrucomicrobiia bacterium
TCGCCGCCGGGGCGTCGACCGTGGCGGTTAGGGCGGCGAGTTCGCGGCGCCGCTCCTCCAAGGTCCGGTGGGTGGCCTCACGTTCCTCGGCGAACGCTTCCCCGCCTGCGGCATAGGCGTCGCGGAGCTTCGCGAGGCGCTCGACGTGCGCGGTGAGGAGCGCCACGCGCGCGGAGTGGCGTTGTTCGAGGTAGACCTCCTGCAGGCGTTGCAGTTTGGGGGGCGGCTCTGGGGGGGCGATCGATTGCGACCGGGCGGTGGCGGTGAACATGACCGCGACCGCGACCGCGGCGAGGATGTGGGTGATGGGTGCGGCGCTGGGCACGGGCGTCAGGGCGTGTTCGGAAGCGCCTCGCGGCGCTCTATTTTGAGGGGGGGAGGAGTGCTGGCCCCGCCGGGATCGGGTCGCCGCTCCACGGATCGTTTCGCCGCCCGCTGCGTTGTGGCTCGGCCGCGGGTGTTCACCCGCTGCCTCGCCCCGCCTTGCCCGCGGCAATCACCTCTCGCTGTGGCGCTCACGATTCGTTTTCAAACACGCCCTAGTCGGGTTTGGGCTTGCCCCCCGGCAGGTCGAACGCGGTCGCCGGCGCCGCGGACTGGCGCTTCTCCCAGGTGCCTTCCGGCACCAGTTCCGCGCCTGACAGCGCCCAGAGGTACGGTTGCTGCAGGGAGGTGGCGGTGATGCTGAGCTCGCGGCTGTCGGCGTCGATCTCGAAGGTGCCGGCCAGCATCTGCCTCGCCTCCGCCCAGTCGCTCTGCGGGGTGGTCTCGACCGATCCCCGCGCGGAGGCGCCGCCGAGGGTGGTGACCTCGAAGCTGCCGCCCGCGTCGCGCCCGGCGGTGAAGGTGACGATCAGTTCGTAGCGGCCGGCCGGGTGGTCGGCGTCGAGCGCCCAGGTCGCGGTGCCGCCCGCGGCGGTCCAGTTGAGCAGGGCGGCGCGGCGCTCGTCGTAGCGCACCCCGCCGGAGACGCGCGCCCGTTCGACCGGCAGCGTCGCCGCGGCGGGGGGGCGGGCGGCGGCGGCCGGGGCGCCGATCTGGGGTGGCCGGCCGAGCAGGTCGGCGACCCGGCGGCGCTCGTTCTGGACGAGCAGCGCCTGTTCCAGCTCCCCGCGTTCCGCGAGGCTGTCCTGCAGGCGCTTCAGCGCCGCGAGATACGGTGCGCCGAGTTCGTCCCGCACCGCGGAGAGGTGCTCGGCGTAGCGCTTCTCGAGGGCGTGGAGCTCGAGGTCGACCCCTTCCGGGGAGGGGATCTCTTGGCTCCAAGCCGTTGCTAGAGAAAAGGCCGCGCAGGCCAGCGAAGGGGCGGTGGAGCGGGGGGGGCGGTTCACGGAGCCGGGGCGGTGATGATCTGATGCGCGGCGGCGGCGGGGTCGGCGGAGAACGCGCGTTCGATGCGTTCCCGCTCGGCTTTGACGGCGAGTGCGTCGCGCAGGCGGTCGGAGCCGGCCAGCGAGGTCTCGAGGCGTCTGAGCGCCTCGATGTGGTCGCGGAAATCGTCGCCGGTGATCTCGGCGACCTTGGCTCCGTAGCGCGACTTGAGCTCGTCCAACGGGTGGCTGCCGCCGGCCTGGCCGCGGGCGTCCACAGGGACGAGCCGCAGGCGGCGCAGGGCCATGAGGCCGCCGGGTTCGGGCGCGAGCGCGGACAGCTTCACGGTGGAGGTGGTGCCGGTCAGGCGCAGGCGGCCGATGTTGCGGGTCACGGTCTTGTCCCAGCCCCCGGTGGGGTAGACGGTGTGGCGGAGCACGCGGTCTTCGCCGGTGGCCAGCGAGGTCGCCTCCTCGACGGTGAAGCTGCCCCCGGTGGTGAGTTCGACGGTGCGGGTCGCGCCACCCGAGACGCGGTCGGACTGCAGGGTGAAGTCGGCGCAGCCGTAGGTGACCAGCACCCGGTAGTCTCCGGGCTGCACGCTGTTGATGTCCCAGGTCACGCTGTGGCCCGACTTGCCGAAGCCGACGAGCGCATCGCGCGCGGCGTCGTAGTGGAGGGAGCTGCCGGTGCGACGCCCGCTCCGCAAGGCGATCTCGACCTGGCCGGGCGCCTGTGGCTCTGCCGGGGAGCTGGGGGCAGCGCGGGCGGCCCGCTCGATCGACTGGCGCCGTCGCTGGGCGCGTCGGGCGCCCTCGTAGTCGCCGCGGTCGGCGCGGCTCCGTTCGAGCTGCCTGAGCGCATCGACCAATCGCTTCCGCGCCGGCGCCGAGCGGCTCTCGAGCTGGGACTCGAAGGCCGTGCGCAGCTCCACCAGCTCCTCCGGTTCGGCGACGGTGGCGATGGCGGCATCGGCTCCGGGCGCGGCGGGGATCTGGGCGGCGGCCATGCTTGCGCCACACACGGCGGCGAGGCATTGGGCGACGATGTTCTGGCGGGGGGGGCTCACGACGGACGCGGGGTGCTCCCTAATCGGCGCGGGGCGTTAGGGTGAGCTGCTGGACGGTGATGCCGCCGGGGGGCAGCTCGAGCGGCGTCACCGCGATCGCATCCGCGTCGGCGGTCAGCTTGAGCGCGCCGATGGGCAGAGGCGGTGCGTCCGCGCCGGCCGGCAGCTCCCCTTTGAGGCGGAAGAAGCGCTCGCGGACCCAAACGGTGGCCGCGGCGTCGGCGCGGTAGGCGATCGCGACGTCGTAGTGGCCAGGCATCGGTCCGGGGAGCTTCCAACTGAGGGATGAGCCGGAGTCGGCCAGCCGCGCGCCCGCCCCGGCCCGCGCCGCGGTGCCGCCGAGGAGGGCGGCCTCCGCCTCGAACACGATCGGCTCGGCGGCCGGCATCGCGGCGGTGGGAGGAGGTTCGCGCCGCGGCGCCTGTTCGCGCAGCGCCGCCGCCACGATCTGTTCGCCGACGGCGATCCGCTCTTGGCGTGCGGCGATGGCGCCATCGTAGTCGCCGGCGGCGGCGAGCTCGGACTCGACCTTCTGCAGGGCGGCGACGTAGCTGCGGTTGAGGGTTTCGAGCCGCTCTTGGAGCTTGGCGCGGAACGCCGCCCCCGCGTCCGCGAGTTCGGTTGGCGGTTCTTGTGCCGCAGCGTTCGCAGCGATCAACAGCGTGGCGACCGATGCGGCTCGGAGGCGGAACCGTGTTGCGCGGGACTGTGTTGCGCGGGGCCGGGGCATCGGGGTGGCGGGGAGGTGAGCGTCGCTCAGGAGAGTTCGTCGCGCACCTTCTCGAGCAGGGCCTTGGTGGCGCGGATGCCTTCGGCCTCGCCGACTTTGCCCCCCTCGTACTCGATGCCGACGAAGCCGCGATAGCCGGCGTCGAGGACGATCTTCATCATCTTGCGATAGTCGGTGTGCACCTCGTTGCCCGCCTCGTCGAAGTCGTGGCTCTTGGCGCTGACCGCCTTGGCGAAGGGCATGAGTTCGGTCACGCCCTTGTAGCGGTCGTAGGTCTCGTCGCCGCTGACGCGGAAGTTGCCGAAGTCGGGGAGGGTGCCGCAGTTCTCGAGCTCGACCTTCTCCATCACCCCGGCCAACCAGGCGCCGTTTGAGGACAGGCCGCCGTGGTTTTCGACGATCACGTTGAGGCCGTGTGGCCCCGCGAATTCGCTCAGTTTGCGGAGGCCGTCGGCGGCGCGCTCCTGCTGCTCCTCGTAGCTGCCGCCGGAGGCGGCGTTGACGCGGATCGAGTGGCAGCCGAGAAACTTCGCGGCCTCGACCCAGCGCTTGTGGTTGTCGACCGCCTTGTTGCGACCCGCCTCGTCGGGATTGCCGAGCTGCCCCTCGCCGTCGCACATGATGAGCAAGCTGCGCACGCCCTCGCCCTCGCAGCGCTTCTTCAGTTCGCCGAGGTAGGCCGTGTCGCCCGCCTTGTCCTTGAAGAACTGGTTCACATACTCGACGGCCGCGATGCCGAAGTCCTTCTTGGCGACGATCGGGAAGTCGAGGTTGTTCATCTTGCCGCCGCGCAGCGTGCGGTGCAGCGACCACTCGGCGAGCGAGATCTCGTAGAGCGGTCCGTCGCCATCGGCGGCGCGGAGGGGGAGCGCCGAAGCGGCGGCGGCGGAAGAGGCGGCGGCGAGGAAACGGCGGCGTGACAGGTGGGCGGACATGGTCGGGTCGGTGGGATGCGGGTTTTCGGATCTCGGGCCCGCCGCATGACGAGGCGGCGGGAGCCGAGGGTGTTGCGGGGAAGCAAAGCCTAGCCGCCCGCGCTTTCAACCACGGGTTGGCCTCAGGCCGGACTTGAATCTGATCCCGGTTTCGGGGCGTAGTGACGCCAATGAGTTGCTCCCTCGTCTGGTTCCGCCGCGATCTCCGGGTCGAAGACCACCCTGCGCTCGCCGCCGCCGCCGAGCGCGGAGAGGTCTTGCCGGTCTTCCTCTGGACACCCGAGGAGGAGGGGGCCTGGGCGCCCGGCGGGGCTTCGCGATGGTGGCTGCACCACGCGCTGGCAGACCTCTCGCAGCAGCTGCGCGGGCTCGGAAGCCGGCTGCTGATCGTCGACGGGCGCGGGCGCGCGAGCCTCGACCTCCTCCAGCGCGTGGCTCGGGAGTCGGGCGCGGACGCGGTGTTTTGGAACCGGCGCTACGAGCCGTCGGCGGTGCGGCGCGATGCGGAGATCAAATCCTCCCTGCGTTCCGGAGGGCTGGAGGCGCAGAGTTTCAACGGTTCGCTGCTGTTCGAGCCGGGCGAGATCAGCAACAAGAGCGGGACCCCGTTCAAGGTGTTTACGCCGTTTTGGAAACACCTGATGTCGGAGCACGAAGTGCCGCGGGCGACGGCGGGACCCGGGCGTCTCAAGCTCCCGGAGGACGCGCCTGAGGGAGACTCGCTCGAGTCGCTCGGACTGCTGCCCGAGATCGGTTGGGACTCCGGTTTCGCCCCGTTTTGGGGCGGGCAGCCTTCGCGCGACCTGATGGAGGAGCGCCTCGCCGGATTCCTCGACGGCGCAGCGGAGCGCTATCCCGACCGGCGGGACGCACCGGCCGAGGACGCGACCAGCCGGCTGTCGCCCTTCCTCCATTTCGGGCAGATCGGGCCGCGCGAGCTCTGGTGGCGATTTGCCGATGCGGAGAACCACAGCGGGCGGTTCGACACCGGCGTGATGCGGCAGATCGTCTGGCGCGAGTTCGCCCACCACCTGCTGTTCCACTTCCCCGAGACCACCGACCGGCCGCTGCGGCCGGAGTTCGAGTCCTTCCCGTGGAGCGCTGACGACGCGGCGCTCGATCGCTGGCAGCGGGGCGAGACGGGCTACCCGCTCGTCGACGCGGGGATGCGCCAACTTTGGCAGACCGGTTGGATGCACAACCGCGTGCGGATGGTCGTGGCTTCGTTCCTGGTCAAACACCTGCTCCAGCCCTGGCAGGACGGGGCGCGCTGGTTCTGGGACACGCTGGTCGATGCCGACCTCGCGAACAATACCTTCGGCTGGCAATGGACCGCCGGCTGCGGTGCCGATGCGGCGCCCTACTTCCGTGTCTTCAACCCTTTCGGGCAGGGGGAGAAGTTCGATCCGGACGGCGACTACGTGCGCCGCTATGTCCCGGAGCTCTCAGGTCTCCCGGACTCGCACATTCACAAGCCCTGGGAGTTGGGGGAACTGGACCTCGACAGCGCCGGGGTGAAGCTCGGGCGCGACTACCCCGAGCCGATGGTCGAGCACCGAGCTGCCCGCGAGCGCGCCCTGGCCGCATTCGAAGCGCTGAAGAATTGAGCGATGAACCTATTCGACGATGATCTTGCTCTGCATCAGGCGCCAGTGGCCCGGGAAGGTGCAGATGATCGGGTACTCGCCCGGCTCTTCGAGGGTGAAGGTGATCGTCTCCGACTGCGTCGCGTTCAGCAGTTTGGTGTGTTTGATGATGTCTTCGCTCTCCGGGACGTAGCCCTTGGCCATGGCGTTCGGGTCGGTGATCATCGCGTCGGCCAGCGCCCCGACTTTGTCGCGGGAACCCGGTTTCAGGACGAGCAGGTTGTGTGGCAGGATGTCGGGGTTGTTGAAGGTGAGGGAGATCGGCTGGCCGGCTTTGGCGCGCAGTTCGGTCTCCTTGAACTTCATCATGCCGCCGGGCAGCGATTCGATGGTGAGCGCCTGCGCGTCGGCGGCGACCTCGGTGGCCGCGTCGCCTTCTTGGGCGAATCCGGAGAGTGGGCTGGCGAAACAAAAAACGGCTGAGAAAAAGGCGGTGCGAACAATCATGAAGGTGAAGCGGTTGGTTAGTGGGTCAATGGATCGGCCGGGGGCGCCCCGGAATACCGGCGCCCACCGTTCCATCTCACCCCTACGCGTCAACCCCCAGCTCGGGTGCCGAACTTGCCAGTTGGGCGCCTTGGTTTAAAAGCTTGCCGATGCCCTCAACCCCCAGCAAACCGACCGGAGCCCACCGATCCCGCGAGGACAAGTACGAGTTGTTCCTCAGCCGCTACACGGAGTGCGAGGGGCGCCTGCGGGCGTTCCTCTGGTCGATGTTGCCG
>JAUIGD010000368.1 GCA_030430255.1 Verrucomicrobiia bacterium
ATCCGCGTGCGTCCAGAGAAGATCCAGGAGATCCGTAGACTCGCGGAGGAGATGGGCTACCGGCCGAACTTGGCAGCGCGGCAGCTTGCCGGCAAGGACAGCGGGATCATCGGGGTCATTACCGATCAGATGTTGACGCTGACCCACACGCGGATGATGGCTTGGCTCCAGTTTCACGCGACTCAGAAGGGGCTGCACGTGTTGGTGGCGCAGACCGACAACAACCGCGAGGACTTGGTGCGGGCGGTCGACGGGTTCGTCTCACGGGGGGTCGACGGTTTGGTGTATAATGCCTACTTGAACGATGCCCACTGGGGGGAGGCGGAGGAGGTGTTGGCCCCGGTGGCGAATGTCGTTTCTGTTTTCGGGCGGCCGCCGATCGCCGGGGGGGTGTTCGTCGACGTGGACGTTGCTGACGGTGTGCGCAGCGTGGTGGCGCATCTCGCCGAACGCGGCCGGAAGAAGATCGTGATGGTGAAATCGACCGACGGCGAAAACGCTTGGTCCCGCGAGCGCACCCGCGGCTTCTTCGAGGCGCACGAGAAACTCGGCCGCCCCTGCGGCGATGGCGATATCATCTGGCCGGAAGGCGACATCGATTGGCACGTCGAAGGCGTCAACGAGGCGGTCGCGAAGTTGCTCGCCGACATCGTGCACGTCCACCAGGCGGACGCGGTGATCACCGATGACACGATCGCCGGGCTGTTGGCTTCTGGCGTGGCGAGGGCGGGGGAGATCAGCGTCCCCGCCGACCTCGCCCTGGTCGGGTATCGGAACGATGCCACGGTGCACTTCACCTACCCGCCGCTCACGACCTTCGATATTATGGTGAGCGAGGTGATGCACGCTGCCGTCGACATGCTGGGGGCAGGCGATGTCCCCGCAAAGTCGCGGATCATCGTGCCCGATCTGATCGTGCGAGAATCGACTTAGCGGGCGCGCAGGAGCCGCTCTGGCGCTCCGAACTCCACCCCCAAATTCAAATGATATATCGTTTTATCTTGACTTCGGGATCGCGATCTATAGGATTTCGGACTCGTTCGTTCCGGCGCGAAACGTATTTGAATTTGCCCCAACCGCCCCGCTGTTTTGTCGCTGATCTCGATCGATTCCTCACCATCGTGCCGATTTGGATCGAGATTCGAAAACCTTCGGGCTCGAAAGGCGCAAGTCCGACAGCCTCCGAGGCGCAAGGATCCCATGACCTCGTCCAAGTGCCGCATCCGGTTTGCTCGAGAGCGGACAAGTCGGCGACCAAGGAACCAGCGCGGTGAGGGCGGGGCCGTCGCCGCGCCGCCTGTCCCGATGTGGCGGTGCGCGATCCTCCCACGTGGAGGGGGTAAGGTCGCGGGGGGCATCGCCATCGGCCTCAGCGCCATGCTGGCGTCGGCGATCGCTGCCACGGACGTCGATTACGGGCGCGATATCCGACCGCTGTTGGCGGGTCAATGCTTCGCCTGCCATGGACCTGACGCCGAGACCCGTGAGGGCGGGCTGCGTCTCGATCAACGGGAGGGATTGCTCGCGGCGGGCGATTCGGGGCGGTCGGCCGTGAAGCCCGGCGCCCCCGACGCCAGCGAGTTGATCCGGAGGATCTCCCATCCCGATGCCGACGAACGCATGCCGCCGAGCGGCAGCAACAAGTCGCTGTCGCCGGCTGAGATCGAGCGGCTGCGGCAATGGGTCCTCGCCGGCGCCCCGACGGAGGAGCACTGGGCGTTCGTCGCTCCCGAGACGGTCGAACTGCCGGCCGTGCAGCGGCGGGAATGGCCGCGCGGCGGGATCGACCGGCTGATCTTGGCGCGCCTCGAAGCGGAGGGGCGTCGACCTTCGCCTGAGGCGGACCGGCGCACGCTGATCCGGCGGCTGAGCCTCGACCTGACGGGGCTGCCGCCGGCGCCGGAGGAGGTCGAAGGGTTCCTCGCCGACCGTTCCCCGGGCGCCTACCGCCGGCAGGTGAAGCGCTTGCTCGCCTCGCCTCACTTCGGCGAGCGGATGGCGGTGATGTGGCTCGACCTCGTCCGCTACGCCGACACCAACGGCTACCACGCCGACCTCGAGTGGAGCGTGTGGCCGTATCGCGACTACGTCATCGGCGCGTTCAACGCGAACATGCCCTTCGACCAGTTCACCCGCGAGCAGCTCGCGGGCGACCTGCTGCCCGACGCCACCCTCGAGCAGAGGATCGCCGCCGGCTACAACCGGTTGAACATGAAGAGCACCGAGTTCGGGATCCAGGACGAGGAGTATGTGGCCAAGTATGCGGCCGACCGCGTGCGCACCACCTCGACGGCCTGGCTCGACCTGACCATGGGTTGCGCGGAGTGTCATGATCACAAATTCGATCCCATCTCGGCGCGCGATTTCTACCAGTTCGCGGCTTTCTTCTCCGACATCAAGCACCGCGGCTACTACCCCAACGCGCAGGGCGACGGCTGGGGGGAGACGCTCGTGCTTCCTTCCCCGGAGCTGGAGCCGCAGCTTGCGGCGCTCGACGAGAAGATCGCCGCCCTGCGCACGCGACTCGAGGACCTCCGGCCGAGTAAAGAGAGCGAGAGCGAAACCACGACGGGAGCGGCGGGCGAGGTGGGGGCGCTCGAAGAACAGCTCAAGGGGCTCGAGCACGAACGCCGTGCGGTCGATGCCCGCCGTCCGCGGATGATCGCCACCGTGTCCACCGAACCGCGCACCGTCCGGGTGTTGCCGCGTGGGAACTGGATGGACAAGTCGGGCGAGGTGGTTTCGCCGGGCATTCCCGCGCGCTTCGGCTCGATCGGCGGCGGGGGGCGTGCGTCGCGCCTGGATCTCGCCGAGTGGCTGGTCGATGGCAACAACCCGATGACCGCCCGCGTGTTCGTCAACCGGCTGTGGAAAATGTGTTTCGGTGAGGGGCTCTACCACACACTCGGCGACATCGGGATCCGCGGCGCCGAACCGCGCTACCCCGAGGTGCTCGACTTCTTGGCGCTGCGATTCGTGGAGTCTGGCTGGGACGTCAAAGCGCTGCTCGAGACGATCGTGACCTCGTCGGTCTACCGCCAGTCCTCCACTGGCCACGACCCTGACGACCCAGGCAACCGGACGCTGGTCCGGCAGGGGAAATGGCGGCTCGACGCCGAATTCGTGCGCGACGGGGCGCTCGCGGCCAGCGGCCTGTTGGTGCGCGACATCGGCGGGCGGAGCGTGAAGCCGTACCAGCCCGCCGGCTATTGGGACAACCTCTACTTCCCGCGTCGCACCTACCGCGCCGACGAGGGGGATGGCCAGTACCGGCGCGGCGTCTATACGCACTGGCAGCGGCAGTTTCTGCACCCGGCCTTGCTCGCCTTCGATGCGCCCGCGCGCGAGGAATGCACCGCCCAGCGCGCGCGTTCCAACACGCCGCTCGGGGCGCTGGTGATGCTCAACGACCCCTCGCAGGTGGAGGCGGCCCGGGTGTTGGCCGCGCGCTGTCTCCAGGAGGCGCCCGCGTCCACCGCCGGGCGGCTCGACTGGATGGCGGCGAGGGTGTTCACGCGCCCGATGGGCGAGGAGGAGGTCCGCTTGCTCTCCGATCTGATCGACCGGCAACTGGCGAGTTATCGCGATTCGCCGGACGCGGCGGAAGCGCTGTTGCGCGTCGGCAACGCGCCGTTCCCCGAAGGCGCGGACCCGACCTCGCTGGCGGCGTGGACGGCGGCGGCGCGCGTCGTTTTGAACTCCCACGAGGCGATCACGCGCAACTGACCCGAGCCATGATTCCCTTGCCCGACCATCCCGACTCCGGCGCCGGACCAGCGACCCGGCGGACGTTCCTGGGCCGTTCGCTCTGCGGGGTCGGCCCGCTGGCTCTGGGCTCGCTCCTCCCCCCGGCGGCCGCCGCTCCGGCCGGCGACGGCGCGCGCTGGTCGGGGGTGGTCGGCGAGCCGCACCTGCCCCAGCGGTGCAAACGCATCATCTTCCTCTGCATGGCGGGCGGGCCCTCGCACCTCGAGACCTTCGACCACAAACCCAAGCTCGCCGAGATGGACGGCCAGCCGATGCCGGAGTCAGTGACCGAGGGGCAACAGATCGCGCAGCTGCAAGGCCGGTCGCTGAAGTGCATGGGGCCGCAGCATCCCTTCCGGCGCTGGGGGGCGTCCGGCCAGCGCATCAGCGAGATCCTGCCCCACACCGGATCGATCGCCGACGACATCTGCATCGTCCGCTCGATGCACACCGAGCAGATCAACCACGACCCCGCGCACACCTTCATGAACACCGGGTCGGGCATCCCCGGGCGGCCGTCGATGGGCTCCTGGCTGCTCTACGGGCTCGGCAGCGAATGCCAGGACTTGCCCGGCTTCGTCGTCATGACCTCGGTCGGCGGCGGGCAGTCGCAGCCGATCGCCGCCCGGCAGTGGCACAGCGGGTTCCTCCCCGGGCAGTTCCAGGGCGTCCGCTTCCGGTCGAGCGGCGACCCGGTGCTCTACATCGGCAACCCCGACGGGGTGTCGCGGGAGCAGCAGGGCGAGGTCGTCGACGCCGTGGCGCGCTTCAACCGGCTCGGGCAGGGGAGGTTCGGCGACCCCGAGCTGGAGACGCGGATCCGGCAGTATGAGATGGCGTTCCGCATGCAGATGAGCGTGCCCGAACTCACCGACCTCTCCGCCGAACCGCAGCACGTGCTCGACCTCTACGGCGCCAAGCCCGGCGACGGGTCCTTCGCCTCCAACTGCCTGCTCGCGAGGCGGCTCGCCGAGCGCGGCGTCCGTTTCATCCAGCTCTACCACCGCGGCTGGGACCACCACGGCGGGGTCAAGAAGGGGACCGAATACACCGCCGGCCTCGTCGACCGGGCGTCCGCGGCGCTGGTGGCCGACCTCAAGCAGCGCGGCATGCTCGACGACACCCTCGTGGTCTGGGGGGGCGAGTTCGGCCGCACACCGATGGCGCAGGGGGACGGGCGCGACCACCACATCAAGGGCTTCTCGATGTGGATGGCCGGCGGTGGCGTCCGCGGCGGCATCACCCACGGCAGCACCGACGAGCTGGGCTACAACGTCGAGTCCGACGGGGTCCATGTGCACGATCTGCACGCTACCATCCTGCACCTGTTCGGCATCGACCACCGGCGTCTCACCTACCCGTTCCAAGGGCGCGACTTCCGCCTCACCGACGTCCACGGCAAGGTGGTCAATGCGGTGCTGAGCTGACATCGACGATGAAGATGAACGGGGAGCACTCACGCCCAGCGCCCGGTCGCCGCGGCCGGCTGGTGCCGTGCTTGCTCGCATTCGGTGGGGGCCTGGCCTTCGCGGCATCGCTGTTCGCTGAGGCGGGTGATCCCGCTGCTCGCGGAGCGCGGGTGTCGATCACCAGGCAGGATGACGGGAGCTATGTGATCGGGCTTGTCACATTCCATCCGCAGACCCGCGCGGTCCGCTTCCCCGCTGAGGTGAACATGACCGAAGGGCCGTTGGAATTCGCCATCGTCCACCAGAGCGGCAAGGTCCACGAGTCGCTGCTCACCACCCGGGCGAGGCCGATGCATATCAACATCGCGCTCAAGCTCCTGCGCTTCCGTGCCGACTCCGAGGGCGCGGCGGGGGCGGGGGGCGAGGGCCATGCGGACGCCGCCAGCCCGGCCACCAGCCGGTTCGCGATCGCGGTGGAATGGAAGCGGGAAGACGGCGGCGAGGGGAAATCGGCCTTGCTGGATTGGATCGCGAACCCGGCGATGGCGGAGAGCCCGCCGCCCGATGCCCCCTGGATCTACGGCGGTTCGTTCATCCATGAGGGCGTCTTCCAGGCGGAGAGCAGCGGCGACATCGCGGCCCTGTTCACCGCCGACAGCGCGCTCTTCAACTATGCCGGCGAGGGGCGGCTCGACGACGACCACTGGTCGGCTGTCATCGAGCGAGTCCCAGCGGTCGGAACCGAAGTCGTCGTCACCATCAGGCCTGACGAACGCGAACCAGAACCCGAAGCCAGCGCCCCAGGGCGATCCCAGTGAAACGAACGACCTTCCACCACATCCTCTGCCGGGCGGCGGCGATGCTCGCACTCGTCGCCTGCCCGGCAGGCGACGCAGCCTCAGACGACGAACTCGCCAAATTCGACTCGCACTTCGAGAAGACGCGGCGCCTCACCCCCATCGGGCCGCTCGGCGTGCGCAGCCGGTTTTTGACCCCGGACTCGGTCGTCGTGGAGGAGGTCATCGCGGGGTCTCCTGGCGACGGCGTCCTCGAGGTCGGTGACGCGATCATCGCCGCCAACGGCGAGACCTTCGAGGGCGAACCGGTCGGACCCTACCCTGCGCTGCTGATCAAGCTGGCGGACCAGCTCGAGAGGAGCCAGGGCGATCCGGAGCTGGATGGCAAGTTCACGGCCACGGTGATCCGGGGCGGCGAGAGGGTCGAGCTCGAGTTCAAGCTCGAGGCGCTCGG
>JAUIGD010000369.1 GCA_030430255.1 Verrucomicrobiia bacterium
GTCACCTCGGGGGGGGCGGCGGCCGAAAGCGTGACGGTCAGCTCGCCCCCGCTGCCGAAGTAGCGCTCGCGCAACTCCGCCATGTCGCCTCCCTCGAGGTCCCCACCGGCCTGCAAGGCGTAGATCCCCCCGCGCTGGGTGGGGAACGAAACGGTCGCGGTGGCCTGTGCCGGGTCGTGGTCGATCAACTTGGCGGACAGCCGCGACGTGGCGTCGAAGGGATCGGTCCCCGCGGCGGACTCTTCGGCATTCGAGCTGCCGTCGCCATCTTCATCCGCGTCGGCGGCGAGGGCTTGGGCGCCATAGAACGCTTGCCAGACGTCGTCGAGGCCGTCACCGGATCGATCGACGACCGCGCCGAGGGGGAGGCTGGTGGAGAAGATCGAGGCGGCGAGACCGGCGGTGAAAAGTGGGAGCTTCATAAGCCTACGGTGGGAAGGTTAGCGGCTCGATATGAACGGGGCGTGAACGGCGAGGACTATCTGGTGGGCGGATCGGCGGGGTGCGCCTGCAACATGCGATCCGCTTCCGCGAGGAGGAACCCCGGGGCGAGGAATGGCTCATGGCTGCGATCCGACCAGAGGATCTGGCCGCCCGGGCCGATCAGGAAGGTGCCGTGGAGCGCCTTGTCGTTGAAGTCGTCGACGCACCCGTAGTCCCGAAACGCCTCCAGTTCCGGATCGGCGAGGACGGGGAAGGGCAGCGCACCCTCGGCTCCAGCGCCGTGGCGTGCGGCGGCGGACTCGCGCAACTCCGCGAGCGAATCTGTCGAGACGGCGAGCATCTCGATCCCCGCGGCGCGGAACGCCTCCGACTCATCCGCGAAGGTGCGCATCTGTTCGATGCAGAACGGGCAGCCCACGCCGACGAAGAACATCACCACCACCGGGCGCCCGGCGTAGTCGGCGAGGGAGGCGCGGGTGCCGTCTGCTCTCGAGAGGGCAAAGGCGGGGGCGTCGGGGGGCAGCCATCGCACGGGGGATGCATCGGCGGCGAGGAGCGGAGCGGGCCACCGGTCGGGGGGCGGGGGCAAGCGCCAGTTGCCGCGCAGGCCGAGGCGCTCGACGTAGGGGCGCATCGCTTCGCCGAAGAGCGTGTGGTCGCGGTCGGCGAGTGCGGCGTTGCGGCGGAAGGCGAGGTCGAAGCGGGGCAGCGCCTCGTCGGGCCGTCCCGCGGCAACTGCGGCGGAGCAATAGGTGGCGGTCGCCTCGGGGGTGGGGGCGCGGTCGAGCTCTGCGCGGGCGATCTCGAGGGCGCTCGCGTGGGAGCCGACGGTGGTGAGCAGGCGGGCGAGCTGGAGGTCCGACATGTGGAGCATCGGTTCGCGCGGGGGGAGGGCGTCCGCGCCTGCGGCGAAGATCGCGGCGTGGGCGCGGGCGCTCTTCACCACCGCGGCGAGTTCGCGTTCCACTTCGGCCGTCGTCCCGTCGCTCAAGAACTGGCGGAACAGTTGCTCTAGCGATTGGTTGGCAGCATCGGCAGCCGCGCCGTCGCCGAGGTGGCGTGCGGCGATGCCCCGCCAGTAGAGCGAGTGCGCGCGGTCGGCCCAACTGTGTCCCGGTCCGAGATCGCCCCCGGGAGCGCATGCGGCGAGTAGGTCGCCCCACTTCCCCGCCCGCATGAGCGCGGTCGCGAGCTGGCGCCGGCCGGTCATGCGCGAGGTGGTTTGGGCGGGGGCGGGTCGGCCCTCCGCGTCCGCGTCGAGCCGCGGTTGGGGGAGGGTGATCAGATGGCGCGCGAACTCGGTCGCGGCGCGGGTTTGGCCGGTGGCGATCAGGCTCTCGAGATGCGCGGATGCCGCGGCGACGAAGCCATCCTGTGCGTCGGGGATCGCCAGGTCGGCGCGGCAGGCGCCGAGATCGAGGTGCAGTGCACGGGTTTGCGCGCGCAGGGTTTCCGCGGGGCGCCCGGCGGCGGCGAAGCACTCGGCGGCGACGCGCCAAGCGCCCGGCGAGCGGGGGGCGACCTCGGCCGCGAGCAGAGCGATGGAGGCGGCGTGATCGGGAGCGGCGCGGATCCAGAGCAGCGGGCGGTAGTGGGCCGCGGGGTGGTCTGGCGAGCGATCGAGGAGTCGCCCGGCGATCGAATCGGGACCCAGCCGGCTCCGCGGGATGAGCCCGGCGCGGCGTTCGTCCTGGACCAGGGCGCGGAGCAAGAAGGCGCCGGGTTCGGGGGCGTCTGGATCGGCGAGCGCCATCCGCTCGAGGGTGGCGATGCGTGTCCCGCGCCGCTCCGCTTCGTTGCCCGCCTTTTCGTAGAAGCGCTTCGAGAGGCGGATCCATCCGAGTTCGCGCTCGGTGATCCCGCGCCAGGCCGGTGCGAGGTGCGAGGCGTAGTTGGCGTAGATCCTCGCGTGAGCGGGCCGCCCGGAGTTCGCCTCGGCCATGCCCCAGTAGGGCATGGGGTGCCCGGGTGTGCGGCTGGCAGCTTCGCGGAAGCAGCGTTCGGCGCCCGCATCGTCGAAGCCGTGGAGGAGGGCGACCCCGCGGTCGAACGCGCGCTGGGCCGCGGCATCGACGCCGCTGATGGGGAACCGCACCTCGCCGACGCCGGCGCGTTCGGGCAGAGCTCGGTAGGGCGGGAGGAGGAGGGCCTCGCCGATGTTCTTCGGCGCGAGTGGATCGACGGAGCGGACGAGGGGTGCGAGGCAGGGGAGGTTGCCAAACTGCGAGATCGGCCCCGGGAGTTCGGCCCGGGCGCCGCCGGCCCCGGCGGCGAGGAGCGCGGCGAGGGCGGGAATTCCCAGGGGCTTCGGTCGCATCGGTTACGGGGGGCGGGTTGAAACTCTGCCGGCGGGAAAAATTCCGCTGTCCGCCCGCGGGAACCTCGCCGAGATGCCCCGGATTGCAAAGCCGCGAGGCGGGGCGAGGGTGGGCGCTCCCTTCCGCGATGAATATTCTCCGAGCATGGCCGTCCAACCGGCAGAGCGACTCCCCGGCCGGGGGCGTTGGCGACGCCGGAGAGGTGCCTGCCGCGCAGCGCGACCGGGTCCTCGTCGAGCGCTGCCAGAAGGGCGACCACGGCGCGTTCGACGAACTGGTGACGCTCTACCGATCCAAAGTGTACGCCATGATCCTCAACATGATCCGCAACGATGCCGATGCCTGGGACCTCGCCCAAGAGGTCTTCGTCAAGGCGTGGCGGGCGCTGCCGAAATTCGAGGCGCGCTCGGCCTTCTACACCTGGCTCTACCGGATTACGCACAACGTCACCTACGACTGGCTGCGCAAGAAGAAGATCAAGCCCGAGGGCGAGTTCGACGACGCGCTCGGGGTCGATGCGGAACCCGGCGCACCCACGGCACCCCGCGAGGGCGAGTCGCCCGATGCGGCGTTGGACCGCGCGGAGTTGAGGGGGCGCATCGCCGGTGCCATCGAGGAGCTCTCGCCCGACCACCGGGAGGTGATTTTGCTCCGCGAGGTGGATGGGTTATCGTACGAGGAGATTGCTGAGTCGGTCGGATGCTCGACCGGCACCGTGATGTCGCGCCTATTTTACGCTAGAAAGAAGCTCCAAGCCGCCCTCGCGGGCGAGAGACAGCCATGAAACGAGAAGACGAACTCACGACCCGCTGGATCGACGGTGAACTCGACACCGCCGGCCGGGCGGAGCTAGACAAGGCAATGCCCGAAGGCGCCGAAGCGGCCAAGGCCGAGGCGGAAGCGCTGCGCGCCGCGTTGCGCGCCGAGTTCCCCGCCGAACTGGAGCCGCCCTATGCGGAATTTTTCAATAGCCAGATCCAGAAGCGGATCCGCGAGGGGGAGGCGGAGGCGGTCGCGCCCGTGCCCGCCGCGAGGCCGGCCTCGGTCTGGACGTGGTTGCGCTCGCCCTTCACGCTGGGGGCCGCGGCGGCGGCCTGCCTGGCGATCGTCGCCGCGCGGAACTGGGGTGGCGGGGACGGCGCGAAGAAGCCGGACCCGCTGGTGAGCGCCTACGCGCCGGACCCGACGATCAAGGTCGTGCGCGCCGAGTACGATGCGGAAGTCGGCGCCACGGTGATTCTGCTCTCGGGGCTGGACCGTATCCCTGACGAGGTGGAGGTGGGGGGGCGCGACATCGCCACCTACGAACCCGCCGGCCCGCGGGGGATGGGGAGGTTCTTCACCGGAGACGCCCAGCTCGCATATGTGCTGCACACCGACGCCGATGGCGCCCCGCACATCTCGCCGCGCGGGTAGCTGGCAACAGACCTGACCCCGATGCGAATGCCCCGACTACCCGCCCTCGCCGCCGCAGCGGTGCTGGTTTGCGCCCTGCCCGCGGTCGGCCAGGAGGAGGCGGCGGGCGAAGCCCCACGCGCCCCGAAGCAGACCGTCGATGCGACCTTCTGGGGGGCGCTCGTCTTCGCCAAGCCCGGCGAGGCGGCGGAGGGGGCGAACCCGGTGCCGGAGGAGACCGCGGGGAGGTTGGCGCGGGCGTTCGAAGGTTTTGATTCTTTCGAATTGTTAGGCCAACACACGCAGGGCGTCGTGTTTCGCGACTACGTGAACTGGATCGTCCCTTCGGACGAGATCAACCTGGAGCTCGAGTCGAAGGGGCCGGCCGAGGGTGGCGGGATGAAGGTGCTGCTCAAGCTCTGGCAGAAGCAGAAGGTGTTGGTGAAGACGGATGCCGCGGTGCGGCCCGGGAGCCCGGTCTTCATCGCCGGTCCGGAGTGGCGCGACGGGCGATTGATCTTCGTGCTGGAGTTGCGTTGAGGGGGCGCCTTCGCGGCACCCTGGCTCGACATTCCGATGTCGGGCGGGCGCGGTCTCAACTTTGGAAAGTCGAGCTACTATAGACTTTGGAAAGTCGAGCTACTCTAGCGCCACCTCCACGCGCAGGTATTCGTCGGCGCCCGGGGCGATGGGGGCCGGGCTGCGGAAGGTGACTTGGGTGAGGCCGGCGCCGGCCGGGGTCTCGCTGACGAGGACGAGGGTTTCGCCGCCGTCCCAGGTTTCACAGTCGGCGCTGCGCTGGGGGGTGATGGTGACGTCTCCGGCGGCGTCGAGGCGCTGGTAGGTGATGGCGAGGTAGCGTTCGCCCTCGAGGTCAACGATGCTGACTCCTGGGTGGCCATCGCCATCGGCGGCGCGCGGGTCGGTGCCGAAGGCGTATTCGGCGAGGTTGGTGAGGTGGTCTTCGTCGGCGTCGCCGGTATCGTTGACGATGTTGTTGGCGTTCTTCCAGGCGAGGTATCCGCCGGGGGCGATGACGGTGTCCGGACCGCCCGGGTTGCCGCCGACGAGCGCGTGGGGCGCCCAAGACTCGGGCGTGTTCGGGTCGGGGCCGAGGTAGACCATGCTGTGGCCACCGCCGTCGGGGAGGGTCGGCCAGGGGAGTTGGTCGTTGTAGGTGAAGCCGGTGATCAAGGTGCCGCCGGCGTCCTGCAGGACCAGGGTTTCGCCGTCGTTGCTGATGCGGCCGGCGTACTCCCCGAGAATCAGCCCCTCCAGGCCGGGTCCGTAGCGGGCGAGGAAGGCGGCACGGTCTTTGACGACGAGCGCGCGTGCGCCGGCTTCGAGGATCGCGTCGGCGGGGAACGCGAAGGTGATGCCGGCGGTGAACTGGCATCCGGCGAGTTCGAGCGGTGCGGCGCCGGTGTTGTGGAGCTCGACGAACTCGTAGTCGTCCCGGTCGGTGGACACGGAGATCTCCCCGGCGGTGGCCGGCTCGGCGGGGTGGTAGTGGAACTCTGAGATAACCAGGTTCGAGGCGTCGGCCGGGACGGTGCCGACGGTGAAGAAGGCCTCGGTGAGGGCGCTCCATTCGCCGGTGGTGGTGTCGCGTGCGCGGGCGAGCAAGGTCGAGTGGGTCGGGATGGCGACCGGCTCGGTGATGTTGTCGCCGCTCGCGGTATCGACCTCGCCGCGGAGGAACATGTCGAACAACAGGTCCGAGCTGCCGGGTCGGGAGTTGTGGATCTCGACGGCGAGGGTGTTGGTCCCGTCTACGAAGCGTGCGGTCGGGACTTGGAACTCGAAGAACTGGTTCTCGTCCGGCGAGTCCCCGTCCGAGAAGGTGTCGAAGGCGGCGTCGGCGGGGAGGTTGGGGGTGCGGACGATCTCGGTGCCGTTCGCGTAGATGGCGGCGCCATCGTCATACAGCAACCTCACCAGGAAGTACGAGTATGCGGAGGCGTTCGGGATCTCGACCGTGGTGCGCAGGTAGGTGGTGGCATTGCGTTGGATCCCCGGGGCGTCCGGCTCGGTGTCGATGAAGTTGACGACCGTCGCGTTGTCGATGTCGTTGTAACCCAGTTGGGATGGGCCCGACTGCCAGGAGGAATCGTCGAAGGCCACCGCGCGCCAGGCGGTGCCTTGGTCGGATCCGTCATCGAGGTACTTCCAGATCTGCCCGGTGGCGATGAAATCCTGCGGGGTGGGGGTGT
>JAUIGD010000013.1 GCA_030430255.1 Verrucomicrobiia bacterium
GCCGCATCGGCGACCCGCGCATCCTGGGCAGGGACCAGCGCTGTGGCTGGGTCAACACCCGGGTAATACCATGGCAAGCGCGCACCGAAGTGCCTCGCCGCCGAGTCGAATTCGCTAGCGAGCCGGAGGGGGCTGGGGCGATCGAACAGCGGAGGGCTCCGGAGACGCGGGCCGCGGGGAGAGGCCCTTCGCGTTGCTCAGGGTGACAGTCTCGGGGAGTGGAGGGCGGTGTGTGGGGATCGCCACCAGCCCTTCGAAGGGAGTGCGGTGTCATCCTGACGAGCGCAACAACGGAAGGACCCCGCGCTGAAACCGGCGCGCAGAACCACCAAGTCGCCCCCGACCGCCTGCCGGGTGCGAAGCGGGCTAGCGCCTCGCGCTTCCCTTCACCTCGTGCCGGACTTATCGTGCCACCATGGCCGACCCATCGCAGTCTAGCTCGCCCATGGCCGCGCCCCGCGCCGCGTTCGTCCTCGGCGTCACCGGCAACATGGACCCCATCGGCTACGGGGACTTCCCCTCGCCGCCCGCCGACCCCGCCCCGGCCGTGGGCGAGATCCGCGACAAGGTCTTCGCGGTGCTCGATTGGCTGCGCGAGGAGGGCGGCTGCCTCGACCCCGCGACCGGGCGCTTCACCGCCGCCGACTCAGGTGCCCCACCCACCGATGTCCACGGTGCGCCTTGGGCGAGCCACGGCGTCGGCAGCCTGCCGATCATCGTCCTCAGCTCACTCGCCCCCGGCATCGACACCCTCGTCGCCGAGGCCGCCCTCGACTACGCCGCCGAACACGATGCCCCCGTCACCGTCCGCGCCCCGCTGCCGTTCCCGATCGAGCACTACCCGCAAGCCAGCACCTTCCGCTCCGACCACGAGCGCGCCCGCCTCGCCCACCTCCTCGACCGCATCCGCGATCAGGAGGGCTTCGTCGAGAGCCGCGACCTCTTCCCCGTCGCCCTCCACCCGAGCCTCGACGGCGACCCGGTAGCCGACCTCACCGCGCCGACCGCGCGCGGCAAACGCCGCTACATCCGCTACCGCGCCGCCGGCGAGTACGTCGCCAGCTACTGCGATCTCCTGCTCGCCATCTACGACGCCGAACATGACGGCGCGCCGTCCGCGCAGCGCCACGAACACGACCTCCAGGAATCCGGCACCGCCGCCGTCGTCGATGCGAAGCTCCACGGCTTCACCCACGACCTCCTGCCCGTGCAGAACGCCTTCGACTGGGCCGACAGCGGACCCGTCCTGCACGTCCCCATCGAGCGCCTCAAGCGCACCGCACCGAAAGCGACCGCCGCCGACCGCGCCGCCAATACCGGCGGCGAGGCCTGCCCCGCCCCGCTCGCCTTCTCCCACCCCACCGACTGCCGCCCAGCGGATTGCGGCGACCAATGCGACCTCGCCGACCCGCGCTGGCAGGCCTGCGGCGAGGGCATCTTCCGCGCCATCGTCGCCGACCTCGCCTGGCTGCACCACGAGCCGAACCGCACCAAGCCCGCGAAGGAGGAAGCCGCCCTGTTCGAGATGCTCGGGGAGCACGCGGAAGCGGCAAGCATCGCCGAGACCGCCGCGCCCGACTTCGACCTCGACACCCTCGCCCGCGCGCGGCGCAACGTCGCCGACATCAACGGGGACTGGGACGCGAGGGTCAAAGGGAGCACCCTCGCGTTCTTCGTGCTCGGCATCCTCGGGGTCGTCGCCCTGCAAGCGTACGAGAACATCCAATTCGCGGGCGGTGCGCAGGCGAAGCTGCCCTGGTTCATCCTCACCCTCAGCCTGCTGGTGATCGGTGCGACCGTCCACTATCTCTTCAAGCGCCAGCGGGAGGAAGACCGCCAACTCGATTCGCGGGTGGTCGCCGAGGGGCTCAAAGTGCAGTTCTATTGGTTGGTCTCTGGCATCGGCGAGTCGGTGGCGAGCCGCATCCTCCAGCGCCAGCGTGGGGAGTTGAGCTGGGTCCGGGCTGCGGTGAGTTCGGTCACCTTCCCCCACGGGCGAACCGTGGCATGGTTCGGAGGGCTCGCGCTCGGTGAGAAGCTGGCGCTGCTCCGCGGCGTTCGGGCTGGGTGGGTCAAAGGCCAACGGCGGTTTTTCGAGGGCAAGCTGCACGCCTTCGAAGCGCGAAAACACTCCCTGCACGACCTCGCCTACACGCTCCTCCTGACCGGCCTGATCCTCTTCCTCGCCCTCTTGCCGATCCATACCTTCCACCACACGGCTCCGTTTGCGGCACACGCCTCCGACCTCGCCGCAGCGGGGGCCTTTCTCCTGTGCGGCCTGGGGATCGCTTGGTTCGGCTCGGACAGGGGCACCCACCCGGGCGCCGTCCACTTCTGGCGCTACTTCTTCCCCCATCGCCCCCGCCGGCCGGGAGCCGAGGCCGCCGCTTGGTGGCCGATCGCCAACCGCATCCTCGTCGCCGCGGCGCTCGCCCTCCTCGCGCTCGGCTCCGCCTTCACCTGGCTGCCCGGCTGCCACATGGGCTGCGGCGTCTGCAACGAGCCGTGGCAGTGGCTCAACCTCCTGAAAAATTTCGCCCTCGCCGGCGGCGGCCTGGCCCACCTCTGGGGCGCGCGCAAGTTCCTCGCCGAGAACATCCGCCGCTACGGCGCCATGCGCGCCCTCTTCGACGGCGCCGGCGAGGCCATGGACCGCCACCTCGCCCTCATCGCGCGCGAGGCCGCAACCCACCCGCCCGCCGGGGCGGAGTCCGACGGGGCGAGGGCGGCCGTCGCCGCCGCCCAGGAACTGCTCGTCACCGTCGGCGTCGAGGCGCTCGCCGAGAACGCCGAATGGCTCCTCATGCACCGCGACCGCCGCGTCCAGCCCGTCATGCCCGGGCACTGACCCCAGGTGGAATCTCGCCGGCAGCCGAACTCGCGAGAGCGAGCTTGGCCGCTCGCGGCGCCCCTCGAACCGGTCGACCGCTGCGGAGCGCGGGCATCTTGCTCGCATCGGGGGCGATCAAGATCGCTCGCGTTCCGGGGCGCGGGCGCGGAGGCGGGACGCCTCCGGCACGGACATCGGCGGGACGCCGATGCCACGGCGCGCGCCACCTCCGCCGCGGGTGGGAATTCGCCATTCCCCTCGCTTGCCGCTTGTCACCCCAGCGAAGCGGGGCTTGGTTCCCCTCCGCCGCGGGAAGCTCCCGATGCATGCGCGGCGCCCCTTTGACCCAAACCACGATCCCCGACCCGACCCGAACCCCGCCGATGCCCAACATGTCGCAGACCACCAACCCGATGTTCCCCACCGCCTCGCAGCTCGCCGCCGCCCCCGCCGCGGTGCGCAACCACGTCATCCCGACCGTCATCGAGCAGGAGGGGCGCATCGAGCGCGCCTACGACATCTACTCGCGCCTGCTGAAGGACCGCATCATCTTCATCGGCTCGGAGATCGACCCCTACAACCAGGTCGCCAACTCGGTGATCGCCCAGCTCCTGTTCCTGCAGATGCAAGATCCGGCGAAGGACATCAACATGTACATCAACTCGCCCGGCGGCTCGGTGTCGGCAGGCCTGGCGATCTACGACACGATGCAGTTCGTCACCTGCGACATCAACACCTACTGCATCGGCATGTGCGCCAGCATGGGCGCGGTCCTGCTGGCGGCCGGCACCGGCGGCAAGCGCTTCGCGCTGCCGAACTCGGACATCATGATCCACCAGGTCAGCGGCGGCGCCAGCGGCACGGCCTCCGACGTCGAGCGCACCGTCGAGCACATGTACGCGCTGAAGAAACGCCTGAACAAGATCCTCGCCAAACACACCGGCAAGACCGAGGAGGACATCGAGCGCGACGCCGACCGCGACAACTGGATGTCGGCCGCCGACGCCGCCGAGTACGGTTTGGTCGACCGCGTCCTGGAGAGCAAGAAGGAGCTGCCCGACGGCGGCGGCGCCTCCGGCGACAAGGACAAAGAGAAGTAAGCGGGCCGCGCGCCCGGCGGGCCGGCGCGGCGGGCGGATCCGCCCCCATCGCCGAGCCCCCCCGGGCGCCGTTTGACGCCCCCCCGCTCCCGACCGAACGTCCCCGAACAACGACCGAGATGGCCCGAGCTTCCAACCTGACCATGTGTTCCTTCTGTGGCAAGAGCCACTCGGAGGTCCGCAAACTGATCGCCGGTCCCGGCGTCTACATCTGCGACGCCTGCATCGGCGTCTGCCAGGGCATCCTCGACAAGGAGTTCGGCGAGGACGACGACGACCGCGAGGCCTCGCTGGCGGCGCTCGGCGCCAGCCTGCGCGTGCCCGATCCCGCCGCCATCTGCGACAAGCTCAACCAATACGTCGTCGGCCAGGACCATGCCAAGAAGGTCCTCTCGGTCGCGGTCCACAACCACTACAAGCGCATCCTCCACGACCGCGGCCAGCTCGACCGCGACCGCCAGCGCGCCGCCGCCAGCGAGACCTACGCGGAGCTGGCGGACGTCGAGCTCGATAAGAGCAACGTGCTGTTGCTGGGGCCCACCGGATCGGGCAAGACGCTGCTCGCCCGCACGCTCGCGCGCATCCTCAACGTGCCGTTCTGCATCGCCGACGCCACCACGCTCACCGAGGCGGGCTACGTCGGCGAGGACGTGGAGAACATCGTCCTGCGCCTCCTGCAGGCCGCCGATTTCGACGTCGCCCGCGCCGAGCTGGGCATCATCTACGTCGACGAGATCGACAAGATCGGCCGCCGCACCGACAACGTCAGCATCACCCGCGACGTCTCCGGCGAGGGCGTGCAGCAGGCGCTGCTGAAGATCCTCGAGGGCACGGTGTGCAACGTCCCGCCGCAGGGCGGCCGCAAGCACCCGCAGCAGGAGTACATCCAGGTCAATACCGAGAAGGTGCTGTTCATCTGCGGCGGCGCCTTCGTCGGCCTCGAAGACCGTGTCTCACGCCGCCTCGGCAAGGGCGTCATGGGCTTCGGCGCCGAGGAGAAACGCCGCTCGGGCGAAGATGAATCGAGCCCGCCCCGGCGCGGCGACCTGCTGCGCAAGGTCGAGCCGGAGGACCTGCTCGGCTTCGGTTTGATCCCCGAGTTCATCGGCCGCCTGCCGGTGATCTCGAACCTCGAGGAGCTGACCGTCGAGCAGCTGGTGCACATCCTGACCGAGCCGAAGAACGCGCTGGTGAAGCAATACCAGAAGCTGGTGGCGCTGGAGGGTGCGGAACTGCACCTCACCAAGGACGCGCTGCACGCCATCGCCGAGCAGGCGGTCAAGCGCGGCACCGGCGCGCGGGCGCTGCGGTCGATCTTCGAGAAGATCATGCTCGAGGTCATGTACGACCTCCCCGGCCGCAAGGACGTCGGGCGCGTCACCATCAACCGCGCCGTCGTCGAGGGCAAGAAGCCGCCCGTGCTGCGCAAACGCACCGGCAAGTCCGGCGACGCCGACGCGGCCTAGCCCGAATGGCGCTTGGTTAAAGGATAGGCATCGAGGGGGCAGCGTCTCGGTGCCCGCTCGCTTGGAGGCGTCAAGGCATCCGGGGCGTCCCGGTGGCCCGGCCGCGGGTTTCATGGCGGGATCCTTCCGGCGCTGCGCTTGTCAGGATGACACGCCGCCTTCCCCGCGGGGGTCGAAACCCGCATTACGCTCACTCCCGCACTGTCACCCTGAGCAACGCGAAGGGCCTCCCACCACGGTCCGCGCCTCCGAAGCCATTCGTGGTGGACGATCCCAGCGCCTCCGAAGTTGGGAACTCGACTCCGCAGGGCACTTCGGCGCACGATTAAAACGGCGTTACCCACGAGGGTCTTCCGGAGCGAGCATCGGTTCCGTTCTCGACTCAAGCCGCCGAGTACCCGGCTTGACCAAGCGCCATTCGGGCTGGCCCGGATCGATCACCAAGCTCCGGGCTGTGGCTTGCCCTCGTTGATGCTGAGGGCGTTGGCGTTGGGATCGGCTCGGGCAGGGTGTCTACCCAGCCGCTTCGCCGATCCCTGCCACCGCCTACTCAGCATCAACGATCGGCAGCGCCTCGCCTGCGAATGTGGTGATCGATCCGGCCTAGCGGCGGAGCCACCACCCGTAGTGGTGACTTTCAGTCGCCATCGCGCCGCGGATGATCCGCGGCCGGTGTCAACGGATCCGCCTGGGAGGCGGGACGCCGATGCCACGGTTTCGATCAGATCTCCGGCACCGGGTCGCCCGGCTTCACCTCCTTGCCCTCCCAGACGACCCTGCCCGTCTCCTTGTCGTAGGTGAGGATGCGGGCGCGGCTGCCGGGGGCGGGCGGGTTGCTGACCTCGGGGATCCATCTCCGATGCGCCTCGATCACCGCCTCGTGCTCGGCGCTGGCGGCGAGGTTCGACCACTCATTGGGGTCGGCGACCATGTCGTAGAGCTCCTCGCTGCCGTCGGCATAGCGGATGTAGCGCCACTTCTCCGAGCGCACGCCGTGGTTGTCGTGGTTGTGGGTGGTGATGGCCGGACGCTCCCGCTCCGCCGCCGGGTCGCGCAGTTGATCTAACAAAGTGATGCCCTCCAGGTGCTCCGGCTTGTCGAGGCCGGCGAGGTCGCAGAGCGTCGGGTAGATGTCGAGCAGCTCGGCGGGCTGGGTGCAGCGCCCGGCGCCGGCCCCGGGACCGGCGAAGATCAGCGGCACCCGGGTGCCGTCGTCCCACAGCGTGTTCTTGCCGGTGATGCCCTTCTCGCCGATGTGCCAGCCGTGGTCGGACCACAGCACGACGACCGTGTTGTCCGCGTAGCCGTTGCGCTCGAGGGCGTCGAGGAGCTTGCCGACCTGGTGGTCGACGAAGCTGGTGCAGGCGAGGTAGCTGCGCGTGAGGTTGAGCCACTCGTCGCGCTCCTCGAGGAACTTTAGCCGCACCTCCGGCAGCGACCAGTGCAGGTACCAGGAGAAGCGCGGGGTGTCGTCGCGGTCGCCGCGCCGGATCTCCGGCAGCCGCGTGGCGTCCTCCGGGTGCAGGTCGAACCACTTCTGCGTGGCGAAGCAGGGCACGTGGGGGAGGAAGAAGCCGGCCGAGAGGAACCAAGGGCCCTCGGGTTTGGCGTCGAGCTGCGCCACCGCCCACTCGGCGATCTTGTGGTCTCCCTTGTCCTCGTCGCGGTGCGGGAACACGCCCCAGTCGACGAGCTTGTGCGGCTGCGGCGTGTCCTTGACCAAGCGCTCGGAAGGGAAGGGCGCGCCGGTCGCCGGCGGGCCGAGCTTCTGGAACTCGCGGTCCTCCGGGCGCCGCCCGTAGCCGCCGTGGTAGATCTTGCCGGCCGAGAGGGTCGTGTATCCATTGGCTTGCAAATGCTGCGGGAGGGTGACCACCCCCGCCAGCCCCTCGACGTCGCGGAACCAGGGCGCCAGCCCGTAGATGCCGGTGGTGTCGGGCCGCAGGCCGGTCATCAGGCTGGTGCGCGAGGGGTTGCAGAGCGGCGACTGGCAGTGGGCGTTGAGGAAGACCGTGCCGCGCTCCGCGAGGCGGTCGATGTTCGGCGTGTGTGCGTCCGGGTGCCCGCCGAGGCAGCCGATCCAGTCGTTCTGGTCATCGATGGCGATGAACAGGATGTTCGGCTTGTCGGCGGCCGCCGCCGGGGGCGCCGCGCGCGGGATCAGGGGCGCGATGAGGCAGCAGAGGAGCGCGAGGGGGCGGGTTCTGGCGGTCGTCATGGGGGGAGCGTCGGGCGCGGGCATAGGCTTGGCAAGCCTGCGATCGGCAGATAAAAGGGCGGATGCAGCACCGTCTCCTGTGCCCCAAATGCAGCCAGCACATGCTGGTCGGCCCCGAGCATTTCGGGCGACCGATCCGCTGCCCGGCCTGCAACGAGCGCATCCAAGTCCCGACCCCGGACGCCGCCGCCCTCCCCCCGGGCGGGGCGCACGCGGGCGCCCCGGCAGCCGCCGCCGCCCCGGGTGCCGCCCCCGACACCGACTTCGCCAACGTCAACCCCTGGCTCAGCCTCGGCATCGGCGCCGCGTTCACCGTCGTCCTCTACGTGCTGATGACCGCCCTGCACGGGACCTACCTCTCCGACCTCTTCCTCGAGCGCGGCTGGGTGCCCTATGTGCTGACCTTGTTCTTCGGCTGGGCGCTCGGGATCCTCGTCCTCAAGTACCGCAACCTGCGCACGCAGCGCAAGGCCTTGTTGATCGAGGTGCTGCCGGTGCAGATCGCGGGCACCATCGACGAGTCGAACCTCGGCCGCTTCCTCGATCACATCGCCGGCATCCCGGCGGCGCTGAGCCGCACCTACATGGTCACGCGCATGCGGCGCGGCCTGGAGCACTTCGCCGTGCGCCGCAGCAACCCCGACGTCGCGCGGATGATGCAATCGCAGAGCGACATCGACGCCTCGGCGATCGCCGGCAGCTACACCTTGGCCAAAGCCTTCCTGTGGGCGATCCCCATCCTCGGCTTCATCGGCACGGTGCTCGGGATCTCGGCGGCCATCGCCGGGTTCTCCGGCGACACCAACTCCGCCGGCGACATGTCGGTGCTGATGGAATCGATCAACAAGGTCACCGGCGGGCTCGGGGTCGCCTTCGACACCACCCTGCTGGCGCTGGTGCTGAGCATCCTCCTCACCTTCCCGATCAGCGCGATGCAGAAGGCGGAGGAGGACCTGCTCAACGTCGTCGATGAATACTGCAACGAGAACCTCCTCAAGCGGCTCGACGACGCCGGCGGCCTGGCGGAGGTCGCCGACAACACCGACGGCATCCTGCGGGCGCTGCGCTCGGCGGTGTCCTCGGGGCAGGAGGAGATCCTCGCCGAGTTCCGCGACGCCGGGGAGCGCATGGCCGAGCTGCAGCGCGAGCAACACGCGCTGCTGCGGAGCACCAACGAGGCGGTCGCGGCCGGGGTGAACTCGCTCGTCACCAAGACCGGCAACGAGGCGGCGCGCGCCTTCGACGAGACCGCCGTGTCGGTGAAGCAGACGCTCGGCGCGCTCAAGGAGGGCATCGCCGAACTGAACAGCGTCCTCAAGGAGCTCGACGGCAAACAGGTGGTGATCGAGAAGCGCAAGCGCGGCTGGTTCGGCCGCGGGTGAAGCATGGCCCGACCCCGATCCAGCCCGGCGGCCAACGCGGTTTCGCTGTTCCCCTTCCTGAGCATCCTCGCCTGCGTGATCGGGGCGCTCACCCTGATCATCAGCGCCCTGAGCATGGCGCAGATCGCCGCCGGGCGCGAGGACGAGGACGTCAAACGCGCAGAGGACTACGTGGCTTTGCAAAACCGGCTGGCCGACGACCGCGAGCGACTCGAAAAACTGCGCGCCGAGGCCTCAGGCGGTGCCGCGCAACAGGCGGAGCTGGCCAGATTGAAATCCGACGCCGCGCGCATGCGCAGCGAGTTGGACGAACTGGAGAAGAGCGAAACGGAGCGGCAGAAGCTCGAGACCCGCGCCGAGGAGCTGGCCGCACAGATCGACAACCTGGCCACCGGCGACGCGGCGATGGCCGAACAGATCGCGGCCGCCGAATCGCAACTGGCGGCGCTGGAGGAACGCGAACGGGAGGGGCGCCGCGTGCAGATCCTGCCCTCGCGGGGGGTGTCGCGCATCGCCCCGGCCTTCGTCGAGGTCGCCGAGGCGGGGCTCGTGCTCCACACCCGCACGCGGAGCGTCGAGGTCGCGCGGGCAGCGATCGCCACCGACGAGAATCTGCGCAAGCTGGTCGAGTTCGCCGGGCGGGTCGAGCGCGGGACGCTGGTGCTGTTGCTGCGTCCCGAGGGGCACGCGACCTACGCCGCCTTCCGCACGGTCGCCCAGCGCGAGGGCTGGCCGTACGCCAAGCTGCCGATCCCGGCCCCGGGGCCGATCGACCTCAAGCTGTTCAACATCGACCGCTGACAACCGTGCCGAGAAGACGACGCCGAAGCGACACGGGCGGGGGCAACCTCGACTCGCTGCTCGACACCATGACGAACGTCGTGGGCATCTTGGTGATCGTGCTGATCATGACCCAGGTGAACGTCGCCGATGCCGTCCGCCGGCTGCGCTCCGGCCTCCCTGAGGTTTCCGCCGCCGAGTTCGCCCAGTTGCAGGGCGAGGCCGGGGTGGTGGCGCGCGAGATCGAGCTGTTGAGCGACCCCGGCGAGGCGCCCGACCCGGCGGAACTCGACGACGCCCGCGCCCGCGCCGGCGTGCTGGCGGTCGAGCTCGAGGAGGCCAGAGCGGGCGAACAGACCCTGCGGCAGCTGCGGCAATTGGTGGCCGAACGCACCGCCGCGGCGGAGGCGGCGACCGAGGCGAGACGCGAGCGCGAGGAGATGCTGGCCGGCCTGCTCGACCGCAGCGCCAAGCTCGAGACGGCAGCCGCGCGCCCGCCGGCCCGCGTGCGGATGCCGGACCCGCGCCCGGCGCGGGAGGATGCCGAGCGCGTGGTCATGGCCTGCCTCGGCGAGCGTGTCTACCTCATCGACCCCGCCGGCTTGGCGGAGGTCGCCAAACGGGCGCTCGAGGGTGGCGGACGCCGGCTGATCCACTCGGTCGAAGGCAGCGGCGACAAGCGCCGGACGATCTACAAGCGCGCCGAGAGCACCGCGCACATCGGCAAAGGCAAGACCGGCGACCCGCAGGCGACCGTCGAGCTGCACACCCGCCCGAACGCCCCGTGGGGCGGCCTGCACATCACCCCTCGACCGGACGGCGGCGAGCCCATCAGCGCCGTGTCGGCCAACCCCGACAACCCGGTGCGCCAGCGGATGCAGAAGGCTTTCCTCGACCGCGACTACATCTACTTCCACGTTTTCCCCGACGCCTTCGAGACCTACCTCGAGGCGCGCCGCCTGGCCGAAGTCGAGCACAGCTGCCCGGTCGGCTGGGAGTTCATCGGCACCGGGGGGCGCATCTGGGCGGGGCTGCCGGGCGTGCGGTTCGAACACACCCCCCCTCCCCCGAAACCACCCGGCGAACAACCCAAACCCAAGCCGAATCCGCCACGGCCGAACGTGCTGGATTGAGGCCCCGCGACAGGGATGTCGCCGCCACGCGCCTCGGGCTGCGCTTTCGACGGCGGTGCCGACGTCCCTACTTCGTCGTGCGCTTCAGCTCCGCGCGCCGTCTCGCCAGCCGGGGGTCAGCGGCGCGGGTCAGGGAGACCTCGCCGTCGAGGGCGGGTTTGAGCACGGCGTAGGCGGCGGCGGCCTTGCTGGGGAGGCGCTCCGTGTCGAGCGCGAACTCCTCCTTCGGGTCGGCGGCGACATTGTAGAAGCGCCCGTCGGCGTAGAGCTTGTAGCTGCGGTCGCGCACGTGCTGGCTGGCTTTGTCGCGGACGCCGTCGCGCTGGTACCAACAGTACAGATGTGAGCGGCCGGCGAAGTCGCGGTCGCCGCGCAGCAGTGGCGCGAAGCTGGTGCCGCGGAGGCGGAGCGACTCCGGCACTTCGGCGCCGCCGAGCTCGCAGACGGTCGGCAGCCAGTCGGTGAGCTCGATCAAGGCGTCGGAGACGAACCCCGCCGGCGCTGTGCCCGGCCAGCTGGCGACCATGGGTACGTGGGTGCCGTTGTCGCGGGTGCTGCCCTTGCCGCCCGGGTAGGGCTTGCCCTCGAACCGGGTGGTGACCGAAGTCGCGGTGCCATTGTCGCCGGTGAAGAGGACCAAGGTATCTTCGCGGATGCCGAGGGCGGCGAGCTTGGCGTCGATCTTGCCGACGATCTTGTCGGTGTAGGCGACCATGTCTTTGAAATAGTGCGGGTTCTTCTGCCCGTCCGAACCCTTCGCCTCGGGATCCCAGTCGGGCGAATCCGGGGTCGGCTCGAAGGGCCAGTGCGGGAGGATCATCGGGTAATAGGCGAAGAACGGACCGTCGTCGTGCTTGCGCTCGATGAAATCGCAGAGGTAGTCGCTGACGATGTCCGGCCCATACTCGCCGCCGGTGTAGTCTTTGAGCTCCCCGTTCACCTCCAGCCCCGGGTTCGGGTAACGGCTCGGCCGCCGCGTGACCTGCCAGAGGCAGTACTCGTCGAAGCCGAACCGGGCCGGCGCCTCGAGGCCGCCGTCGAGCTGCCACTTGCCGACCACGCAGGTCGCGTAGCCGGCGCGCTTGAGCAGGTGGGCGAAGGTGGTGGCCTCGGGGTCGAGCACGCCGAAGCGGAGGTAGTTCCGGTTGTTGGAGATGCCGGTCATGAGCTGCACCCGGGAGGGCGTGCAGATCGGTTGCGAGTGCGCGTGCAAAAAGCGCACCCCGCCTTTGGCCAGCCGGTCGAGGTGCGGCGTCTCGTAGTCGGTCCAGCCGTTGGCGGACAGGCACTCGAAGCCCATGTCGTCGGCCATGATGACGACGATGTTGGGCCGGTCGGCGGCCCGGCAGAGCGGCGCGAAGGCGACGGCGGAGACGAAGGCGAGGACGAGGCGGTGCATGGCGGCGAGCCTAGCCCGGATCGAAGGCCAATGCCACGGCGGGCGCCGCGGCCGAGCCGGTGCCCTCTTCCTCCGGGCGCCCGGAGATGGATCGGACAGCAGGCTCCCAAAACCGGCTCATGAGCGGCATGAAAACTGCTCATATTTACTCTGTCTCGCGGTCGGAAAGCCGCACTGCCAAACCCATAACCTACTGAAAATGAAAAAGATGCTCGCGCCTCTAGGCGTGTTCTTGTTGTTGCTGTGTACCGCCTCGTTCGGCTTTGCGGAGGACGTGGATCCCACCGCTCCCGCCACCCTCGGCGACGTCGAAGCCGCCACCGGCGCGGCCAACACCGCTTGGATCATGACGGCGACCGCCTTGGTGCTGTTCATGACCCTGCCGGGCCTGGCGCTGTTCTACGGCGGCCTCGTGCAGCGGAAAAACGTCCTCTCGGTGCTGATGCACTGCTTCGCCATGGCCTGTATCTTGACGTTCGTCTGGCTGGTCGCGGGCTATTCGCTGGCGCTGGAGGGGAGCGGCAAGTGGGTCGGAGATTTCTCGGCGCTGTTCGGGAACGGCCTGGGGGTCGATGACACCGGCTCCGCGGACATCCCTGGGATCTTGGGCTTCGGTTTCCAGATGACCTTTTTCATCATCACCCCGGCGCTGGTCATCGGCACCTTCGTCGAGCGGGTCAAATTCTCAGCGGTGATGCTGTTCGCCGTCCTCTGGGGCCTGTTCTGCTACGCGCCGATCTGCCACATGGTCTGGGACAGCGACGGCTGGATGTTCAACCTCGGCAACGGGGTGATCGACCTCGCCGGGGGCGTCGTCGTCCACATCACCGCGGGGGTCGCGGCGCTGATCTTCTGCATCATGATCGGCCCGCGGAAGAATCCCCAGCCGCCGCACAGCCTGGTGCTCACGGTGGTCGGGACCTGCATGCTGTGGGTCGGCTGGTTCGGCTTCAACGGAGGCAGCGGCCTGGCCGCCAACGGCGCCGGCGCGATGGCCATCGTCGTCACCCACATCTCCGCCGCCACCGCCGCGCTGACCTGGATGGTGATCGACCTCGTCACCACCAAGAAGCCGACCGTGCTCGGGATCTGCACCGGCGCGATCGCCGGCCTGGCCGCGATCACCCCCGCGTCGGGCGTCGCCGGGCCACAGGGCGCGCTGCTCATCGGCCTGCTCTCCGGGGCCATCTGCTGGTTCTTCTCGGTGACGATCAAGAACAAGTTCGGCTACGACGACTCGCTCGACGTGGTCGGCGTGCACGGCGTCGGCGGCCTGGTCGGGACCTTGATGGCCGCGGTGGTGGCGGGTTCGCTCGGCGGCTTCGCCCCGGACGGCTTCCCCGGGATCGGCGCCCAGCTGGGCACGCAGGCGATCGGCTCGCTGTTCACCATCGTCTTCACCGCGGTGGTGACGGTGGTGATCCTGTTGGTGGTCAAAGCCACGGTCGGGCTGCGCGTCGACGAGCAGGACGAGGTGATCGGCCTCGACCAAGCTTCACACGGCGAGACCGGCTATATCGACTAGCCGGGATCATTCGCGGGCAGAGGACTTGAAACACAGAAGCCCGCCGGGGAGACCCGGCGGGCTTCTTCGTGGATGTCGCGGCTACACGAACTGCCAGAGCGCGATGGGGGCGCCCTGCGGGTCGGTCAGGGCGGCGAAGCGGCCCTTGCCTGGGACGTCGGTGGCCGGCATGCAGACGTGCGCTCCGAGCCCTTCAGCCTTGGCGACGGCGGCGTCGAGGTCCTCGACGGTGATATAGCTGTTCCACATCGTCGGCACCTCCGCCCTCGGCGGCTTGACCATGCCGCCGACCGGGCGGCCGCCGATGCTGCACATGTGGTAGTCGCCGTCCGGCATCGGCATCGTCTCGACCTCCCAGCCGAACATCTCGCTGTAGAAGGCCTTGCTGGCCTCGGGGTCTTGGGTCACCAGCTCGTTCCAGCTGATGATGCCCGGGGTGCGGTCTTCGGCGTCTTCGGGGCAGTTGTTCTCTTCGCTCATGGCTTGCTGTGGATGTGGGTTTGTCGTTTCTCTCGGGCAGCCGGCAAGGCCCCCGAGGACCATCATGGAGCCATCGGCGGCGCTGGCGAGCGAATTCCCGAATCCCGACCTGCAGGCTTGCCGCCCGGGCCGGGCGGCGTAGCCTCGCCCCCATGCCGAAACGCAACCCTTCCCAGGCGGTGGCCGATGCCGCGCGCGAGCTGTCCGAGGCCTGCGCCGGGCTGCGCTTCGCGGAGCCGACGGCCTACGTCTACAACCCGCTCGACTACGCCTGGGCAGCGCACGACTTGTACATCCAAAAATTCGCGAACACCGAGAAGCGCGCGGTGCTGTTGGGGATGAACCCCGGCCCGTGGGGGATGGCGCAGACCGGCGTGCCGTTCGGGGAGATCCCGGCGGTGCGCGGCTGGATGGGCATCGAGGCGGAGGTCGCGAAGCCCCGCCCGGAGCACCCGAAGCGGCCGGTGGAGGGGTTCGGCTGCACGCGTTCCGAGGTCAGCGGGCGGCGCCTGTGGGGCCTGTTCGCCGAGCGCTTCGGGTCGCCGGAGGCCTTCTTCGCCGACCACTACGTGGCCAACTACTGCCCGCTCGTCTTCATGGAGGAGTCCGGGAAGAACCGCACGCCGGACAAGCTGCCGGCCGCCGAGCGCGCGGCGCTAGACGCGGCCTGCGATGCGCATCTGGTGAAACTGTTGGAAGCGCTGCGCCCGGAGTGGGTGATCGGGGTCGGGGCGTACGCCGAGACGAAACTGAAGGAGGCGCTGCCGGCGTTGGGCTTCACCCCGACGGTGGGCAAGGTGTTGCACCCGAGCCCCGCCAGCCCGGCAGCGAACCGCGGCTGGGCGGAGGCCGCGACCAAGCAGTTGGTCGGGCAGGGCGTCTGGTGAGGGCGACCAATTGCCCGTGAAGGGCGCGGAGGAGGACGCGGCAGCGGTTGGGTTTCCTTCGGCGGGGCCGAGACCTCGTGTGCGTTCAGGGTCGGTCACGGCGGAGACGGAACTCCGCCCTCTAAGAGGCGGGGGGGAACTCCGCCCTCCAAGAGGCGGGGAGGAGCTCCATCCTCCGCCGGTCGGCGCAACCGTCCCGCAGCGCTCATCAATGACATCGTGCGCGCAGCGCGCCGAGCCCTTGATCCTTGGGAACTTAATTCCTGCGACCTGCGCGCGCAGCGCGCTACTTCGTCGGCTTGGGGCCGATGAGTTCGACGAAGTTGCCGTCGGGATCGCGGACGATGGTGAGGGCGAGGGAGGGGGCGTCGGGCAGGGGCACGGGCCCGTCGGCGATGGGCTTTACCCCGGCCGCGGCGAGGCGCTCGAGCGCGGCGTCGGTGCTCGCGACCATGATGGTGAGGTAGCTGAAGCCGAGGGTGGTGTCGATGTGGTCGTTCTTCGCCGCCCCGCCGCTGCCGGGGATCTGCATCAGCTTCAGCTTGGTGGCGCCCTCGCCCTCGCCGAGGGTGAGCACCTTGATCTCCAACTTTTTGCCGTCGGTCAGCCCGGCCTCTTTGGCGAAGTCGGCGGGCACCTCGAAGCCGCCCGCGAGCGTGAAGCCGATCGCCTCGGTGTAGAACTCGATCGAGGCCTCGAGGTCGCTGACGACGCAGCCGAGGTCGATGGTCTTCGAGGTGAAGCCAGCCCCTTCCCCTTCGTGATGGTCGGCGGCGGCGGGCAGGGCGATGGCGAGGCTGGCGATGGCGGCGAGGGACAGGGTCTTCATGGTGCCTCTTTAGCGGAGCGCGAAGCGCGTTGCAAGCTCCGGCGGCGCTCTCGGCGAGAGCGCCCTACCCGCGCTACCCGCGCTACCGCGCGAACCTGCCGGCACGGTCGCCCCGCCGAGGCCGCCGCCCGCCTCATGGGTCCTCCCCCCGCGGCCGGAACCTCCCGGCCTCCGGGTCGCCGGTGGATTCCAAGTGCTCGCGCAACGCGGCGCGGAGCTCCGCGAGGGTGGGGGCGGAGCCCGGGTCGGTGATCAGGTTGTTCCGGCAGTCCGGGTCGGCATCGATTTGATAGAGCTCCTCCGGCACGCGCTTGGAGTAGAACTCGACCCGCGCCGCGGCATCGGTGTCTCCCGCCTCGGCGGCGGCGTTCATCGCCTTCCACGAAAGGCCGCTGAGGGACTCGTTGCGGAAGCCCGTCTCGCCGTCGTGCCAGCCGTTCCAGATGTAGCGGTGCGAACGGGTGACGGCGGCGCGCATGGTGTACTGGCGCTTGCTGGCGATGGTGTTGATGTGGGTGAAGAGGACGTCGCGCCCGCCCTGTCTCCCGCCACCCAGCACGGGCAGGAACGAGCGCCCGTCGGCGCCCCCGAGCTCCGCCAGACCGAGCGCGTCGAGGACGGTCGGCGCGAGGTCGATGCCGCCGACGAGGTGTTCGGTGTCGTGGCCCCCGGGTTCGACTTTGCCCGGCCAGCGCACGATCCATGGGGTGCGGGTGCTGTGGTGCCAGCAGTTGGTCTTGGCGTAGGGCAGCGGCATGCCGTGGTCGGAGACGAACATCACCAGCGTCTCGTCGCGCAGGCCGGCGTCATCGAGCGCCTTCAACACGGCGCCGACGATGGCGTCGGCGCGGTGGACCGAAGAGTAGTATTGGGCGAGTTCGGTGCGGATGTCGGGCAGGTCCGGGAGGAATCCGGGGACCGGCACCTCGGCCGGGTCGTAGATCACTTCGTCATCGGGGAATCCGCCGCCGTACTGGTGGGACCGGTCGTTCCGGTCGCGCTGCTTGGCGGCCGCCTCCTGGGCGCTGCCGATGAACGGCCGGTGCGGGTCCTGCGAGTTGGCCATCAGGAAGAAGGGTTTCCCCTCCGCCTCCGCGGCGGCGAAGAAGGCGGCGGCGCGGGCGCCGAACTTCTCCGGCGAGCGGCCGTTCCTCAGCTCGCGGGCGGGCACGATCTCGTCGAAGGCGGCGGCGCGGGAGGGGACGACGTGGCCGTGTTTGGCCATCAGGCCGGTCCGGTAGCCGGCGGCCTCGAGGGCCTCGACCAAGGTCGGCACACCGGGTTTGATCCGGTCGAAGCCGAGGGCGCCCGAGCGGTGCGGGTAGCGGCCGGTCATCCAGCTGGCGCGGCAGGGCATGCAGATGGCGACGGTGACGTGCCCGTGCTCGAAGCGCATCCCCTCGGACGCGAGCCGGTCGATGTTCGGGGTGATACCGGGGATCGGGCAGCCGAAGACGCCGACCGAGTCGCAGGACATGTCGTCGACGGTGATGAGGAGGAAGTTCGTTTTTGTCTGGGCGGGGGCGGCGTGGGTAATTGTTAGCGCCAGGGCGACAAGGAGGGCTTTCGGTTTCATTCGGAAAATGGGATCAGCGATCAGAGGGCGGTGATCAGTTCGCGAGTTCGGTGCGGTAGAACCCGGCGATGGCCGGGGACGCGCGGAAGCGGAGCTGGATCGTGGTGGGGTCGAGTGGGGTTGCTCCCACGTACTCCAGGCCGGCGGCGGACCAGAATTCCAAATCTGCCGAGGCCGCGGGCGAGGCGGTTTGGTCGTCGGCGCTTCGCGATAGCGTGAGGGTGAGGATCGCGTTGCCGCCTTCGAAGGCGATCGACGGTGCGGGGGTGGACGCTGCGCCGAGCGGGTCGGTGCCGGCGGCGTACTCGAGGGCGTTGGGGGCCTCGTCGCCGTCGGGGTCGGCGGCGGGGTCGAGCAGTTGCGGGTCGCCGCTTGCCCAATCGGCGTAGGAGCTGCCTGCGCGGACCGATTGGACGCCGAGCAGGGCCGCGAGCTCGGAGGTCTTGGCCGGTTCTGCGGCGGCGATGTCGGCGAGCTCGTCGCGGTGGGCGGTCAGGTCGTAGAGGTCATCGACGCCCGAACCGGAGCGGATCAGGCGGTGGGTCGCGGTGCGCACGGCCGTGACGCCCCCCCATCGCGAATAGGCGTGGCCCTTGCCGTGGGCGAAGGGGTTGCGCAGCATCGGCACCAGCGAGCTGCCGACCGCGGTCGGCGGGATCTGGTCTGCCAAGCCGCAGAGTTCGGCGACGGTCGGGTAGAGGTCGATGCTCTCGACGACCCCCTCGGCGGGGAGCCCGGCGTAGGCGGCCGGGTTGGACGCGGCCGGGGAGCGGATGATGAGTGGGGCCTCGACGGCGCGCTCGAGCACGGAGTGTTTGCCGAGGCGGCCGTAGTCGTCGATGCACCAGCCGTGGTCGCCCCAGAGGATGACCACCGTGTCCCCGGCGAGGCCGAGGGCATCGAGTTCGGCGAGGATGCGGCCCACCTGGGCGTCGGTGTAAGAGATGCAGGCGAAGTAGGCGTGGCGGAGCAGGTCGCGGTCGCCGGTCGCGGTGTAGGCGCCCGGTTCGCCGGAGCTGCCGGTGGAGGAGTCGGCGCCGGCCGGGGGGGAGACGGGGTCCGGCCCCGGCAAGGTCGCGGGATCGTAGAGGTCGAAGTAGGCCTTGGGCGCGTTGAAGGGGAGGTGCGGTTTGTAGAAGCCGACGGCGAGGCAGAAGCGGGAGCCGTCGTCGGCGAACTCGCGCAGCTTCTCGATCGCGGCGCCCGCCATCTGCCCGTCGGGGTAGGCCTCGTCGGGCAGGGAGTTTCCCCCGGCGTCGACGCCGATCTCGTAGGCGGGGGTGGCGTTGCGCACGCGGCCGGTGCCGTCGGCGTAGGCGAACAGCGGGTAGCGGCGGGCGCCCCACTTGTCGAAGTCCCAGACGATCTCGTCCCAGGAGAACGGCATCTCGGCGCCGGTGGCGCGCTGGCGGTTGTCGTCGTAGTTCGACGGGAAGCTCCAACGGAATCCGTCCGGCTCATGCGCGACTTTGCCGATCGAGGCGGTGCGCCAGCCGTTCTGGCGCAGCAGGTGCACCCAGCTCTCGGGCGTCGCGGTCTCGGTCGACGGCAGCAGGTCGAAGGCGTCGTTGCCGTCGCTGGAGGCGGTCGGGCGGCGCCCCGTCAGCAGCGCGTAGCGCGAGGCGCCACAGGTGGGGACGGCGACGTAGTGGTTGCGGAAGGCGCGGCCCGAGGCGGCGAGGGCATCGATGTGCGGCGTGTGCATGTGCGCGGCGCCGTAGCAGCCGAGCTCCGGCCGCAGGTCGTCGACGGCGATGAGCAGCACGTTGGGGGCGCCCTCGGCGAACGGGCTGCCGGCCGACAAGACGAGCGCGGCGGCGGCGGCGGCGGTGCGGCTGGGGGAGGGCGGGGTCATGGGGCGGTGGCGGGGATGATCTCGAAGCCGTTCAGCAGCAGGAAGCGGTCGCCGGCCGGGTCGCCGGGGGCCGACAGGACGATCTCGACCGGGGAGGCTCCGTCGGAGGTGAAGGGGAAGGTGAGCGCCGGGAGGTCGCCGTCGGCGATGAAGGTGGTGCCCAGGCCGTGGGTGCCCAGCGCGGTGGGCGTCGCGCTGTCTAGCAAAACGCCGCCGACACGCGCCTCGACCGCACCGGCTTCGGTCGGCGACGCGCCTTGGGCGAAGCCGAGCCCGTCGGCGCCGGTGGAGGGGTCGAGGTGCCACGAGCGCCAGACGTGGGTGCCCGCGGGCAGGCCGGAGAGAGCCACGCGCAGTTCGCCGGCCCGGGTGCCCACGAAGTCGGCGACCAGGAACGAGCGCCCGGTGTCGCCGCCGGGGATCGCCCGCGCGCTGTCCCCGTTGGCGCCGCGGAACTCCAGCGGCGAGCCGTCGCCCGTCGCCACCGAGGCCGTGGCGGGGCCGATCTGTTTGCTCAGCGAGGCGGGGTTGTCGGCCGCGGTCGCGGATCCGGCGAGGGTGCGGAAGCCCCCTTGCGACGGCGCCCCCGGGATGTCGCCGCGGTTGAAGTCGATGCCGAACAGGCGCGCGCCGAGCCGGCTCTCCGCGTCGTTCGGGTCGGTGCCGGCCGCGACTTCGACGCCGTCTGGGGACGTGTCGCCGTCGCTGTCCGCGAGCAGCGGGTCGGTGCCGGTGTCGGCGGGCCCCAGGAAGATGCCGGTGCCGGTCTCGACGCCGTCCGCCAGCCCGTCGCCGTCGCTGTCCGGGTCGTTCGGGTCGGTGCCGCGAGCGAGTTCGGCGTCGTCGCGGCTGCCGTCGCCGTCGCTGTCCGCAAGGTCGGGCGCGGTCTCGTCGCCGGAGCCGGGAGTGCCGTCGGCGCCGCGGTATTCGTCGATGTTCGTTAGGGTGTCGCCGTCGAGGTCGAGGGCGGCGTCATCGCTGTCCGGGTCGAGGCCGTTGGCGGTCTCGTAGCCGTCGGGCATGCCATCGCCGTCCGAGTCCGCCGGTGGGGCGACACCCTCGACGGCGACCCCGGTGAAGGCGGCGGAACTCGCGTCCAAGGTTCCGCCCAGCAGGAAACCGACGGCGTCGTAGGTGAAGCTCGCGGGCGAGGCGGCGGTCGCGGTGGGCGGCCACTCGATGAGCAGGTCGGCGCCGTTGCTCAGCGACGCGGAAACGGTGGCCTCGGCGGCGCCGGTGCGTTCGACGGCGAGGGTGAAGGCGAGGCCCTGGCCGAACTGGGGGCTGCCGCCATCGGGGTCGGAAGCCGAGACGACGAGCGCCGTGGCGCTGCCGGAGAAGGGGTTGGTGGTGCTGCCGTCGGCGCTGCGCAGGTCGGCGGCGCCGGAGGCGGGGGCGGTCGCCCAGAAGCCGAGGTAGCCTGCTCCGGCGCCGGTAGACGGGACCCCCGGGGCGTCGAACAAACCCCAGCGGAGCTGGTTGCCCGGCAGGGTGCCGCTGCGCCCGCTGATGGTGACGCTGCCGGTGAGCTGCAACCGTTGTCCGACTTCGAGCGTCACCGCCGGGAAGCTGCCGACGATCGTCTCGGCGTCGGCGTCGGTGGTGACCGGGGAGTCGGTCGACTCGCTGCCGCCCGCGAAGCCGGCGTCGCCGTTGGTGGCCACCCAGCCGGTGACCGGCGCGGCGTCGAGCGCGGCGAACGAGGTCGCCATGAGCGCGGCGGCAGACCAGATTGGGAGATGCATGTCGCGGGCGAGGAGTGGGCGTCGCCGCATCACGGGGTCAATTTGACGACTCGCTCACGCGGAAAAAAGCGGCCCCTTCGATCCCGAAGTCGGCGGGTTCGAAGGCAAAGCGGGTGGTTTCCGCAACCTCGGCGGCGGCGACGCTGTCGTCGATCTCGACCGGCCAGGCGGTGAGATCGGAGCTCGACTCGACCGTGTAGAAGCGGCCCGGGACGGAGGTCCAGGTGAGCACGACTTCGCCGGTGCCGCTGTCGCGCCCGATCTCGGCGACGACGAGCGGCGCGGCCCCTGCGCCCGACACCTCGACGTCGCGGTAGGTCGCCGAAGTCGCCTCCGTGGTGCCGCCGAGGAGGAATCCGACGGCGTCGTAGGTGAAGCTCTCCGGCGAGGCGGGGGCGGTGGTCTCCGGCCACTCCACCGCGAAATCGGCGCCGTTGGTCAAGGAGCCGGCGACCGTCATATTGGTCTCGTCGAGGCGGGAGATCGCCAGCGAAAAGGTGAGCGTCTCGTCGAAGCGGACGGCGCCGCCGTCGGGGTCCGAGGCGGTGACGAGGGTGGTGGTGGCGCTGCTGGAGAATGGGTTGCCGGTGCTGCCGTCGGCGCTGCGGATATCGCCCGAGCCGTTGTTGGCGGCGGCCCAGACGCCGACGTAGCCCGCGCCCGCGCCCGTCGTCGGCGTACCCGGGGCGTCGAACAAACCCCAGCGGATCTGGTTGCCGGGGATGATGCCGGCGCGGCCGGAGACCACGACGCTGCCGGTGAGTTCGATGGACTCCCCTACCGCGAGCGTCACCTCGGGGAAGCTGCCGACGAGCGTTTCCGCATTGGCGTCGGTGGTGACCGGCGCGTTGGTGGCCTCGCTGCCCGGGACGAAGCCGGCATCGCCGTTGGTGGTCACCCAACCGGTGACGGGCACCGCGGAACAGGCACCGACGCCGCCCAAAACAACGAGCGCGGCGGCGGCGGCGGGACGTCTCATCGTTCTGGGGCGGCGCCTAGCGGCGGCGGCGGAACAGCAGCGACAGGGCGCCGAAGGCGCCTAACAACCCGATGGAAGGTTCCGGAATCAGGGTCGCCTCGACGTTCGAGAAGGTGGCGACCGTGGCGTCGGTGGTGCCGCCGATGAGGATGCCGACGGCGTCGTAGGTGAAGGAGGCGGGCGAGGCGGCGCCGTTCGTTTCCGCCCACTCGATCAGCGTGCCGCCGCCCGAGTCGGTCAAAGCCCCGGAGACGGCCATCTGCGTCGCATCGAGCCGGTTCACGGTGAGCGTGAAGTTGTAGGTCGAGCCGTAGGCCGGCAGGGAACCGCTGGACGTGGCGATGACGGACGAGGCCGAACCGGAGAAGGGGTTGGCGGTGGAGCCGTCCGCCGAAGAGATGGTGGACGAAGCGGAGGCCCAGAGGCCGACGTAGCCGCTGCCGGCACCGGTGGTCGGGGTGCCGGGGGCGTCGAAGAAGCCCCAGCGGATCTGGTTGCCGGGGATCGTGCCACTGTTGCCGGTGATGTTGAAGGAGCCGCTGAGGACGAGCGACTGGCCGACGCCGAGGGTGGCCTCCGGGAAGCTGCCGACGATGGTCTCGGCGTCGGCGTCGGTGGTGACGGGCGAGTTCGTCGCCTCGCTGCCACCGGAGAAGCCGGCATCGCCGTTGGTGGTGACCCAGTTGATGACGGCGGCTCCGGGCGCGGCGCCGAGCAGGGCGCCGCCTGCCATCAGAGCGAGGGAAACGTGGCGGAACATCGCGTGTTGATGAGGGAGATGGAGGACGATGTAAAGGCAAAAGCGCCCGCGCGCCATCAGCGGCTCAGGGTGGCCGTCTCGCCGGCGGCCGGCAGCGGATGGGTCGAGGTCCCGCCGTCCGGCCAGCGCACCTCGAGGGTGGCGGCGGGCGAGTCGGGGCGGGCGAAGAAGAGCACCGGGGCTGGGGTGCCGAGGTAGCCCGAGCCGGCATGGACCTCGGCGACCTGTACGCGCTCGCCGGCGCGCAGCGCGACGCGGGCGCCGGCGGCGGCCGGGTTGCCCGCCGGGCCGCGGAGGCGGACGGCGACCGGCGCGCCGGCGCCCCGGTTGGCGAGCAGTGCGGGGGCGGCGGCGTTGCGGGCGACGAGCAGGTCCGGGCGGGCGTCGCCGTCGAGGTCGGCGGTCGCGGCGGAGGTCATGTCACCGCGCAGGAAGACGCCGCTCTCCGCGAGTGTGAGCGGGGCGAATCGGCCGCCCCCCTCCCCCAGCAAAACCATGCCGGCCCCGCCGTCGAAGCGCCCGGTCTCCGACTGTGGGCCGAAGAAGTTCTGGGCGAGGAAGAGGTCGGTGCGGCCGTCGGCGTCGAGGTCCGTCGCGGCGATCCCGAAGGCCGGCGAGATCTGCGCGAGGTGGGGCAGCGGGGCGAACTCGAAGCGCCCGGAGCCATCGTTGAGGAAGATCCCGGAGCGGAGTTCGGTCACCTTGAAATGCAGCGCGTCGTCGAGCTTGGCCGGCGCGTAGATCTCGCCGAGCGAGGCGGCGGCGAACGATCGGTAGGTCCTGAACTTGTCGGCGAGCTGCGGCATCGCGCGGGTGGAGCAGCTCTTGCCGCGCACCGGGAACAGGGTGTCGCCCTCCCACTCGGCCTCGACGATGCAGCGGTTTCCGTCGCCGTGGTAGTCGCCGAAATAGAGTTCCACCGGCTTGCTAGAGGAAGCGTGGTATTTGGTGTTCAGGCCCTGGTTGCCGGCGGCCAGGTCGAGGTCGCCGTCGCCGTCGAGGTCCGCCGCGGCGAGGCTGTTCCACCAGCCGGGGTGCGCGGAGAGGCCGGCGTCCTCGCTGGCGTCGGCGAGCTTTCCTCCGCTGTTCCGCCACAGCATGGGCGCGCCCCACTCGCGGGCGACGAGGAGGTCCGGGTCACCGTCGCCGTCGGCGTCCGACCACAGGGCCGCGGTCACCATGCCGGCCCCCGCGAGCCCCGGGGCCAGCGCGGCGGTCGCGTCGCGGAACGCCCCGCCCTCGTTGACGAGCAGCGCGCTCTGCGGGCCGACCGGGTACTGGCGAGGGGTGACGCGGCCGCCGACGAACAGGTCGAGGTCGCCGTCGCCGTCGAGGTCCGCGGCGCAGGCGCCGGAGCTGCTGGCGGCGGTGTCGGGCACGGCGCCAGCGGGGGCGGCCGCCAGCGCCCCGGCGCCGTCGTTGAGGTAGAGCCGGTCGCGGAGCAGCGGGTCGCCCGGCGGGAACTCGTAGCTGCCGGAGGCGACGAACAGGTCGAGGTCGCCATCGGAGTCGGCGTCGAGGAACACCGCACCCATGTCCTCGGCCGCCGCGTCGGCGGCGAGCGCCGCGCACGGCAGCGGCGCGAGTTTGCCGCCGTCGTTCCGGTAGAGGGCGCCGGGTTGGCCGGCGCCGCCGCCGAGGAAGAGGTCGTCGTCGCCATCGCCGTCGAGGTCCCCCCAGGCGGCGGCTGGGCCGAGGGCGGACAGGGAGTTGGGAAGCAGGGACTGGTGCGCGAAATCGTCGTAGGGCGGGTCGTCGTGGGCGCGCAGATCGAGGCTGGCGAGCCCTTCGAAGAGCGGCTCGGGCTCGGGCGGTGAGGGCGCGGGGCCGGCGGCGTCTGCCTCGGAGACGAGGTAGCGGCGGCCTGCGGCGAGCGCGGAGTGGCGGCTCACGGCCCCGGACGGCCAGCGGACGACCAGCTCGTCGGCGGACGCCGCGGCGCCGAGCCCGAAGCAGGCGACGAGGTCGCTGCAGCCGAGGAAGCCGCGGTCGGCCTGCGCCTGCCAAGTGAGCGTCCGGCCCCCGGCGCGCAGCTCGACCAGCGCGCCGGCGCCGCGGCGGTCGGACTCCGATCCGCGCAGCTCGATCGCGATCCGGTTCTCGGCGCCGGCGTGGTTTTGATAGAGCGAGGCCTCGCCCTCGACGTTGAGGACGACGAGGTCGAGGTCGCCATCGCGGTCGAAGTCGGCGTGGGCCGCGGAGTAGCTGACGCCGACGAGGCCGAGGCCCCAGGCGTCGCTGGCGTCTTCGAAGTGGAGCCCGCCGAGGTTGCGGAAGGCGCGGTTCTTCTCGTCGCGGCGGGGGAAGCCCTTCACGTACTCCCATTCGTGTTTGGCCGCCAGCTGCTCCTTGCTGAGCGTGAGGTCGGAATCGTTCATCGCGCGCGGCGTGCCGTTGGTGAAGAAGAGGTCGTTGGCGCCGTCGAGGTCGAAGTCGGCGAGCATGACCGTCCAGGTCCAGTCGGAGCTCTCGATCTCGGAGAGGAACGCGCCCTCCAGGAAGCGGCCGCCGCCGGCGTTGAGGTAGAGGGCGTTGCGCATGTACTGCGGCGGCGCCGAGCTGTTGGCGCGGCGCAGGATGTCGCCGCCCATGACGCCCATGGTGGTCTTCTGCTTGAAGTGGTTGGTCGCCGACATGTCGGCGACGAGGAACTCCGGCAGCCCGTCGCCGTCGAGGTCGCCGAAGTCCGCGCCCATGGAGAACCAGCTGGTGTGCGGCACGGCGTCGGCGATCACGTCGGTGAAGGTGCCGTCGCCATTGTTCTGATAGAGCCGGTCGGCGGAGATGAAGTCGTTGGCGACGTAGAGGTCGGGGTCGCCGTCGAGGTCGTAGTCCCACCAGTGGGCGGACAGGGCGTCGCCGCGGCGGGAGATCCCGGCCTCCTCGGTGACGTCGGTGAAGCGCGGCGCGCCGTCGGCCCCCGGGCCGTCGTTGCGGAGCAGGTAGTCCTCGCGGCCGTAGGCGTTGATCCCCCAGTTGTCGAAGTCCTCGAACCAGGTGGCGTAGTACTTCTCAAAGCCCCGGCGCACGGCGGGTCGGCCGTCGTCACCGATGGTGATCGCCTGCTCGCCGCGGTAGCCCTGCGGGTCCTCGTAGCGGTTGGTGGCGAGGTAGAGGTCGAGGTCGCCGTCGCCGTCGTAGTCGGCGAAGGCCGGCGTGTGGCAGGCGTCGGTGATGTCCAGCCCGGTGCCCGCGGGCGCCGGCGTGAAGCGGCCTTTGCCGTCGTTCAAGAAGACCCCGTTCGGCGCGTCGTAGCGGCAGACGAAGAGGTCGAGGTCGCCGTCGAGGTCGAGGTCCGCGAAGGAGCAGCCCGCCCCCCAATGCGCGCCGCCGTCGAGGCCTGGCGAGGCGGCGGTGATGTCCTCGAAGCGGAGCCCCGCGGCCGCGCCGGCGCCGGGTGGGACCTGCCGGAAGAGCGTGTTCGCCCCCGCGCCGCCGACACAGAACAGGTCGGGCCAACCGTCGCCATCGACGTCCCCGGCGGCGACCCCGCCGCAGGCGAAACCCGAACGGTAGAGGTAGGCGGTGGGGTGGTCGGCCCGGAGTTCGCTGACGAAGCGGAAGCCGGTCTGCGCCGGGTCGAGGGCTTCGAAGAGCGGGGCGGCCTCGGCACCGTGCGAGGGTGGACCCAACGGGGTCGAACCGGGAGCGGCGGCGTGTCCGTGGTGCGAGGCGAGGGCGGTGGCGCAGGCCAAGGCCCCGCCGAGGCCGCGGGTGGGGGAGGGTGCGGTCATCGGGGGATGTTTTGGGATTTGGGGCGGAATTGTAACCGGCGACGCCACCGGCTGGCAATGCGTCTCGAGCCCTCAAACCACCAAAAACCCCGCGGCGGGAGCCATTTTGGCCCCACGGCGCCCCTCCCGCGGGTTCATGGTCCAATCACGCGCGGCCCATCCTTTGCCCCGGGGATGGGCTGGCCGATTAATTCGTGATTTTCCGCGGTGGGGCGCGGCGCTGCCTACCCGCCGCAGAAGACGCGGTATTCGAGCTCGGCGAGGCGGCGGTTGACGCGGTGGCCGGAGAGGACCATGGCGAGCCCCGAGGCGACGACGAAGCCGTAGCCGAACCAGCGTTCGTGGCCGGAGAGCGCCAGCGAGAGGAGGGCGTTGGCGACGACGAAGACGGCGGTGCAGAGCAGCGCGCCGCGGCGGTCGTCGAAGTAGAACAAGACGGTCAGCAGCGAGAGGAAGACGACGAGGAGGAAGGCGCCGAACAGGGTGACGCGGAACACGCCGACCTGCATGGAGCCGATGCCGATGACCTCGAGGATCTGGCCGCCGAACACGGCGAGGAAGATCGTCACCACGGCCTGCACTTTGATCAGCGACGCGAAGCCGTCGCGCAGGGCGGTGGCGATGGCGTCCCGTTCGGCGCCGATCTGCTCCAGCGTGCCGCCGTGCTCGACGCGGGAGAAGAAGCCCTGGAAGCGTTCGGCGAACGAGGTCTCGATGTTGAGGAAGAACACGGCCATCCCCGGCACGATCGACAGCAGGCTCAGATAGATGCCCACGTCGTACTCCGGGACGGTGTACATGAGGCCGGCGATCTGTTCGCCCTTGCCCGAGAACCACCAGAAGATGAGTTTGTCGATCCAGATGCCGAGGTTGTAGAGGAGGCCGGTCAACAGCAGCGCCGGGAACCGGCGGAAGTAGCGCAGCACGTCCCAGCTCGGGTGGACCCGGTAGCCGAGTTCGCGCTTCAGCGAGCGGAACAGCAGGACGAGCAGCAGCAGCTGGCCCGCGGCGAAGCCCGCCAGCGCGGCGTCGATGCCGAACTCGACCGCGCAGAGGTAGGCGGCACCGGCGCTGGCGGCGTAGCCGATGGCGAAGTTCGACACGACGTCGCGGTAGTCGAGCAGGGCCGTCAGGTAGTTGGCGGTGACGAAGATGCAGCAGACGTAGACCATCAGCGCCGCGGCCGAGGCGACGTAGAGGAGGCTCCCCCCCACCCCGAAGGCGAAGAACGCGCCGCCGACCAGCGCCGCGAGCGCGGCGACCACGGTGAGCGCGGCGAGGTAGCTGGGGAAGATCGCCTCCGGCTCTTTGTCGGAGAAGCGGTCGGCCGCGTAGCGGGTCAAGACCAGGCCGAAGGGGCCGACGAGGATCAGCGAGAACGCGTAGACGTGGGTGATCGAGGCCGCGAAGATGTTGATCATCGGCTCGGCGTCGCTGCCGTCGAAGGCGCCGTGCAGGAGGGCGTTGAGGACGACGAGGGTGAGGATGGAGATGATCCAGGGGCCGCAGGCGACCAACGCGGAATAGCCGTAGGCGCGGAAGGCACCCGAATAGGTGTCCTCGCGCAGCATCTTGCGGATCTCGAAGCCGACTCCAGCCATGGTGTGTGTGGGTGAGGGTAGGTGTTCGGGGTCAGGGTTGCCCGGCGCCGGTGTAGAGGTCGCGGTAGCGGTCGAAGACGCCGGCCTGGTCGTAGCTGGCGGCGACGCGGCGGCGGCCGGCCTCGCCCATGCGGTCGGAGGTCTCGCGGTCGGAGAGCAGGGGGATGAGAGCCCGCGCGATGGCGGCGGCATCACCGGCGGGGGCCACCGCGCCAGCGGCGCCGTGGGCGGGTTGTTCGCCGGGTTTGCCGAGGATCAACTCGCTGCAGGAGCCGACGTCGGTGCTGACGACGGGGACGCCGGCGGCGAAGGCCTCCAACACGACGAAGGGCAGGCCCTCGCTCACCGAGGTGAGCAGCATCACGTCGACCTCCTCCAGCAGGTCGTCGCGATGGGTCGGGCCGCGGAACTCGACCTTGTCGGCGATGCCCAGCTGCCGGGCGAGGTCCTCGCAGGCTTCGGCGTAGCCCGGTTCTTCGTCGGTCGGCCCGGCGACGATGAAGCGGGCGCCGGGGAGGGTTTCGGTCACCTCGCGGGCGGCGCGCAGGAGCGTCTTCACATCCTTGATGCGGACGACGCGCCCGAGGAAGCCGACGTTCATGCGGTCGGGCTGGCTACCGATGGCCGCCCGGCGGCGCTCCGCCACTGCCTCGAAGGCGTCCGGGCGGATGCCGTTGGGGATGATCTCGATCTTGTCGGCCGGCGCCCCGAAGGCGCGTTGGATCTCGGCGTTGCGCTCGAAGAGGGAGGTGATGTGGTCGGCGGAGCTGTAGCTCAGGCGGCCGAGGAGCTTGAAGAACTCCACCCACAGGCGGCGGAAGGCGCCGAGTTCCTCGAAGACTCCCGGGCGGCGCGCGGCGGTGTCCGGCACCCACTCCGAGCGCTGGATCTCGGCGAGGCGCTCGCGGACGTAGATGCCGTGTTCGCTGAGGAGGAAGCGGGAGCCGTGGGCGCGCGCGGCGATGGCGGCGACGAGCCCGGCGTAGCCGGTGCAGAGGCTGTGGTAGACGGGTGCGGGGGGGAGCGAGGCGCCCGCCCGCAGGGCGGCCCAGGCCGGGCCGACGAGGAAGCGCACGGTCCAGAAGAAATTGAGGAAGGACTCGCCGGCGACGGCGCGCGCGTAGGAGCGCTGCAACAGCTCCCAGCCCTCGCGGTCGCGCCAGAGGTTGGCGCAGGCGAAGGCGCGCCCGGCGGAGCCCAAGGCGGTGACGAGCTCGGCGAAGCGCTCGCTTTCGGCGGGGGCGGCGAGCTCGCCGAGGAAGCGCTCGAGCGCGCCGTAGACGCCCGCGCGGGCGCCGGGCGGGCGGCGGCTCGGGAGGCGGTCGCGGCGGGGCAGCTCGTCGAACAGGAAGAGCTTCTGGATATCCACGACATTGCTAGGGACATCGTAGCGCTCGGTCAGCGGCTGGCTGGATTCGGCCCCGACGTAGAGGATGCTGAACCTGAGGTCGGGCATGGCCTCGACCGCCTGGTGGACCCAGGTCGACACCCCGCCGGAGACGTAGGGGTAGGTTCCCTCGAGGACGAGGCAGACGTCGGCTTGGGGCTTCTTCATGGTTTCGATGCGGCATTTTCGGCGCCGGCCCAGAAGCGCGCGGCGGCGGCCGAGGGCGGCGGCACGGCGCCCCGGCAGAGGCGCGCGAGCGCCCCCCAGCGACCCTCGCGGAACAGCAGCTCGAGGTTCTCCCCGGCGGGGTCGGACTCGGCCCGCTCCTCGCCGAGGGCGGCGCGGGCGGCGGCGGGATCGCCACCGGCGGCGAGGTGGGCGCGGGCGGCCAGCCGCCGGCTCCTCGCGCCTCGGGGGCCGGGTTCACCCGGGCCGCCGGCGAGCTGTTCCAGCGCCGCGGCCGCGGCGGACGCCCGCTCGGCCGGGCTCGGGGCGGGCGCGTCGAGCAGCGCCTCGGCGAGGTCGGCGCGGGCGGGGAGGTCGTCGGGGTGGTCGGCGACGTGCGCGGCGAGGGTGGCGAGCCTCGCCTCGGCGGATTCGGTCGCGGCGGCGAGGGCGTTGGCGGCGTAGAATTGGAGTTCGGAGTCGGGGTCGTTGCGGAAGCGCCGCAGCAGCGCGGCCGGGCCGGGGTGGGCGGCGCGGTGGCGGAGGGCGAGCGCGGCCCCGCGCAACTTGGGCAGCTCCAGCGAACCCAGACCAGCGGCGAGCGGTTCCAGGTGCAGCTCGGGGGGACCGTCCGGCGCCGCGTCCTCGAGCAAGGGGTTGCCGACCATGAAATCCGGCTCGCCCTCGGCCTCGATGCCGCTCCGCAGCACCGCGGTGAGGGCGGCGACACCGAGCGCGCCGAAGCCGGGGAGGACGAAGGCGACGATGAAATAGAAGACGACGAAGGAGGCGCGGTCGGCGGTGCGGCCACCCGGGAGGAACCCGCCGCAGGCCGCGGCGAGGAAGATCGCGCCGAACAGGTGCAGGGCGAGGGCGGCGATCCCCCCGCCGGTGGCGAAGGCCTCGGCGATGCCGGCGCCGTCCGCGGCGGCGCGGATGAACAGCGAGACCACGAAGGCCTCGATGGCGAGGGCGAGCGCGACCAGGGCGCCGCGCGCGAGGGCGGGCACTTTACGCGACATCGTTCAGGCGGTTCCAGATCTCGTCGGCGCAGCCCCTGCCACGCACCGGGATCGCCTCGCACGCCACCCCGTCGCCGACTTGGTCCACGAGGGCTTCGGCGTCGCGACCGCCGGACATCGGCAGCAGCACGGCGAGCCTCGACCCGTCGCCGAGGCTGGCGGCGAGGTCGGCAGGGCGCAGCTTCGGCACGACGGAGTCGCGGAGCTTCGCGCCATCGCCGCTGAACAGGAGGACGGTCGAGCTCGGCCCCGCATCGGCGGCGCTCGCCGCCGCGAGTTCGAGCCGGCGGCGGAAGGCGTCGCCATCGACGACCGCCGCAGGCGGGCCGCCCGTCTCGAGGTCAGCCTCGGTGTTGGCCACCCACCGACAGAACAGTTCGATGCGGGCGAAATTCTGCCATTGGACCGCCGCGAAAGGCATGTCCGCGATCACCAAGACCCGGTCCCCATCCGGCCATGGTAGGGCGGCGATCGCGCCGGTGCTCGGCTTGGCTCCGCCCTCCCAGAGCTCGCGCGCCGTCACGAGTTTGCCAGCGTCCAGCGCGGCGCGGGCGAGCGCCCCCGCAGGGTCGGTGTCGCGCAGCCGGCCGGGGAGGCGATCGCCCGGGCCGCCATGTGAGGCTTCCCGCTCGAACTCCCCTTTGGATCCGGTTTGGTAGAAGGCCGCCTCGGAGACCGAGCACAGCCGGTCCAGCGTCGCGAGCAAGCCCTCGGCGCGGTCGCCCGCGTCGGCGGCGAACAGCGCACGCAGTTCGAGGTCGGCCGAACAGAACTCGGCTCCGTGCAGCGCCAAGGCGTCCTGGAGCTGCGCTCGTGAATCATGGGAGAGCGCCAGTTCGGTCGACAGGCGTTCAAACTGCTCCTCGAACATCGCCAACCGCTCCTCGCTGGCGTCCGCCCTGCCCAAGACCGAGCGATGCAGCTCGCCGGCGATCGCCCCGAGCGCCGGCAGGGCGAGCACCGCGAAGGGGTTTGCGCCGAGCACGTCGAGCCAAGGGGCACCGGCGGCCAGCCCCGCCCAGAGCGTGCTGACCACGACCGCCGCCCCCCCCGCGAGCACGCCCGCAGCAAAGCCGTAGCGGAGACCGAGCAACAGCGGCACCAGCAGATACGGGGTGGGGTTCAACGACACCCAACCCGGATCCGACCAACCGAAAAGTGCATTCGCACCGACGATCACCGCCAGCACCACCCCGGTCTCGATCAAAGCTCGAATTCCCAGCATAAATCACAGAAGATCAATTTTGACTCTCAGAAATATAATTATTATATGTCGTGAAAATTATTCAACCCATTTCCTGAAAAAGATACCATCTTCCAGAAGAAGTGGAAAGATTAGGAGCCTGTCGGACTCCTCGCCCGGATCGATCATCACCTCCGCAGGCGAGGTGCCGCCATTCGTCGAGGCTGGGTCGGTGGCGGCAAGGATCGGCGCAGCGGCTGGGTGAAGACCCTGCCCGGATCGATCACCACGCCAAGGCCCTCGGCGTCAACGAGGGCACCGTCTCCGTCTCCGCGTCCGTGTGGAAGTGCCCGCGGCGGGACGTGGAACTCACTCCGCGTTGTAGATGACGGGCATCTGCCCCTTCCATCGTCGCCACACCGCGGGCTCGGTGATCAGGTCGGCCATGAAGTGGGCGACGTTGATGCGGCTCGTTTTGCCCGCATTGAAGATCGCGCTGCGGGTGGGCGAGGCGTGGAGATCGTAAGCGCTGACGGCGTCCCGATCGATCAGGCCGTCCGGACGCACGGCCACCCATTGCACCGCCCCGTCCGCCTGCCCGATCATCGTGCGCAGATAGTCCGCCGCATCCTCGTTGTCGGCATGCGGCGGGACCAGAAAGCGCAGAAGCGCGATGACACCGCGCTGGGCGATCGAAACCCGCTCGCCCAGATCGCGGTTCCTCACCCCGGTGGTGTTCATCAGCACGAACTTCGTCGGCCCCTCCGGACGGTTGGCCTCGATCGCGCCACACAGCCGCCGCACCGCATCCGTCACCAGCCGCCGCGGACGCCCGAAGACCCCTTTGAACGTCAGGTTGTGCCCGAGGCAGGAGGCGACCGCCGCACAGCCCCGGACGTGATCGGCCAGCTGCTGGTCGGTGAGCTCCAACACGCTCGCCTCGACGACGGTGAGGTTCGCGTCCTCGCGGACCGCCGCGGGCAGGCGGTCTCGAGAACGCACGATCGCGGTCACCCGCCCTCCCCTCTCGAGGAGCTGCGCGACGAGCAGGCCTCCGGTGGCACCGGTGGCGCCGACGACGAGTGTTCGTGTTTCCATGTTTGCGGCTTCACGCCTAGGTCGATCGCAGCCACCGTGATACGACGCCGGATACGATGCCGGGGTCATAGCCCGGATCGGTCGCCGGATCCAGGGGCGAGATGGCCACCGGCCCGCAGCCGATTCGGATTGATCCCCGGCACCGCGTTGGCAAGACTCCGCCCACCCCGGCGCCAGCCGCAGCGAACGGTGCGCCGAACGAACCACGGAACGCCGCATGTACCAGATCACCGTCAACCCCAACCGCAGCATCGGCAGCATCGACCCGAAGATCTACGGGCACTTCACGGAACACGCCTTCGCCAACATCCAGGGAGGCTTCTTCGACCCGGGTCACGCGCGGTCCGATGAACTCGGACTGCGGCGGGATGTGGTCGAGTGCCTGAGGGAGGTCAAGGTCCCCATCCTGCGGTATCCGGGGGGGAACTTCGTTTCCAACTACCACTGGGAGGACGGGGTCGGGCCCCGGGCCGAACGGAAGAAACGCTTCGAATACGCCTGGGGCGCGGTGGAGGACAACCAATTCGGCACCGCCGAGTTCATCCAGTTGTGCAGGGCCACCGGCGCCGCGCCCTACCTCTGTTGCAACATGGGCACCGGGACTTTGGACGAGGCGATGAACTGGGTCGAATACTGCAACAGCGACCGCCCCACGCACTACGCGGACCTGCGCCGGGAACACGGCTTCGAAGCGCCGTTCGGCGTCCGCTACTGGGGCTTGGGGAACGAATGCTACGGGCCCTGGCAGATGGGTGCCATGGACGCGCGGGACTACGCCAAGAAGGCGATGGAATTCGGCAAGGCGATCCGATTCGCCGATCCCGGGGCGCACCTGATCGCCTGCGGCTTCGAGAGCGACCCGGCGTGGAACATCGAGGTGGTCAGGGAGCTCCAACACCTCGTCGACGGGATCTCCGTCCACCACTACTCGGTCGATTGGGGGTGCTTCGACCTCGACGACTACCTGCAGCTGATGTCGATCTCGCAGTTCGTCGACGAGCTGATCAAGCGGGTGCGGGCGGTCATCGAGGGCGTCACCGGCGACATCGAACACCCGATGAAGGTGTCGCTGGACGAATGGAACATGTTCGGCTGGCTCAACCCGCGCGTCGACGACGACCGGTTCTACACGCTCGAGAACGCCATCGTCACCGCCTCGATCCTCAATACCCTGATCCGCAACTGCCGGGTCGTCGACATGGCGAACTACTCGACTTTCGTGAACATCAACGGCGCCCTCCACACCACCGGCACCGGGCTCGTGCGCCGGCCCCAGTATTACGTCTTCAAGCTCTTCACCCACCATATGGGCAAGGTGCTGGTCGACTCCGAGGTGGTCGGCGAGCAGTTCGAGACGGAGATGCCGATCGATCGCAGGGTGTCCCGCAACTACCTCAACGAGGCGGCGGTGGAGAAGGGCGGCCGGCGGCGCACCGGCATCGAGACGGGGGTCCGGAGGTCGCTGAACTACCTGGACTCGGTCGCGACGACCGACGCCGGAAGGCGCGAGATCGCGCTGTCGCTGGTCAACAAGCACCCCGAGCACGACCTCGAGTGCGCGGTCGACCTCGCCGGCGGGGTCGAGCTTCGGGGCGCCGAGCTGCACACCCTCTGGAGCGCGCACCTCGACGACTCCAACACCGAGGACGGCGAGCGGGTCCGGCCCGCCGACCCCCAGCCGGTCCGAGCGGGGGGGAGCGTCCGCCTGTGCATCCCGAGGCACTCCGTGAACGTCTTGAAGATGCGTTATTGATCCGCCGATGGTGCCCGCCATCGCACCCGGCCCAATCGAGGCCCCGGACGACTCGGGTGACGCCCGCAGGCAATCACCGCGGGGATGGGCGACCCTCTGACTTCGGGCTGACGCGGGGGAGATTGCTGGAGGGGAGGCCGCATCTCTGCGGACGCTCGAGGTGAGCCTCCCGCTACCGCGCTGCCGCAGCACCCTCCAGCGCCCCCACACCCCACGGCGCGCAGGCAGCGTTGCCGCCGCTCTGCCGATGCCCCCATCACTTCGCCCCGACTTGGGCGAGGAGGAACTCGACGGCGCCGGGGTTGGTGAGCAGCTCGCGCGCGACGTCGTCGCGCTCGGACTCGGGGAGGTCGCCGCTGCCGAGCTGGCGGAGTTGGGTCTCGAGTTCGGGGGTGAGCGCCTCGGCCCCGCGGCCGCCGACCTCGGGGCCGAAGGTGGTGAGGAACTGCGAGAGGATGGAGAAATCGGCGTCGTGCATGGCGGGGAGCGATCGGGCGTTGGGAGGGGGAGGGTGTCCTGGATGACGTTCGGCGGCGGGGCGTATGCGGGAAAAGTTCAGCCCGTCCGGTGCGCGGGGGCGAAGAGGTCGATCGAGTCCCCGCAGAGCGCGATGAAGTCCTCCCACTGCAGTTCGACCCAGGGGTCGATGCGTCGCAGCTCGGCGAGGGTGGAGTCGAGCACTTCGCCCATGACGGCGCTCAGCGTGCGGCTGACTTTGCTCTGGCTCCAGCCCCACATGCGGCCGACGAGGGCTTGGTCGAGCCGGTGCACAGCGACCAGCTTCAACACCGCCAACTTCTGTGGGGCGATCTTGGCGAAGGCCGCGAGCAAGGCGTCGCGGAGCATGCCGACCAGCTGGTCCTCGCCGGCGTCCGCGCCACCGCCGCCCCCCTCCGGATCGCCGGCGGGCAGGCGGTCGAAGGCGTCGGCGCCGAACGCGTCGCCGTCGAGGGCGGGGAGCTGGCCTTGAAACTTTTGGCGGCGCTTGAGGTCGATGAGGCGGTTGAGCGCGGTGCGGGTGAGGAAGGCGCCGAGGGGCCCTTTGCCGTTGTAGCGTTCGAGCAGCGGCGGGCGGCCGTTGCGCGGGGAGAAGCAATCGGCCCAGAGGTCGCCGACGATGTCCTGCGCCTCGGTGTCGTTGGCGCCGCGGTTGCGCAGGGCGGCGGCGAGCTGGGCGTCCGGCGCGGCCTCGCGCACGGCGGCCACCGCGGCGGGGTCGCCGTCGAGCGCGGCCTCCGCCAGCCGCAGCGCGTCGCTGGCGGGGGCGGCGGGACCTGGGTCTCCTCCGGATTCTGCGGTCATGCGCTCGGCCAGCATAGCGCCGCGGGCCGGGCCGGCGTCAATGCGAAGTTCCACCGCCGGGCCGAGCGGGTAGCGAAATCGGGTGGCGCCCCCCTGGGGATCGGGGGACGCCACCCTTTTGGGTTCGCGATGGGGACTCGGGCAAACCGCGGCCATGGGTGGGGTTTGGGTGGGGGGGATCGCGAGGGCTTCGGGGAACGCGGGAGGGGCGGCCAGATCGCGCTCAGGGCATGAACGGCAGACCGGGGCCAGGCAGCGGCGGCGACGGCACGCCCGGACCGCCGATCGCGAAGCCCGGCAGCGGCGGGCGGGGCGGCGCCGGGGGGCGCGGTCCGATCGGCACGCCGCCGACCGGCGGGGCCGGCGGGACGGGGGCACAACTGGTCAAAGCGGCCACCGCGGCGGCGGCGAGGGCGAGCAGGCAACGGCGGGGGAAACGGGCTTTCGTCTTCATGCCCCCTCGACGGACCGCCGCGGCGAACATGCAAACTTTGGCAAAAAAAACCCGCCGCCCTCAGATCCCGAGCGCGTGCCGGAGCAGACCGAGCACCAGGCCGCCGGCCACGACCCAGAGCAGGTCGACCTTCCACCGCACCAAGGCGACGAAGGCGGCCAGGCAGAGGCCGATCGCGACCGCGTCGGGGCTGCCGCCCGGGAGCAGCACACCCATGCCGAACCAGACGGCGAGGTTGAGGATGACGCCCACCACGGCGGCGGTGATGGCGGCGAGCGCGCCGGCCATGCGGGCGTTGCGCGACAAGCGCTCGATGTACGGCGCGCCGAGGAAGATCCACAGGAAGCAGGGGACGAAGGTGACCCAGGTGGTGAGCGCCGCGCCGAGGGTCGCGGCCAGCAGCGGCGGCAGGTCGCCGGGGTGCTGCCAGGCGCCGACGAAGCCGACGAACTGCACCACCATCACCAGCGGGCCGGGGGTCGTCTCCGCCAGCCCGAGGGCGTCGATCATCTGCTCGCGCTCGAGCCAGCCCTCGTCCTCGACCGCCTGCTCCCCGATGTAGGGCAGCACCGCGTAGGCGCCGCCGAAGGTGACCATCGCCGCCTTGCTGAAGAACACGCCCTCGCGGGTGACCGTGTGGTCTTTGCCCAAGGTCGCGGCCGCCAAGAGCACCGGCGCCCACCACAGGGCGAGGCACAGGAGGATGATCCCCAGCGCGCGGCGGGGGCCTCCCCCTCCCCCTCCCCC
>JAUIGD010000370.1 GCA_030430255.1 Verrucomicrobiia bacterium
CGGGCTGCAAGGTCGAGGTGCAGGAGAATTTCCGCCAGGTGCCCGAAGACACGCTGGAGAAAATCGCCAACTACATCAAAGGCTGCTCCGCCGTCATCCACCTCGTCGGCGCATTGCCCGGCTCCGTGAACGCCGAGGCCGTCGCCCAGTTCCTCGCCACCGAAGACGGCAAGGCCTTTCTCACCGCTCCGCAGCACGCCGACCTCCGCGCCCGCCTCGGCGATTTCTCCGACCTCTCCTACACGCAATGGGAGGCCTTCCTCGCGTTCCACTTCGGCGTGCCGCTGTTCGTCTATGCCACCGAGGCGGGCAAAACCGCGCAGGCAGAACACCTCGACCGCCTCAAGCTCGGGGAGCGCCGCTACGCCAGCGTCTTCGAAGGCGAGGCCGACCTGCTCGGGCAGCTCATCGGCGACCTCAAGGACATCGTCCGCATCGAGAAGGTCGAACCAAAGTTCGCCCCCTCCCGCATCCTCCGCCACTCCCCGGGGCGCCTCTTCGGCCGCGAGTCCGAACTCGATTTCCTCGACGACACCTGGGCCGCGCGCGACCGCGTCCACGTGCTGTCGCTGGTCGCCTGGGGCGGCGTCGGCAAGACTTCGCTCGTCGCCCACTGGGTCGCCGAGCGTCTCGCCGCGCGGGGCTGGCCGGACGTCGAGCGTTACTTCGACTGGTCGTTCTACAGCCAGGGCACCGGCGAGTCCCGCCAGTCCAGCGCCGACCTCTTCATCAGCCAGGCGCTGACCTTCTTCGGCGACCCCGACCCGACCCAGGGCGGCGCCTGGGACCGCGGCGCGCGGCTGGCGGGCTTGGTCAAGAAGCACCGGGCGCTGCTCGTGCTCGACGGCATCGAGCCGCTGCAGTACCCGCCGGGAGACCCGCAGGCCGGACGGCTCAAGGACCAAGGGCTCGCCGCGCTGCTCGCCGGGCTGGCCGCGGGCAACCCCGGCCTCTGCCTCGTCACCAGCCGCGAGACCCTGGCCGACCTCAAAAACTTCCGCGCAAACACCGCGCCGGAGCGCAAGCTGGACAAGCTGCTCAAGGAGGCCGCCGTCGCCTTGCTGCGCCACCTGCAGGTGGTCGGCAGCGAGAAGGAACTGGCGGCGGCGTGGGAGGACGCCGGCGGTCACGCGCTGACCCTGCGCCTGCTCGGGCGCTACCTCGCCGACGCCCACGGCGGCGACGTCCGCAAGCGCAAGGAGATCGACTGGTCGGAGGCCGACGCCGAGGACATGCGCGAGGGCCGCAGCGCCTTCAAGGTCATGCTCGCCTACGAGCGCTGGTGGAGCGCCGCCGGCCCCGAGCGCGCCCGCGAGCTGGCGGTCCTGCGCCTCACCGGCCTCTTCGACCGCCCCATCAGCCCCGGTTGCCTCAAGGCCCTGCGCGCCGAGCCGCCCATCGAAGGGCTCACCGACGCCCTCTCCGACCTCACCGACGCGCAGTGGAACAAGGCCCTCGGGCGCCTGATCGACATCGACCTCATCAGCCACCCCGAGCAGCAGGAGGACGCAGCCGGTTTAAATTCCGCAATCCGCACCCCGCATTCCGAACTCCCCCTCGACGCCCACCCGCTGGTGCGCGAGTACTTCGCCAAGCAGCTGCGCGAGACCCAGCCCGAGGCGTTCAAAGCCGCGCACTCCCGGCTTTTCGACCACCTGTGCGAAAGCGCGCCGGAGTGTACGCGCACGGAGCGGCTGATGGAGGTGCGGAGAACCCTGCAGGCGGCGCAAAGCGGAAACCCAATGGCCGTCCGACGGATCCTTGCGATGCTCGGCGATGGCGAGGGAACGCCGCAGGAAAAGCTGAACCGTCTTCTTAGCGAAGGCCCCAGCCTCGACGACCTGCAGCCGCTCTACCAGGCGGTCGTCCACGGCTGCCTCGCCGGGCGGCACCAGGAGGCGTGCGATGAAGTTTACGCCGCCCGCATCCTGCGCGGCACTGGCCCCGGCGGCGCCTACAGTACGAATATGCTCGGCGCGGTGGGCGCGGACCTGGCGGCGGTGGCGGCGTTTTTCGAGCAGCCCTGGTCGCGCCTGTCGCCGAACCTGAGCGCACCGGCTCAGGCCTGGCTGGTAAATGAGGCCGCCACTCGCCTCCGCGCCCTCGGCCGCCTCACCGAAGCGGTCGAGCCGATGCGGGTGGGCATGGATCGCCGCGTGGAAACAGACGACTGGCAAAACGCGGCGATCAGTGCCAGCAACCTCAGCGAGCTGGAGGTGACGCTGGGGCGGCTCGGGGAGGCGAAGGCCGACGCGCGGCGCGCGGTCGAGTTCGCCGACCGCAGCGGCGACGCCTTCTGGCGGATGGGCACCCGCACGACGCTGGCCGACGCGCTGGCGGCGCGCGGCGGGCGGGCTGCGGAGGAGGCGCGCGCCCTCTTCGCCGAGGCCGAGGCGATGCAGCGCGAAGACCAGCCGGAGTTCGACCTGCTCTACTCCCTGCCAGGCTTCCGCTTCTGCGACCTGCTGCTCGCCCCCGCCGAGCGCACGGCGTGGCGGCGGGCTTTGGGGTACGGCGGCGGCGGAGAGATTGGCTCCGGCTTCCGGCCGGAGGGCGGTGGAGGCGGAAAGGCGGAAGAACGGGGGCAAGATGCCCCCACCACGGCCATCGCCGAAGCCGAACGGCGTGGGGAGCGGGCGCTTGAAATCGTGATGAACGGTTCACGCAACTTGCTCGATATCGCGTTGAACCACCTGACGCTGGCGCGGGCGGCGCTCTACCGAGCGCTGCTGGAGGGCGGGCGGCCGCCGCCTACCGCCCCGGCCACCGGCAGCCCCGGGGTTCCGCACTCCGAACTCCGCATTCCCCACTTAGACCAAGCCCTCGACGGCCTGCGCAAGGCCGGCCAGCTCGACGACTTCCCCCGCGGCCTACTGACCGCCGCCCTCTACCGCGGGGCGCTGGCCGACGACGCGGAGGGCGCGGCGGCGCTGCTGGCGGAGGCGCAGGACATCGCCGAGCGCGGGCCGATGCCGCTCCACCTCGCCGATGTCCACCTGCACCGCGCCCGCCTGTTCCGCGACCGCGCCGCCCTCGCCGAGGCGCGCCGATTGATTGACGAGCACGGCTACGGCAAGCGCCTCCCCGAGCTCGAAGACGCCGAGGCGGCGGCGGAGGATTGGGGAGAGTGAGGCGGCAGCAGAAAACGGACAGTCGGTAGGGATCATCGCCGGTAGGGCGGCATCGCCGAGGCCGCCGTCGCGAGCGGAGAACCGGGGCGTTCTCCCTCCGCTTGCTGCTGGAGGGCGGAGCTCCGTCTCCGCCGTGACTGGCGGGAAGGCGCCCGCCTCTGACCCTCCCGGCCTCTTGGCGAGGAGGCTCGGCCCTCGGACGTTGCGGCGCTCTCGGCGAGAGCGCCCTACCCGCGCTGCCGCACGGTGAACGGCGACGTCGTCTCGGGGTTTGGCGAGGCGGCGAGGATCGGGTCGCTGCTGCGTGAGGCGGGCACTGAATTCGGTTCAAATCGGGGGCGTCCGGGGAGTAACTTGGCGACCCATGCGCCTTCACGCTGCCCCTCTCCTCGCCGCCTGCCTGCTCGCGCCCGCCGCCGCCACGGCGGAGGTGCAGTTCAACCGCGATATCCGCCCGATCCTTTCGGAGAACTGCTTCGCCTGCCACGGCTTCGACGAGCACGAGCGCAAGGCCGACCTGCGGCTCGACGTCGCCGACGGCGGCGCCTTCGAAGAGCGCGACGGCGTGACCTCGATCGTGCCGGGCGACCCCGACGCCAGCGAGTTGATCTACCGTCTGGTCGCCGAGGACGAGGACGAACTCATGCCGCCGCCGGAGTCGGACAAGACGCTGACCGCCGACGAGATCGCGCTGCTGCGGCAGTGGGTCGCGGAAGGGGCGAAGTTCGAGGGGCATTGGGCGTACGAGCCGCCGTCGAAGGCGGCCGTGCCCGACGGGGCGCATCCGGTCGACCACTTCATCGACGCCGCGCTCGCCGCCGACGAGGTCCGTCCCGCGCCCGCCGCCGAGCCGCATGAGCTCGCGCGTCGGCTGCACCTCGACCTGAGCGGCCTGCCGCCGACGCCGGCCGAGGTGGCGAGCTTTACGGAAGCCTTCGCCGCCGATCCCGGCGCGGCGGTCGCCGCCCGCGCCGACGCGCTGCTCGCCTCGCCGCGTTTCGGCGAGCGCATGGCCGCCTACTGGCTCGACCTCGTCCGCTACGCCGATTCCATCGGCTACCACAGCGACAACCCGATGAACGTCTACCCCTACCGCGAGTGGGTGATCCGCGCGTTCAACGACAACCTCCCCTACGACGTCTTCACCCGATATCAACTCGCTGGAGACCTGCTGGACGGTGGCTGCGACGCGGTCATCGCCTCGACCTACAACCGGCTCCTCCAGACCACCGAGGAAGGCGGCGCCCAAGAGAAGGAATACCGCGCCATCTACGCCGCCGACCGCGTGCGCAACGTGAGTTCGGTGTGGCTCGGCGCGACTTTGGCCTGCGCGCAGTGCCACGACCACAAATACGACCCGTTCACGATACGGGACTTCTATTCGATGGCGGCGTTCTTCGCCGACATCGAGGAGCCGGGCGTCGGCAAGCGTGGCGCCGGCACGCCCGCGCCCAGCCCCGAGCAGGCAGCGCGCCTGGCGGAGCTGGAGGCACGGGTCAGCGAGCTGACCGCCGCCGCGGCGGCGATGACCCCCGAGCGGGAGGCGGCGATGGCGGAGTGGCTCGAGGCGTTGTCCGCCGGCTCGCGGCCGCGCTTCGGAGAGTGGCAGCTCATCGGCCCCTTCCAGGCCGACACCGCCGAGACCGCCCACGCGGGGGCCTTCGTTCCCGAGGCAGGGATCGACCTCGGCGCCGAAGCCGACGGCAAACGCTGGGCCGCGCGCGCGGAATTCACCGACGGCAAGGTGCACGCCCTGCCCGGCGACGCCAACGCCGCCTGGTACCTCTTCCGCACGATCGACATGAGCGAGGCGGGGCAGGTCGCCCTGTCGCTCGGTTCCGATGACGCCATCAAAGTCTGGCTCGGCGGCGAGTTGAAGCTCGACCACTTCGTCGCCCGCGGTCCCGCGCCCGACCAGGAGAAGCTGACGCTCGATCTGCCCGCCGGCCGCAGCGAGCTGCTGCTGAAGATCACCAACGTCTCCAGCGGTGCCGGCTTCTACTTCGCCGCTGCCGGCGAGGCCCTGCCCGGCCCGGTCGCCGCCGCCTTGGCCGTGCCCGCCGCGGAGCGCGACGCCGCCGCGACGAAAGCGTTGGCCGACCACTTCCTCGCCACCGCCCCGGCGACCGCCGAGGCCCGCGCCGCGCGCGACGCCGCGGTCAAGGAGCGCGACGCCTTCGCCGCCGCCCTGCCGCGCACGCTGGCGACGGTCGCGATGGCGACGCCGCGCACCACCCGCATCCTGCCGCGCGGGAACTGGCTCGACGACAGCGGCGAGGTCGTCGGCCCCGCGGTCCCGGCCTCGCTCGGCACCGTCGCGACCGGCGACCGCCGCCCGTCGCGGCTCGACCTCGCGAACTGGATCACCGACCCGGCGAACCCGTCGGCCTCGCGCGCCTTTGTGAACCGCCTGTGGGCGCTCTTCTACGGCGCCGGCCTGTCGCGCAACCTCGACGACCTCGGCTCGCAGGGCCGCTGGCCCACCCACCCGGCGCTGCTCGACTGGCTGGCGGTCGAGTTCGTCGAGTCCGGCTGGGACGTGAAGCACATGGTGCGCTTGCTGGTCACCGCCGAGGCCTATGCGCGATCGTCCAGGGCGACCCCCGCGGACCTCGCATCGGACCCGGCGAACAAGCGTTACGCCCGCGCGTCGAAGCACCGCCTCGACGCCGAAATGATCCGCGACGGCGCCCTCTACGTTTCGGGGTTGCTCGCCGAGGAGCTCGGCGGCCCCAGCGTGAAGCCCTATCAACCCGCTGGATACTGGCAACACCTCAACTTCCCCGCCCGCAAGTGGCAGCACGACAGCGGCCCCGCCCAATACCGACGTGCGCTCTACACCCACTGGCAGCGCAGCTTCCTGCACCCGGCGCTGCTGGCCTTCGACGCCCCGTCGCGCGAGGAGTGCACCGCCCAGCGCACGCGCTCGAACACGCCGCTGCAGGCGCTCGTCCTGCTCAACGACCCCAGCTATGTCGAGGCCGCCCGCGCCCTCGCCGCGCGGATCATCACCGAGGGCGGGGAGGGGGTGTCCGAGCGGTTGGAGTGGGCGTTCCGGACCGTGCTCTCGCGGCCGCCGACCCCCGCCGAAACCGAGGTGCTGACGGCGCTCCTCGCATCCGAATCGGAACGCTTCGCCGCCGACCCCGCCGCCGCCGCCGAGCTGTTGTCGGTCGGCCTCTCCCCCGAGCCTGACAATTTCCCCGCCACCG
>JAUIGD010000371.1 GCA_030430255.1 Verrucomicrobiia bacterium
CCGCGGAGCAGGACATCAGCGTTCCCGCCTCGGTCGATCTCGGGCAACTGTTCGCGCCGCAGACTTTCACGGTCACCGTCGCCAACCTCGGCGGCTCGACCTTGAACCTCTCTGGCGCGACGGTGGTCGGAGCCAATTCGGACCTGTTCATGGTCACCGCTTTCCCGCCGACAGTCGCGCCGTTGGAGTCCGCTGACGTCGAGCTGAGCGTCGACCCCGCGGCCTACGCCGGGGTGTTCACCGCCACGCTGCAGATCGCGAGCGACGACCCCGACACGCCGACCGCCGAGGTGATGCTCACCGGTGAGAGCTTCGGGCCGGGGAACCTCGTCATCCCTGCGGACGTGATCGACCGCGGCCGCATCAGCGGCGTGCGCAACCTCACCATCCGCCTGCGCAACGATGGGGGCTCGGATTTGACCATCTCGGGTGCCTCGTTCGCCGGGCCTGATGCGGGGCTCTATTCGGCAACCGTCGTCCCCGCCAGCATCCCGGCTTTCGGCGCCGAATTGCTGTCGCTCCAGATCGACGCCTCGGCGGCCAGCGGCGCGCTTTCCGCCACGCTGCTCATCATGAGCGACGACCCGGACACCCCGACCGCCTCCATCGACATCCCCGCCTTCGCGCTGCAGGAGCCGGACACCTTCCACCCGATCACGGCCGTCACCGCCTCGACAGAGGGGACGGACTTCTATCCGGTGGGCAACCTGATCCAGGGCGCGGATATCGGCTATGAGTCTGCTCTCCCGCATGCCCGCATCTCCGGTGGGCCAGAGGGGCTCTGGGTTACCGATGCCTGTGGTTTCCCTTGCGACTACATCGAGACCACCGGACAACCCGTGCTGGTCTTCGACCTCGGCGGGGATCGTGCGATCAATGAGATCAGCCTTTGGGGCTACTCGGACTCCAACACCAACGGCCTCACTGAGTTCAGCCTGCGCTTCGCCACCGCCGCCGAGGGGCCTGTCGCGTTCGGCAACTCGATCACTTACAATCCGGTCTTCGGAGGGCTGGATGCTGGCCTCTTGCCCTACGAGGACGCCCTCGCGCGCAACAGCTTCACTTTCGAGCAGACCGCGTTTGCCCGCTACGTTGAGCTGACCTGCATCGACAACCTCTTCATCCCGCCGGGCAACGTCGTGCCCTATCTCGGCGGCGACCGCGTCGGGGCAGGCGAAGTCGCCTTCGCGATCATCGACGGCCCCGGAGCCGACTTCGCCATCGTCCGCATGGCGCGCCTCAGCCCGACCGAGGTGGAGTTCGAGTTCACCTCGAACGCCGGCGCGATATACGCGGTCGATCGCTCCACCGACGGCGCCGATTGGACCAACGAACTCGACGACGGGGTGGTCGGCGAGGCCGGGACGACCGTGTTCACCGACACCTCGGCCCCGGCGGGAGAGCCGACGGTGCTCTACCGCGTGCGCCGCCTCTGAGCGGGTCTCCGCGGTGCTTGGCGCGGAATTTGCGTGACCGCCTGGGGGGCGCGAAACTGCCGCTGTCCCCCGACGACTCCCCATGTTCCCGAAGCTCTACGCATCCGCGTGCGCCGGCCTGCTCGCCTGTGCCGCGAGCGCCCCCGGCGCCGAATTCCACCCCATCGCCGGCGTCACCTCCGACACCGCCGCGACCGACCACTGGCCGGTCTCGAACCTCGTCGCCGGACCGGGTTCTGGCTTCGACGCCTCAGTGCCGCACGCCCAGCTCGGTTCGGGCTCGGGCAGCCGCTGGGTCACCAACGCCCCCAACGGCGGCAGCGGTGACTACTTCTCGCCCTTGCCCTCACCGCGGGCCCGGCTCGTGTTCGACCTCGGTCAAAACCGCGCCCTCTCGGAGATCAGCGTCTGGGGATACGCGAACACCAACGCCAACGGCGTCATGGAGTTCGAGCTCCGCTTCGCCACCGCCGCCGAGGGGACAGCCGGCTTCGGCGCGTCGATCGGCTACAACCCGGTGTTCAGCCCGGTGCAGGACGAGTCGCCGCGGCAGAGCTTCCCGTTCAGCCAGACGGTGACGGCGCGCTACGTCGAGCTGCTGCCGACCGACAACTTCTACGCGGTCAACCCGTCCGGCGGCGACCGCATCGGTATCGGCGAGGTCGCCTTCGAGGACGCCGTCCCCGCCAACGATCCCGCCATCGTCGTGCCGGCGGGCATCGCGCTCGACCTCGACGGCTCGGTGCAGACCATCGCCGTGCCGGTGACCAACGGCGGTGCGGCGATCGCCCTCGCCGTGTCGGGCGCGAGCTTCTCCGGGCCCGAGGCCGCCGCCTTCTCGGTGATCTCGCTGCCCGCGCCGATCGCCCCGGGCGCGACCGCCGACCTGCTGATCAGTTTCGACCCGACCTCCGTCTCCGGCGCGGTGGCCGCGGCGCTCGCGATCGCTAGCAACGACGCGGAGACACCGAGCGCGGCGATCTCGCTGTCCGGCTTCGTGCACGACCCGAAGCTGGAGCTGCCGGTGTCGTTCAACCTCGGCGCCTTCCCGGGCGGCGCGGGCGCCCAGACCGCCGCCCTGCCGGTGTCGAACGCCGGGGGCGGCAAGGCGCTGACGATCACGTCGGCCACGGTCGGCGGCCCCGACGCGGCACGGTTCTCCGTCGACTCCTTCCCGGCCTCGCTGCCCCCCGCGGGCGCCGGCTCGATCGGCCTGACCTTCACGCCCGACGGGGACCGCACCTACACCGCGACCCTGACGGTCGCGAGCGATGACGCGATGTTCCCGGTCCGGACGGTGAACCTGAGCGCCCGCGTCGGCGACGCCGTGCCCGGCGCGGGGCTGCGGATCAACGAGTTCATGGCCGTCAACGACTCCGGCATCGATGACGGCGACGGCAACAGGAGCGACTGGATCGAGATCCACAACGCCGGCCCGGGCGAGGCGGACCTCTCCGGTTACTACCTGACCGACTCCGCCGGGAACTTGACCAAGTGGCGCTTCCCGTCCGGCGTGGTCCTGCCGGACGGCGGGTTCCTGCTCGTCTTCGCCTCCGGGCAGAACGCCGACGGCTACGTCGACGGAGCCGGCTACCTGCACACCAACTTCCGGCTCTCCTCGTCGGGCGAATACCTCGGCCTCATCGGCCCCGACGGCGAGACGGTGGTCGACGACTTCGCCCCGGCCTTCCCGTTCCAGTTCTCCGACATCCCCTACGGTGTCTATCAAGGTGGGGGGAGCAGCGCCGACGCCATCGCCGGCTCCGACGCCGCCTGGCTCGTGCCGACCGACGGCTCGCTGGGCACCACCTGGACGGCGCCGAGCTTCGCCCAGGGCGCGGCGTGGGACAGCTCCGGGACCGGGACGGGGGTCGGCTTCGACGGCGGCAGCGACTACGATGTGTGGATCGACATCGACGTCGAGGCCGCGCTGCGGGGCGTCCACCCGTCCATCTACATCCGGATCCCGTTCACCGTCGAGGACGCGTCCGCGGTCACCGCGATCGATTTCGCCGCCCGCTACGACGACGGCTTCGTCGCCTACCTCAACGGCACCGAGATCGCGTCGCGCAACGCCCCCGCCGCGCCGGTGTGGGACAGCACCGCGACCCAGAACCAGCCGGAGCCGCTGTCGCTCGAACACATCGACGCCACCGGGTTCCGCGCCGCGCTGCTCAACGGCGACAACGTCCTCGCGATCCACGGCCTCAACCGCAGCAGCGGCAGCTCCGATTTCGTGATCGATCCGCAGCTCACCCTGTCGCTGGCCGGCAGCGGCGCCCCGCAGCTCGGCTACCTCGCGGTCGCGACCCCGGGCGCGCCGAACACGGGCGGCCCGATCATCCCCGGGCCGACCGTCGGCGAGGTCGCCCACCTCCCGGCGCAGCCCGCGGCCTCGGAGGACCTCGTCGTCACCGCCGCCGTCGAGCCGCGGCTGGCGCCCGTGTCCGGCGTCGAACTGCACTACCGGGTCGGCTATGGCGCCGAGGCGGCGGTGACGATGCGCGACGACGGCGCCGCGCCCGACGCGGTCGCCGGCGACGGGATCTGGACGGTGGCCGTGCCGGCTTCCGCCTACTCCGGCGGCGACATGCTGCGCTGGCGGGTGGTGGCGAGCGACGGCGACGGCAACGCCTCGAACGCGCCGCCCTTCCTGGTGCAGACCGGCCACAGCCAGTCGGCGCAGTACTTCGGGACGGTCGTCGAGGACCCGGCCGCCGCCTCGGGGCTGCCGGTGTTCCATTGGTTCACCACCAACCCCTCGGCCGGGCACACGCGCAGCGGCGTGCGCGCGTCGGTGTTCTTCGCCGGCCGCTTCTACGACAACGTCTTCGTCCGCTCGCGCGGCGGGGCGACCAACGGCTCCGTTTCGCAGAAGTTCGACTTCAACAAGGGCGAACCCTTCTACGTGGACGACACGATGCCGAAGGTGAGCGAGATCAACATCAACGGCAACGGGGCCGACCCCACCTACGTGCGGCAGACCCTCGCCTTCGACGCCCACCGCGTCGCTGGCGTCGCCTCGTGCCAGTCCGCGCTCTGGCAGCTGCGGGTCAACGGCGGCGCCGACCGCGTCGGCGTGTTCATCGAGCAGGTGGACGAGGACTTCCTCGACCGCAACGGCTACGACGAGGACGGCGACCTCTACAAGATGGTGCAGCGCTCGAACCTGAACCCCGTGTTCTTCGACACGATCACCGGCATCGAGAAGAAGACCAACGACAAGGGCGACCTCTCGTCGATCGCCGACCTCGTGGCCGGGCTCAACCTGCCGACCTCCGCCGAGCGCCGCCGCTACGTGATCGACGAGCTGGACCTGCCGCAGGTCTGCAACTACCTCGCCGTCCGCAGCATCATCCAGGACGCCGACGACCTGCGGAAGAACTTCTACGTCTACCGCGATATCCGCGGTGACGACCGCTGGCGCATGTTCCCCTGGGACAAGGACTTCACCTTCGGCATCCTCGGCGACGGCGGCACCCACCTGCCGCACCCCTTCTTCGGCGACGAGGAACACAAGAAGCAGAACGCGGACCAGTGGAACATCCTCTACGATGTGATCTTCGAGGAGACGACCACGCAGCGGCTGTACCTGCGCCGGCTGCGGACCCTGATGGACGAGCTCCTCCAAAGCGGGACCACGCCCGCCGCGGAGCGCTACTTCGAGAACCGCGCCGACGAGATCATCGCCCCGGCCAGCCCGCCGCTGAGCGGCAACCTCTCGGCGGTCGACAGCTACCTGAACAGCCGCCGCAACGTCCTGTTCAACAACTACCCCTCGCTGATCCCCGGGCCGCAGCCCGCCGACCCGGACATCACCATCACCGGCGCCGAGCACAACCCGCCCTCGGGCAACCAGGACGAAGAATACCTCGTGCTGCAGAACCACGAGGCGACGGAGATCGACCTATCCGGCTGGTGCTTGGCGGGCGGGGTGGAGTTCACCTTCGCCCCGGGCACGGTGATCGAGCGCGGCGGGGCGCTCTACGTCAGCCCGGACACCTTGGCCTTCCGCAACCGCGCGGCCTCGCCCACCGGCGGCGAGGAGCGGCTCAGCGTCGGCCCTTACTCGGGGCACCTGTCCAACTTCGGCGAGACCGTCCTCCTCCTCGACCGGGACAAGGTCGAGGTCGCGTCCTTCACGACGCCGGTCGACCCGAGCGACGCGCAGCTCTACCTCGTGATCAGCGAGATCATGTACCACCCGGCCGACCCGACGCCGGACGCGGAGTTCATCGAGCTGATGAACATCAGCGATACGGTGACCCTCGACCTGGCCGGCGTGCGCTTCACGGCCGGGATCGACTACGCCTTCCCGGCCGGGACGACCCTCGCGCCCGGCGCGCGCGTCGCCGTGCACTTCGCCGACTTCGCGGGCGGCTCGCGGCTGAACAACGGCAGCGACCGGTTGAAGCTCGAGGACGCGACCGGCAGCACGATCAAGGAGTTCTCCTACAACGACGATCCGCCTTGGCCGACGGCGCCCGACGGCGGCGGGCCGAGCCTGGTGTTGATCCGCCCCGCGGCCAACCCCGACCCCGCCGACCCGGCGAACTGGCGGGCCAGCGCGGCGCCAGGGGGGAACCCGGGGCTCGACGATGCGATCCCGTATGCGGGGGGCGACCTCGGATCCTACCTTCTCGCCGCGCCTCCGGAGCTGGCGGTGTCCGGCGGCCAAGTGCTCTTCTCCTACACCGCCCGGACCGCGGCAGACGGGGCGTTCGCGGTCTTGCAGCAGTCTGGGGACCTGGTTGGGTGGGTCGACGTCGGGGGCGATGCGCTTGAGTTCTATCAAAACGATGGAACGACGCGGTATGGGATCACGTCGCCCGCGCCGGATGGGAGGCTGTTCCTGCGGCTGCGGTTTGTCGTGCGGGAGTGAGTTGGCCGTCATGCTGAAGGATC